>DASYLW010000472.1:0-10157 GCA_036009385.1 Caballeronia sp.
GCTAACCTAGCTAAGTCTACGAGAGCGCCATGTCTACCATCACTGTCAACATGCACGAGGCCAAAACCAACCTGTCGCGGCTGAGAAAGCGGTGCAGGGTGAATCCGTTGTAATCGCCAGAGCGGGCAAGCCGATGGTGCGCATGATCGCCATAGACGCTGAGGTACCGGCCAAGAAGAAGCGCATCGGCTTCCTCGCCGGCCAGGTCACCGTGCCCGATGCGCAGACATTCAACAATTTGGGCCACGACGAGATCGCAGCGATGTTTGGCTGTGACGAATGAAACTATTGCTCGACACGCATTTACTGTTGCGGACGGCAGTTGCAAGCGCGGACGTTCGCCCGAATGGCTCGCTATCCAACGATAGCGCGCACGCTGATCGAAGATGAGGAAAACGAACTGCTGTTCAGCGCGGCCAGCGTTTGCGAAGTGGCAATCAAGAACAGACTCCGCAGACCGGACTTCAAAGTCGACGCGCACTTCCGCCGGTCGCTGCTGGACAACGGCTATATCGAGCTGGCCATCAGCGGCGCGCACACGGCGGCGGTGGGCAACTTGCCCGACTATCACAAAGACCCTGTCGATCGGCTGCTGATCGCGCAAGCGACAGTTGAGGGCATCACCTTGCTGACCAATGACGAAACCGTCGCTGAGTACAAAGCGACCCCGATTCGCCTGGTGAAGTAGGAGCAATGGCCGCGATAAAAAATCCCGGCCGAAGCCGGGATCACGTTTCAACGTCCAGCCCTGCCGCAGGGGTCAAACAAAGCCGCTACTCCCCAAACACCCGCTTCCAAAGCTCCGTCACCGCCTCCCTCTCCGCCACCACAACGTCTGGCTCAACCCGCGCCTTCTCCATCCCGTCAAGTCTCAGCGTGTGCTGTAACTTCCGATACCGCCGATACGCAGCCGCCACCGTTTCCGCCTCCTCGGCACTCATCAGCCCGAACCCGGCGGCCAGTCGCAGCAGCGAAATATTGCCCATGTTCCGCACAAATGCAGCGTCTTCGCGGGCGTGCATCAGCACCCAGTACTGCACGATGAACTCGATGTCCACCATCCCGCCGCGGTCGTGTTTCAGGTCAAACAATTTGCTCCGGTTGGGATGCCCGGCATCCACCCGCTCGCGCATCGCGACAATCTCTTGCGCCAACGCAGCGGCGTCTCGCGGCATGGTGAGAACCTGGGCGCGAATCTCCTCGAAACGCTCGCCAATCTCGGCATCGCCGGCGCAATAACGCGCCCGCGATAACGCCTGATGTTCCCAGACCCACGCCGTATTCGCAGCATCGCCTTCACGAATCTGATAACGCCGGAACGATTCCAGGCTCGTCACCAGCAAGCCCGACTCGCCATTCGGACGCAGCCGCAAGTCGATATCGAACAACGTGCCCGCACCCGTTGCCGTAGTGAGCCACGTGATCAGCCGGCGCGCGAACGTGGCGTAGATATCGGACGCAGATTCGTCGGGGTCATCGTGAAGGAAGATCAAGTCCAGGTCAGACGCGTAACCCAACTCCTTCCCACCCAGCTTTCCGTAAGCGATCACAGAAAAACGCGGCACGTCGCGGTGGCGCTTCGGGAACTGCGACCACACTGTTTCGATAGTGACATCGAGCACGGCATCGGCCAGCGCCGACAACAGGTCGCTCACATGCTCGACCGTGAGCTTGCCGCCCAGATCGATTAGCAGAATGCGGAACACTTCTGCCTGGTGTGCGTGCCGCAGCAAGTTCATCTGTTGCTCGGCGCCATCGGCGGCAGCAATCTGCGCACGCAAGGATTCGCGAAATTGCGCCCAGTCAAAAGGGCTCGCGATCACTTCGTCGTCGAGCAATTCGTCAAGAAGCTGCGGATGGCGGATCAGATATCCAGCCGCCCAACGCGACGCGCCAAGCACCGACAACACCCGCTCGAGCGCCGCCGGATATTCGGTGAGCAACGCGAGATAAGCGCCGCGGCGGCTGACCGCTTCGAGCAGGTCGAACAGCCGGGCAATGGTGTCGCCCCGCCGCTCGGGCGGCTCGACGGCCTTCGCGGCTTCAAGCGCACGTTGCGCGACGATGTCGAATCGTTCCCGGCTGCGCTCAGGCAAACCTTCGTATCTCGTCGACTTCCATACGGTGCGCAGACGCGTGAGCACGGCGGTGGCGTCGGTGAAACCCAATTCGGTCATGCGCTCGACCAACTGTTCCTCGGCGCTGTCGTCAGCGAGCGCGCTGCTCCAGATCCACGACGCCGCCGAATCTTCCGGAACCGCACAGCCGCCGTATCCCTTCACCTTGTCGGCGAAGATCTGGTCGAACTGATGCTCAACGCGCGCCCGGTGCGCCTCCAGTTCGTCCGTGAGCGCCGGGTAATCAGAGAAACCCATTGCGTCGGCAAGCATTGCGCGATCGTCCGGCGCAACCGGCATGGCGTGCGTTTGCGCATCGTTTCTATATTGCAAGCGGTGCTCGAGCTTGCGCAGGAACAAGTACGCCTCGGTGAGTTCGCTACATACGTTCGCCGATATCAACCCATGCGCCGCCGCGCGATTCAGCACCAACAACGTCGGGCGGATCCGCAGATCGGCAATCTGGCCCCCGCGGATCAATTGAAACACCTGCGCGCTGAATTCGATCTCCCGGATGCCGCCACGGCCGAGCTTGATGTCGTCGGCTTTGTCGGGGCGCATTGACGCGCGCCGCTGCGCTTCCTGCCTGATCTGCACATGCAGCGCACGAATCGCGCTGATCACCCCGTAGTCGAGATACCGCCGGTAAATGAATGGTTTGGCGAGCGCGTCGAGCAGCTTTGCCAGCCGCTGCGCCGCTTCGCTCTCGCCCTCTGACACCAGCCGCCCCTTGATCCACGCGTACCGTTCCCACTCGCGGCCCTGCACGTAGAAATATTCTTCGAGCATGCCGAGCCCGCACGCGATCGGACCGGCATCGCCGTTCGGCCGCAACCGCATATCGACTCTAAAGACATAACCGTCTTCCGTCACCTCGGCCAATGCGCCTATGAGCTTGCGGCCAAGCCGCGTAAAATATTCCTGCGTCGATAACGCCGCGCGTTCGCCGCCAGTCGTCTCCCCGTCTTCTTCATAGACAAAGATCAGATCGATATCCGACGACACGTTCAACTCACGTCCACCGAGCTTTCCCATTCCCACCACACCCAGCGTCAAGCGCTGTCCGTCAGGCCCGCGTGGCTCACCAAATGTGACTTCCAGATCCGCCGATAGCACCGCGAGCGCCCGCTGGATGGTCAGCTCGGCAAGATCGGTCATCGCGCCCGTCACTTCGGCAACGTGCGCGAGGCCAGCGAGATCGCGTTCCATCACGGTGCAAAAGACCTCGATGCGCAACCGCCTCAACGCAGTCTTGAGCGCGGCTTCATCAAGCCGGCCGCCCGCCGAACACGCGTCGCACAAGGCGTCCAACCGCGCTTCTATCCACGCGCGGCGGATCGGCGCTTTCGACCATTCGGCCACCTGCGCCGGCAATTCGGGACGCGCGGCATACACGCGCGCGGCATAGTGGGAAGCGCTGGCACTCAGCAAAACGGCGTCGGTCATGAAAGGTCGGGCTCAGTCATTGCTCTGAATCAAGTCCGGCAGTGAGCCGGGGCTTCTGCGGCACGCGTGCCATAAAGGCGTAAAACGCCATCCGGCGCGGCTTAGCGGCCGCATCGTAGCGTGTTCCCGCAGTTTTTTGCACTGCGCGCTGTGTTACATTTCAACGTCAAATCTCGAAAACCTACCATATCGCCGACCCGCCGCAGCATGTCCGACCGAAAGGAACTAGCCGACCCACCCGTAGCTGTACCCGTGAAGCTAGGTGGTCGCGCCGAGCTCGCGTTGTCGCGGGCGCTCAAAGTCCTTCTGGTGCTGGTTGCCGTGGTCTATTTCGCGGTTGCCGGGATCTATCTCACGCTGCGTTACGCGCTGCTTCCCCAGATCGATGTGTTCAGGCCGCGCATCGAACAAATGGTCTCGTCGAAGATCCACGCGCAGTTGCGCATCGGGCGTATTACGGCGAAGTGGACCGGCCTGCAGCCTTCATTCGATATCGACAATCTCAGGATTGACGCGGCCGACGGCACGCCGGGTCTCGCCGTGCCGCATGCCAGTGCGACCGTCGCGTGGCGCTCGCTGCTGGGACCCATTCCGTTGCTCTCGAATCTCACCGTCGATGGCCCCGATGTCGTCATCTCGCGGGCCGCCGACGGGACCTTCAGTGTGGCCGGGGTGCCGATCCAGGCGAAACGCACAGGCAACGACGCGTTCATGACCTGGCTGCTAAGACAGCAAGCTATCGTGTTGCGCGACGGCACGCTGCGCTGGCACGACGGCGAGCGCGACGCCCCGGAACTCGCGCTCAAGCGCATCAAGCTCGCTATTCTCAACGACGGCACGCATCATCGAGTGGCGTTGCAGGCGCCTCCCGACGGCGACCTGCTGCGCGGACCGCTCGATTTTCGCGCGGACTTTCGCACGCCGCACTTCAGTGTGCCCGGCCGGCCGGCAAACTGGACGGGCCAGGCGTATCTGTCGACCGGTCCCGTTGATCTGCCCGTGCTCGCGCAATACGTGACGATGCCGTTCGCGACCTACAGCGGACGCTTCGATAACCGCATCTGGATTGACTTCGCGAGCGGCAAGCTGCAAACAGCGGGCGGCGACCTGACCGGCTCCGAGATCGCGTTGCGCGTGCGTCCAACGCAGCCGCGTCTCGACGTGCCGATCGCGAGCTTCCGCTGGGATCTGGCGCAAAAGGACGACGAATACACGCTGCACCTCGCGAACCTGCACGCAGAACTCGGCCAGCCGCCGCTCGCTGACGGCACGCCGGTGTCTCGCCTCCTCGCCTTGCATACGCTGACCGGGAATTACCGCGCGGCGACCTTGCAGCGCGGGCAGCTGTTCGGCGTGGCGGGGGATGTCGTCGATCTCGGCATTCTCGGCGAATTCGCGCGCGCGCTGCCGTTGCCGTCGAAGGCGCAAAACGATCTGATCCGCTTCAATCCGCGTGGTCAGATTGCCAACTACACGCTGCAAACCGAGCGGCCCAGACCGGCGACGCACGCTCAAATGCTGGCTCAGCGGCAGACGGGTGCCGAGCCGCCAATGCGCTACACGGTGAAGGGCGACTTGCGTGGCGTAAGCGTTCAGGCCCAGGAACCGCCGCCGGGATTGACGATCAACAACCATCCGCGGGCCGGGATTCCGGGCGTCGAGAACCTTTGGGGCAGTATTGATGCCGATCAGGATCACGGCAGCGCGGTCATCGATACAAAAAATACCGCGATCACCCTGCCCGGCGTCTTCGATAACCCGCGTCTCATGCTCGATCAGATCGACGGCCGCGTAACCTGGACCCTCGCTGAGGCGCCCGGCAAGCCGCACAAGGCGATCACCGCGCACGTGGAGACGCTGCACGTCAGGAACGCGGACGCCGAAGCGAGCGCGACCGCGGATTACCGGAACGAAGGTGAGGGCCGTGGTTACCTCGATCTCAAGGCCCGGGCCGCGCGCCTGAATGTAACGAGCCTCGTGCACTATCTGCCGACCAGCATCAGCGAAAAGTTGCGCCTGTATCTGGGTCACGCGTTGCAGGCCGGTATCTCGCGCAATGGCACCATCGAGATCCATGGTGACCTGACGAAATTCCCCTATTCGCGTTTCCCCGATGCCGGCCAGTTCCGCATCGTCGCGCCGTTCACCGGCGGCAAGTTCGAGCCAACGCCCTATCCGCCCAAGACCATGGCAAACGGCACGCCGAATGTGTGGCCGGCGTTTGACGGTATCGACGGAACGTTTCATCTCGCCGAAAACAAGCTGGGATTCGATATTTCACGCGGCCGTTACCTCGGCGTGAGCGTGGTCAAGACGACGGGACGCATTGAAGACCTGGGAAATCGCGAATCTAAACTGGTGATCGACGCCGACGCGCACGGCCCGGTCACCGACATGCTTCACTACGTGGAAGACAGCTCGCTTGGCGCGCTTTCACATCATGTGTCGACGAAAATCCATGCAACCGGTAACGCCGCGCTTGCGCTGCAACTGGAAATACCGCGGGTTGCGCCGCCGCCCGGCGTACGGCCGCACGTGGGTTACAAAGGCGCGCTCACGTTCAACGGCAATGAGCTCGCATACGGTGCGTTGCCACCGCTGTCGAACCTCAAGGGGCGGACGCGGTTCGGCGAGAAAACCGCATCGCTCGATGGCCTCACGGCGAAATTCCTTGGCGGCGATGTGCGCGGCACCGGTGGTGTAAAACCCGACGGAAGTTACGCCTTCAACATAAATGGCCGCATTGGCGGGGACGCTGTCCAAAGCCTGAATGCCCACGATCAGGCGCAAGCCGCGCAGATTCTCAAGCACATCAGCGGCACCGCGCCTTACGCGCTGCGTGTGCATGGTGTGAAAAACGCGTTGCCGCAAGTCGAGGCGAACTCCGATTTGACCGGCCTCGGCCTGGATTTCCCGGCTCCGTTCAACAAGAGCGAGGGCACGCCCATGCCTGTCTCGTTCACGTTCACGCCGGTCGCCGGGTCGCCTCAGGAGCACGACGCGACGCTCGCGTTCGGCCCGGTGAATGCGCATTACCTGCTCAAGCAAACGGCTAAGGAAATGCCGATCGTGGAACGGGGTGCTATTGGCGTGAACAAACCGGCCGATCTGCCGGCGCAGGGCGTGACGGCGGCGGCGGATATCGACGAACTCGACGCCGATGCGTGGCGCAAGCTGATCGCCGAATTGGGACCGTTGCCGCAACCGGATCCGAAGATGCAATCGCAGGCGGTGAAGCAATTCATCCCCAAACGCTTCGCGCTGCATTTCGCCACGATCAAGCTGCTCAACCGGCGCTGGGAAGATGTGGCGATAGGCGCAAATCTCGGCGATGACCGCAAGTGGCAGGCGAACATTGCGTCGGATCAGGTCACGGGCAATGCCGAATGGACGCCGGGCGCAACGAAGGGCAGTCCGGGTGCGTTGCAAGCGCGGTTCACGAAGGTGGTGATTCCGGGGAAGGAGGAAACCGACCTGGTTGGACAGATGATCCGCAAGCCGCCGGCCAACATGCCGTCCATCGATTTGATCGTAAACGAACTCGTGGTGCGCGGGCGCACGATCGGACGCCTTGAAGTGGACGCCCACAATGACGTGGAAAACAAGGTGCCAGTCTGGTATCTGGACAAGCTGGACTTGAGCAACCCGGACGCGACGCTATCTGCTACGGCCAACTGGCGCACGATCAGCGGTCCCGTCGGTTTTCCAGCCAACGCCGACGACAACGCCCCTCGCCGCACCGCGCTGGATTTCAAGCTGGACATCACGGATGCCGGTGCGCTGGTCGAACGGCTGGGCCTGCCGCGCACGGTGAAAAATGGCAAAGGCACCTTGACGGGCCAGCTTGGCTGGGACGGCAGCCCGGCCGCGGTCGACCTTCCCACACTCAACGGCCGACTGAACGTCGACTTGCACCACGGTCAGATTCTCAAGGTCAATCCCGGCGCGGCCAAGCTGCTCGGCGTCCTTAGCCTGCAGAGTCTTGCTCACTTCCTCACGCTGAATTTCCAGGACGTGGTCGGCAAAGGGCTGCCGTTCGAAAAGATCACCGGCTCGGGCACGATTCAGAATGGCATCGGCCGCACCAATGATTTCACGATGATCACGGCGCCGGCACGCGTTGAGCTGAAAGGGCTGGTCAATTTGCCGAAGGAAACCCAGGACCTGCACGCGAAGGTCATCCCGACCATCAGCGCGGGCGCCGTGGCGCTGGGCGCGGCGGTGATCAATCCTTTGCTCGGGCTCGGCACGCTGGTGGCCGATCTGGTGCTCTCGAAGTCGATTGGAAAAGCGTTCACAATTGACTATTCCATTACCGGTTCGTGGTCGAAACCCGTCATTCAGCGGGTGAAAGGCGATCAGGGTAAGATCGAAATTCCCGCTGAAGCCGCGCCCAACTGAGCGCTTGATCGTGTTTCAGAGGAGACCCCGCTGGCTGGCGGCAGGCGGCTTTGATCACAGTTCGATCACGAATTCTGGTTATCATCGCGCCCTTTTTTAGCAGGCTGACATGAGCGAAAGATCAAGCGAAGGCACTCCTGGCACGTTCCGCGTCGCCGCGCTGCAAATGGTGAGTGCGCCGGATCGTGAACGCAACATTGCGGAAGCCGGGCAGCTGATTGCCGAAGCCGCGCGCGGTGGCGCACAGCTCGTCCTGCTGCCGGAATATTTCTGCTACATGGGTTTCAAGGACACAGACAAGCTCGCGATCCGCGAGACACCCGGCCATGGGCCGATTCAGCAGTTTCTGGCGGACGCGGCGCGCGAACATAGAGTGTGGGTGATCGGCGGCACCCTGCCGCTGCAATCGGCTGAAGCGGCGCGCGTGCTTAATACCACCCTGGTCTTCGATCCAACCGGCAAGCAGGTTGCCCGCTACGACAAGATTCATCTCTTCAACTTCGAGAAAGGCACGGAATCCTTCGACGAAGCCCGCACGATCTGTCCGGGAAGCGAAGTGCGTACGTTTGATGCGCCATTCGGGCGCGTGGGGTTGTCGGTGTGTTACGACCTGCGCTTTCCCGAGCTGTACCGCAAGATGGGCGATTGCGCGTTGATGGTGGTGCCTTCCGCGTTCACGTACACCACCGGCGAGGCCCACTGGGAAACGCTTCTCAAGGCACGTGCAGTGGAAAACCAATGCTATGTGCTAGCTGCCGCGCAAGGCGGCAAACACGAAAACGGCCGCCGGACCTGGGGCCACAGCATGCTGATCGACCCATGGGGCGAGATCGTTGCCGTGGTGAAAGAAGGTGCGGGCGTGGCAGCCGGAGCAATTGATGCCGCGCGAATTGCGTCCGTCCGCCAAAGCCTTCCGGCCCTGCGGCATCGCGTTTTGGGCTAGCTTGTTTTTTTGGGAGCCCCCCTCCATCTGGTCAGGGTGTGGCATAAATACTCCAACGTTAGAATGCGTTTAAACCCCATAGACTTCGCCACAGGCAACGAATGAACATCATCGAACCCGGCATCCGAAATCTCGCCACCGCGAAAGAGATCCTGTTGACGCCCTACGGCCTCGACGAATCCACTATTACGCGCACGCTGGCCGAGATCTTCACGCACCGCGTGGACTACGCGGATCTCTATTTCCAGTCCACGCGCAGCGAAGCGTGGAGCCTGGAAGAAGGCATCGTCAAATCGGGCAGCTTCAGCATCGATCAAGGTGTGGGCGTACGCGCCGTGTCGGGAGACCGGACGGCGTTTGCGTATTCAGACGACTTGTCGGCGGAGTCCATCCGTCAGGCGGCGGTCGCCACGCGCGCGATCGCAAAGGCCGGCGGCGGCAAGCACAAGATCAAGTCGGCTAGTTCACTGACCGGCGTGTTCGGCCGCGATCTCTATCTGCCGTCTGATCCGCTCACGTCGCTCGATGCCACCGCGAAGGTGAAGCTGCTCGAACGTGTCGAGAAAATGGCGCGTGGCCGCGATCCGCGCATTGTCCAGGTCATGGCCGGTCTCGCGGGCGAATACGACGTCGTGCTGGTTGCGCGCAGCGACGGCGCACTGGCCGCGGACATCCGGCCGCTGGTTCGTGTGTCCGTGACCGTGATCGCCGAAAAGGACGGTCGTCGCGAAATGGGTAGCGGCGGCGGCGGCGGGCGTTACGACTACGCCTATTTCACCGACGAAATCCTGTCCCATTACGTCGATCAAGCCGTGCACGCGGCGCTTGTTAATCTCGATGCACGTCCGGCGCCTGCAGGTGCAATGACCGTCGTGCTCGGACCGGGCTGGCCCGGCGTGCTGCTGCACGAAGCGATTGGCCACGGGCTGGAAGGCGACTTCAACCGCAAGGGCTCGTCGGCGTTTGCGGGGCGAATCGGTGAACGGGTCGCAGCGAAGGGCGTAACCGTTGTCGACGACGGCACGCTGCCGAACCGGCGCGGTTCGTTGAATATCGACGACGAAGGCAATCCTACGCAATGCACGACCTTGATCGAGGACGGCATTCTAAAAGGCTATATTCAGGATTCGCTGAATGCACGCCTCATGAAAATGCCGGTGACGGGCAACGCGCGGCGCGAGTCGTATGCCGCCTTGCCCATGCCGCGCATGACCAACACGTACATGCTTAACGGCGATAAAGATCCGGGC
>DASYLW010000473.1:0-11884 GCA_036009385.1 Caballeronia sp.
CAGCGGCGGACGTGCCGGTGTTGTACGGCGGCAGCGTCAAGCCGGAGAACGCGGAAGAGTTATTCGCTCAACAGGACATCGACGGCGGATTGATTGGCGGCGCATCGCTGAAGTCGAAAGATTTTCTTGCGATTTGCCAGGCGGCACAAAACGTTTCGGTTTAATCGCCGAGTTTAAGCTTTCGAAATGTAAGCATTAAAAGCGTGACGCAACAGTGTCACGTGAACATTAAAGAGTCGGGTGAACGTAATGCTGTATTTAAAGACTTTGATTATCGTCGTCCAGTTGTTGTCGGCGTTTGGTGTTATCGGACTGGTATTGCTGCAGCACGGCAAAGGCGCCGACATGGGCGCGGCGTTCGGCAGCGGCGCGTCGGGAAGCCTGTTCGGGGCAACCGGTTCGGCCAACTTCCTGTCGCGTACGACGGCCGTGCTCGCTGCCGTGTTTTTCATCTCGACACTGACGCTGACCTACCTCGGCAGCTACAAGCCGGCAGCCTCCGCAGGCTTGCTGGGCGGGGCTGCAATGACCGCGCCCGCAGTTCATCCGGCCGTCGGCGGGTCCGGTTCGGCAGCCGCTTCGGCACCGGTTGCATCGTCGGGTCCCGGCTCTGACGTTCCGAAATAATTTTTCGCCTGGAACGCTTTTTGTGCGTTGAACAAACTGGTTAACCCGGTTATAATTTTGTTCTTGAAGCGATTCCCGGCAATAAGAAGTTGTTTTTCCGGATTGCAAGACAGTGCCGACGTGGTGAAATTGGTAGACACGCTATCTTGAGGGGGTAGTGGCGAAAGCTGTGCGAGTTCGAGTCTCGCCGTCGGCACCAAAAGTTATCCAATGCCAGCCGCATGCATTGCTTCGGCTGGCATTGTCACTTCTGGCGAGTGAATTTGCTCAGGGCCTCTTGTGCATGTTTCTCGGCTTTAGTTGAAAATCGGCGGGGCAGTCGTCCCGGCCGGCACACCAGATCAAACCGATTTGAGGATAGTCGTGAATCTCTCAGCCTATTATCCCGTCTTGCTGTTCCTTGTCGTAGGCACCGGTTTAGGTATCGCGCTGGTCAGCATCGGTAAGATCCTCGGTCCCAATAAGCCTGACACTGAAAAGAACGCGCCTTACGAGTGCGGCTTCGAGGCATTCGAAGACGCTCGTATGAAGTTTGATGTGCGCTACTATCTCGTCGCTATTCTGTTCATTATTTTCGACCTCGAAACCGCGTTCCTGTTTCCGTGGGGCGTTGCCCTGCGCGATGTCGGCTGGCCCGGTTTCCTGTCAATGATGGTTTTTCTGCTCGAGTTTCTTCTTGGCTTCGCCTACATCTGGAGAAAGGGTGGGCTGGACTGGGAGTAACGGCGTAACGAGTGGGTTGAAGATCACCGGATTGCTGGGTAGCTTTGGCTGGCTACCCATCTGGAGTGAAAGCAAATGAGTATCGAAGGGGTCTTGAAGGAAGGGTTTGTCACCACCACGGCTGACAAACTGATCAACTGGACGCGCACGGGTTCGCTGTGGCCCATGACGTTCGGCTTGGCGTGTTGTGCGGTCGAGATGATGCATGCGGGTGCTGCCCGCTACGATCTGGACCGTTTTGGCGTCGTGTTTCGTCCGAGTCCGCGGCAGTCGGACGTGATGATCGTCGCCGGCACGCTGTGCAACAAGATGGCGCCGGCGCTGCGCAAGGTCTACGACCAGATGGCCGAGCCGCGTTGGGTCATCTCCATGGGTTCGTGCGCCAACGGCGGTGGTTACTATCACTATTCGTATTCGGTAGTGCGCGGATGCGACCGGATCGTGCCGGTCGATGTCTACGTGCCCGGATGCCCGCCGACGGCTGAAGCGCTGGTGTATGGCGTGATTCAGTTGCAGGCGAAGATTCGCCGCACCAGCACCATCGCTCGTCAGTAATTGTCGTTAATATGTGCGCCGATCAGTCATGGCGCACGTAAGCACGTCAGTCAGTGGCGTTGAAGTCCCGGCGTTGAAGTCCCTGAAGTTCCATTAAGCGTCACCAAGGCCAGAGCCTCCCCAATATGGCAAGCAAACTCGAGACCCTGAAAGCGAACCTCGAGGCGGCGTTCGGCGACCGCCTGCAAAGCATCACCGAGTCGCTCGGGCAACTGACCATCGTCGTCAAGGCAGCGAACTACGCCGACGCGATACTCAAGCTGCGCGACGACCGTTCGCTCGGCTTCGAGCAACTCGTAGACCTGTGCGGCGTGGATTACTCCACGTACGGCGAAGGCGCCTACGAAGGCCCGCGTTTCGCGGCCGTCCTCCATCTTCTTTCGATTGCGAACAACTGGCGTCTGCGCGTGCGCGTGTTCGCACCGGACGACGAAGTGCCTATCGTGCCTTCGGCTGTCGACGTCTGGTCGTCGGCGAACTGGTACGAACGGGAAGCATTCGACCTGTTCGGTATCGTTTTCGAAGGCCACCCGGACTTGCGCCGCATTCTCACCGACTACGGCTTTATCGGCCATCCGTTCCGCAAGGACTTCCCGGTGTCGGGTTATGTCGAAATGCGTTACGACCCGGAAGAGAAGCGCGTCGTGTACCAGCCAGTGACGATCGAGCCGCGCGAAATCACGCCGCGAGTGATCCGCGAGGACCGCTATGGCGGTCTGAAACACTAAGAGAACGCCATGGCAGAGATCAAGAACTACACGCTCAATTTCGGCCCGCAACACCCGGCCGCGCACGGTGTGCTGCGCCTCGTGCTGGAACTGGACGGCGAAGTGATTCAGCGCGCCGATCCGCATATCGGGCTGTTGCACCGCGCGACTGAAAAGCTCGCGGAATCGAAGACCTTCATTCAGTCCGTGCCGTACATGGACCGTCTCGACTACGTGTCGATGATGGCCAACGAACACGGCTACGTGTTGGCGATTGAAAAACTGCTCGGCATCGACATCCCCATTCGCGCGAAATATATCCGCGTGCTGTTCGACGAAATTACGCGCGTGCTGAACCACTTGATGTGGATCGGCTCGCACGCGCTCGACGTCGGCGCCATGGCGGTGTTTTTGTATGCGTTCCGTGAACGCGAAGATTTGATGGACGTGTACGAAGCGGTCTCCGGTGCCCGGATGCACGCCGCGTATTACCGTCCGGGCGGCGTATATCGCGATCTGCCTGACGCAATGCCGCAATACAAAGCGTCGAAAATCCGCAATGCGAAGGCGTTGTCGCGGATGAACGAAACCCGTCAGGGTTCGTTGCTCGATTTTATCGAAGAGTTTTTCGGCCGGTTTCCGAAGTGCGTCGACGAGTACGAGACGCTGCTGACCGATAACCGTATCTGGAAGCAACGGTTGGTGGGCATCGGCGTGGTCAGTCCTGAGCGCGCAATGCAGCTCGGCATGACCGGCGCGATGCTGCGCGGCTCAGGCATTGAATGGGATCTGCGCAAGAAGCAGCCATATGAAGTCTACGATCAACTGGATTTCGACATTCCAGTCGGCGTGAACGGTGACTGCTACGACCGTTATCTCGTGCGCGTGGAAGAAATGCGTCAGTCCACCCGCATCGCGAAACAATGTATTGACTGGCTTCGTAAGAATCCAGGCCCGGTGATGGTCGACAATCACAAGATTGCGCCGCCGTCGCGCGTGGGCATGAAGACCAACATGGAAGAGCTGATTCACCACTTCAAGCTCTTCACGGAAGGTTTTCACGTTCCCGAAGGTGAGACGTATGCGGCAATCGAACATCCGAAGGGCGAGTTCGGTATCTATCTGATTTCGGATGGCGCGAATAAGCCGTATCGACTGAAGATTCGTGCTCCAGGTTATGCGCATCTTGCTTCACTTGACGAAATGGCTCGCGGTCACATGATTGCGGACGCGGTGACGATCATCGGCACGCAGGACATCGTGTTCGGTGAGATCGATCGCTGACATGCAGTCGCGAGCAATCTGCGCCGCACCACGCCGGCATGCCCGCGCAACAGCGCTGAGCTTGTCGGCGAACCAACAACAGCAGGACGCCAGGTCTGCCGCAAAAGAAGGGCGCGGTGGGTTTTCGTTCGGTAGGAACTGAAAGAGTCGTGTCTGAAATGATCTCAGCTGAAGGCCTGAAAGAAATCGATCGCGCGATCGCGAAATATCCCGTGGACCAGAAACAGTCCGCGGTGATGTCGGCGTTGACCGTCGCTCAGGAAGAGCACGGCTGGCTATCGCCGGAACTGATGCAGTTCGTCGCCAATTACCTCAGCATGCCCGCCGTGGCAGTGCAGGAAGTGGCGACGTTCTACACCATGTACGAGACTTCCCCGGTCGGCAAACACAAGATCACGCTCTGTACGAACCTGCCGTGCCAGCTCGGGCCCGACGGCGGCTCGGAAAGCGCTGCTGAATATCTGAAGCAAAAGCTCGGCATCGACTTTGGCGAAACCACCGCCGACGGCAAATTCACCTTGAAAGAAGGTGAATGTTTCGGCGCGTGCGGCGATGCACCCGTGTTGCTCGTGAACAATCATCGTATGTGCAGTTTCATGAGTCGCGAGCGGATCGACACGCTCCTCGAGGAACTATCGAAATGACGTCTCTTCACGACCGCCACATCCAGCCCCTGATTCTCGCCGGTCTCAACGGCGAAAACTGGCACCTCGAAGATTATGTGGCGCGCGGCGGTTATGCCCAGCTGCGTCGCATCCTTGAAGAAAAAATTCCGCAAGAACAGGTCATTGCCGACGTCAAGGCGTCAGGCTTGCGTGGCCGAGGCGGTGCGGGTTTCCCGACGGGGCTCAAGTGGAGCTTCATGCCGCGCCAGTTCCCGGGGCAGAAGTACCTCGTCTGCAATTCGGACGAAGGCGAACCGGGTACGTTCAAAGACCGCGATATCCTGCGCTGGAATCCGCATTCGCTGATCGAAGGCATGGCCATCGGCGCGTATGCCATGGGCATCACGGTCGGCTACAACTATATTCACGGCGAGATTTTCGAGGTCTACCGGATCTTCGAACAGGCGCTTGAAGAAGCGCGTGCGGCCGGGTACCTCGGTGCGAATATTCTCGGTTCGGGTTTCTCGTTCGAACTGCACGCGCATCATGGTTACGGCGCATATATTTGCGGCGAAGAAACTGCGTTGCTAGAGTCGCTGGAAGGCAAGAAAGGCCAGCCGCGCTTCAAGCCGCCGTTCCCGGCGAGCTTCGGCGTGTATGGCAAGCCAACCACGATCAACAACACCGAAACGTTCGCGGCCGTGCCGTTCCTGTTGGCTATCGGCCCGCAGAAATATCTCGAGATCGGCAAGCCGAACAACGGCGGCACGAAGATCTTCTCGGTGGCCGGCGACGTCAATCGTCCGGGCAACTTCGAAGTGCCGCTCGGCACGTCGTTCGAGACCTTGCTCGAGTTGGCCGGCGGTGTGCGCGGCAAGTCGGTGAAAGCGGTGATCCCGGGCGGATCGTCGGCGCCGGTGGTTCCGGGCGACATCATGTTGAAAACCGACATGGATTACGACTCGATCGCAAAGGCCGGCTCAATGCTCGGTTCGGGCGCCGTGATCGTGATGAACGAAACGCGCTGCATGGTGCGCTCCCTGTTGCGTCTTTCGTACTTCTACTACGAAGAGTCGTGCGGTCAATGCACGCCTTGCCGCGAAGGTACGGGCTGGCTGTATCGCGTGGTCCATCGGATCGAACATGGGCTCGGGCGCAAGGAAGACCTGGATCTGCTGAACTCGGTCGCCGAAAATATCATGGGTCGCACCATCTGTGCACTCGGCGACGCGGCGGCCATGCCGGTGCGCGGCATGCTGAAGCACTTCTGGGACGAATTTGAATATCACGTCGAGCATAAACATTGTCTCGTCGACGGACATGCGCACCACGCGCACACGTCCGAAGCGCTTACCGCGTGATCAGTGATCAGGCCAAGGACCGTTCCCCATCATGGTTGAACTAGAAATCGACGGCAAAAGTGTAGAAGTGCCTGAAGGCAGCATGGTGATCCAGGCTGCGCATAAGGTCGATACATACATTCCTCACTTTTGCTATCACAAGAAGCTGTCGATCGCGGCGAATTGCCGGATGTGCCTGGTCGAAGTCGAGAAAATGCCGAAGGCGGTTCCCGCCTGTGCCACGCCGGTGTCGGCGGGCATGATCGTGCGCACGAAATCGGACAAGGCCGTGAAGGCGCAGCAGTCCGTGATGGAATTCCTGCTGATCAATCACCCGCTGGATTGCCCGATTTGCGATCAGGGCGGGGAATGTCAGTTGCAAGATCTGGCCGTGGGTTACGGCAAGTCGCAATCGCGCTACAACGAAGAAAAGCGTGTGGTGTTCCACAAGAACGTCGGACCGCTGATCTCGATGGAAGAGATGACGCGTTGCATTCACTGCACGCGTTGTGTCCGTTTCGGTCAGGAAGTGGCCGGCGTGATGGAACTCGGCATGCTGGGCCGTGGCGAGCATTCGGAAATCACGTCGTTCGTTGGCAAGACGGTGGACTCGGAACTGTCGGGCAACATGATCGACCTGTGCCCGGTCGGCGCGTTGACGAGCAAACCTTTCCGCTACAGCGCCCGTACGTGGGAGTTGTCGCGCCGCAAGTCGATCAGCCCGCACGATTCCGTCGGCGCGAACCTGGTCGTGCAAGTGAAGAACAATCGCGTGATGCGTGTTCTGCCGATGGAAAACGAAGCCATCAACGAATGCTGGATCTCGGACAAGGATCGCTTTTCGTACGAATCGCTGAACAGCGACGAACGTCTCACGCAGCCTATGCTGAAGCAGGGCGGCAAGTGGATCGAGACCGACTGGCAAACAGCGCTGGAATATGTGGCGAAGGGTATCAAGGGCATTACGGCGGATCATGGCGCGAATCAGATCGCTGCTTTGGCTACGCCGCATAGCACCGTCGAAGAACTGTATTTGCTGAAGCAGTTTGCTGAAGGCGTGGGTACGCCGAACGTCGACTTCCGTCTGCGTCAGAGCGATTTCTCCGCGCCGCTTTCGGACAGGGACAGCGCGCCGTGGCTTGGCATGAAGATCGCAGACCTGACGAATATCGACACGGCGTTTGTCGTCGGATCGTTCCTGCGTCGCGATCATCCGCTGTTTGCCGCACGCCTGCGTCAGGCCGCCAAGAGCGGGGCAATGCTCACGTTCCTGAATGCGACCAATGACGATTCGCTGATCCCGGCTGCGCATCGCGTGGTTGCGGCGCCGTCGGAATGGCTCGACCGCCTCGGCAGTCTGGCTGCCGCGGTGGCCGAAGCACGGGGTGTTGCCGTGCCGGAAGCGTTTGCTTCGCACGAAGCGTCGGCGGCTGCGAAAGACATTGCAGCGTCGTTGTCGGCGGGTGAGAAGCGTGTGGTGTTGCTTGGCAACAGCGCGGTCCAGCATCCGCAGTTTGCGCAGATCCAGGCCGTGTGCCAATGGATCGCGGACAACACGGGTGCCACGCTGGGTTATCTGACGGAAGCGGCCAACACGGTAGGCGCACATCTCGTCGATGCACTGCCGGGCGAAGGCGGACTGAACGCACGTGAAGTATTCGAGCAGCCGCGCAAGGGTTATGTGCTGTTCAATGTTGAACCCGCATTCGATACCGCCAACCCAGCTCTTGCGCTGGCCGCATTGAAGCAGGCAGAAATGGTTGTCGCGCTGTCGGCATTCAAGCATGGCGCCGATTACGCCGACGTGCTGTTGCCGATCGCGCCGTTCACGGAAACGTCGGGCACGTTCGTCAACGCTGAAGGTACCGCGCAGACGTTCAACGGCGTTGTACGTCCGCTGGGCGAAACGCGTCCGGGCTGGAAGGTCCTCCGCGTGCTGGGCAGTATCCTCGGCCTGAAGGGTTTCGAATTCGATACAGCCGAAGATGTCCGCGACGCCGCATTGGGCACGGGCGGCGATCTGACGGCGCGTCTGTCGAACAAGACGAACGTGGCGATCAAGGCGGTTCGGAAAGCGGCAGCAAACGAAGGCAGCTACGAACGTCTCGCCGACACGCCGATTTACCATGCGGACGCACTGTCGCGTCGCGCTGAATCGCTGCACCTGACGGCTGCTGCGCGCGACGCGAATGTGGTTGGGTTGCCGACGTCGCTGTTCGAGAAACTCGGTTTGAAAAACGGCGACGCGGTGCGTGTCGCCCAAGGTGATCTCGCGGTGGTCCTGCCGGCAGTTCGCGACGCGAACCTGGCGGAAAGCGTGGTGCGTGTATCGACGGGAACGTCGGCCGGTGCAGCGCTCGGGGCTCTGTTCGGTGAACTGGTAGTGGAGAAGGCGTAAATGGGCTTGTTCGATACGATCAACGCAGGCGGGACGGAGATTCTCGGCGTCGCCTGGCCGACGGTGTGGGCCTTGGTCCGCATTCTCGTGGTCTCGGTAGTGATCCTGCTGTGCGTGGCGTACCTGATTCTGTGGGAACGCAAGCTCATCGGCTGGATGCACGTTCGTCTCGGCCCGAATCGCGTGGGTCCGCTCGGGCTGTTGCAGCCGATCGCCGACGTGCTGAAGCTGCTGCTGAAAGAAGTGATTCAGCCGTCGCAAGCCAGCCGCTGGATCTACCTGATCGCGCCAATCATGACCGTGGTGCCCGCGTTCGCGGTGTGGGCGGTGATTCCGTTCCAGGCAAAAGCGGTGCTCGGCGACGTCAACGCGGGCTTGCTCTACGTGATGGCAATTTCGTCTGTCGGCGTGTACGGCGTGATTCTCGCCGGCTGGGCGTCGAACTCGAAGTACGCGTTTCTCGGCGCGATGCGCGCGGCCGCCCAGATGGTCTCGTACGAAATCTCGATGGGTTTCGCACTCGTCGTCGTGCTGATGGTGACCGGCAGCCTGAATATGTCGGCCATCGTGGTGTCGCAGGAACAGGGCATTTTCGCGAACTGGGGGATCAATTTCCTCTCGTGGAACTGGCTGCCGCTGTTGCCTATGTTCGTCGTGTACTTCATCTCGGGCATTGCTGAAACGAACCGTCACCCGTTCGACGTGGTGGAAGGCGAGTCGGAAATTGTGGCCGGCCACATGATCGATTATTCGGGCATGGCGTTCGCGCTGTTTTTCCTGGCTGAATACATCAACATGATCGTGATCTCGGCGATCGCAACCACGTTGTTTCTTGGCGGCTGGAGCGCACCGTTTGGTTTCCTGTCCTTCATCCCGGGCATTTTCTGGTTCGTGCTGAAGATCTTCTTCCTGCTGTCGGTGTTTATCTGGGCTCGCGCGACGTTCCCGCGTTACCGCTACGACCAGATCATGCGTCTCGGCTGGAAAATCTTTCTGCCGGTGTCGGTGGTGTGGGTGGTCGTGGTCGGGTTCTGGATCATGTCGCCGCTGAACATCTGGAAATAATGGGCGGATGAAATAACCATGAACGCATTACAGAATTTCTTCAAAACGTTTTTCCTGACCGAGTTGCTGAAGGGTCTGGCGCTGACAGGCGGTTATCTGTTCCAGCGCAAGGTGACCGTTCAGTTCCCGGAAGAGAAGACGCCGATCTCCCCGCGTTTCCGTGGTCTTCACGCATTGCGCCGATACGAAAATGGCGAAGAACGCTGCATCGCGTGCAAGCTGTGCGAGGCCGTGTGCCCCGCGCTCGCCATCACGATCGAATCGGAAACGCGCGCTGACAACACACGCCGCACCACGCGTTATGACATCGATCTGACCAAGTGCATCTTCTGCGGTTTCTGCGAAGAAAGCTGCCCGGTCGATTCGATCGTCGAAACACACATCCTCGAGTATCACGGCGAGAAGCGCGGCGACTTGTATTTCACGAAGGACATGCTGCTCGCTGTGGGCGACCGTTATGAAACGGAGATTGCGGCTGCGAAGGCGGCTGATGCGCCGTATCGGTAAAGAAGCGCGGTAAAGAAGAGCGGTAAAGCGAAGCGGGGCAGAGCAAGCTGAACATCGCCGCGCCCCTTGCTGTTCCTGCATTTGAATTGACCTGCTGTTCCGGCCCGCGCGCCACGGTTGTAGGTTGCGTTCTTAAAAAGACGCGACTCGGCGCGCTTGTGTCAAAACACAAAGCCTAACGATGAACCGGTAATCATGGAATTCACGACCGTACTGTTTTACATCTTCGCGCTGTTGCTGGTTGTCTCGGCGCTGAAGGTGATCACTTCGCGCAATCCGGTAGCGTCCGCGCTGTTCCTCGTGCTCGCGTTCTTTAACGCGGCCGCGATCTGGATGCTGCTTGAAGCCGAATTCCTCGCCATTCTGCTGGTTCTCGTCTACGTCGGCGCGGTGATGGTGCTGTTCCTGTTCGTGGTGATGATGCTGGACATCAACCTGGACGTGCTGCATGGCGATTTCAAGAAGTTCGTGCCTATAGCCAGCATCGTGGGCGCGATCATCATCATAGAAACCGCGCTGATTCTCTGGCACGGGTATGGCGCGACCGTTACGCCGGTGCGCGACGCGATGCTGGTCAACGGGGTGGGTTCCGGCGTGGGCCCGAACGAGGTGATGTCGAACTCGCACCTGATCGGCAAGGTCATCTACACCGACTACATCTTCGCGTTTGAAATCGCCGGCCTGATCCTGCTGGTGGCCATCATTGCGGCCGTCTCGCTGACCGTTCGCGAGAAGAAGGACAGCAAGCGCCAGCGCATCAGCGACCAGGTCAAGGTGCGCGCGAAAGATCGCGTGCGGATCGTCCAGATGAAGTCCGAAACTGAAGCGCCGGATGCCGCGACCCAACCGCCCGTGACCGGCAATGCCGGCGCCGGCACGGTCGACAACAAAGGCTGAGGAGAAAAACAACCATGTTGAGTCTTGCCCATTACCTCGTGCTCGGCGCGATCCTGTTCGCGATCAGCATCGTCGGCATTTTTCTGAATCGACGTAACGTGATCATCATCCTGATGGCAATCGAACTGATGCTGTTGGCGGTCAACACGAACTTCGTCGCCTTCTCGCATTATCTCGGCGACATCCACGGACAGATCTTCGTGTTCTTCGTGCTGACGGTCGCGGCGGCTGAAGCCGCAATCGGCCTCGCTATCCTGGTCACATTGTTCCGCAGTCTCGACACGATCAACGTCGAAGACCTCGATCAGCTCAAAGGTTAATTTCAGGCAAGACAGATATGTCCACGACACTCAATGAAAACCTTCTGCTCACGATTGCGCTGGCGCCACTTGCCGGTTCGCTGATCGCCGGCCTGTTTGGCTGGAAGATCGGGCGCAAGGCTTCGCACCGCATCACGATCCTCGGCGTGATGATCTCGTTCGTGCTCTCGTGTTTCGTCCTGGTGGACGTGATGCAAGGCGCGAGCTTCAACGCGACCATCTACGAATGGATGACGGTCGGTCCGCTGAAGATGGAGATCGGCTTCCTGGTCGACTCGCTCACCGCGATGATGATGGTGATCGTCACCTTCGTTTCGCTGATGGTGCACATCTACACGATCGGCTACATGGCCGATGAAGAGATTGGCTACGAGCGCTTCTTCTCGTACATCTCGCTCTTCACGTTCTCCATGCTGATGCTCGTGATGAGCAACAACTTCCTGCAGCTGTTCTTCGGCTGGGAAGCGGTGGGTCTCGTGTCGTACCTGCTGATCGGCTTTTACTACACCCGTCCGACAGCCATCTACGCGAACATGAAGGCGTTCATCGTGAACCGCGTGGGCGACTTCGGATTCTTGCTCGGCATCGGTTTGTTGCTGGCGTTTGCGGGCTCGCTGAATTATGGCGATGTCTTCGCGCACCGTACCGCGCTGGCCGGCATGACGTTTCCGGGCACTGACTGGGGTTTGCTGACCGTTGCCTGTATCTGCCTGTTCATCGGCGCGATGGGTAAGTCGGCGCAATTCCCGCTGCACGTGTGGCTGCCGGACTCCATGGAAGGCCCGACGCCTATCTCGGCACTGATTCACGCGGCAACCATGGTGACGGCCGGTATTTTCATGGTCACACGCATGTC
>DASYLW010000474.1:0-12016 GCA_036009385.1 Caballeronia sp.
CCAAGCGCAGCGGCTCGGTAAGGCCGTCCCAGTCTGCATAAATTCCAACGGACCCTTCGTTCATCTCGCCGGTCCCTTTTTCTTTGAATTGGGAGACTTGAGTAGGGACGCCAGACTTTCAGCGCTCACGAATGCGTGATCCGCTACCCACTCGCTGGGATCGACCGGCTCTGGCAGGGCTGGGTTCTGAGGCAAAGGTGACATCCGACGCTCTGGTGGCAAAGCCACAGCCTGCTTTGGTCGGCTTGATCGCCGCACCAGTGCTGCATCCTGCAAATCGCGTCCGAGCGTGTCGTCCGTAAGCAGGAGATCGAGGTCCTTCTCAGCGCCCAGCGCCTGCATAACCGCCAGGTAAGCACCGATCGTGACCCCCGAACTGCCTTTTTCGAGGCTGCGCAACGTGATCGGCGTCATACCCGCACGCTCGGCCACCTGCTTGCCGGTCAAACGGCGACGCAGGCGAGCCAGACGCAAACGCTGCCCGAATTGCTGCAATCGCAGTTCGGTAGCAGGAAGCAAGGGAGCGGTTTTTTTGGCCATAAAGACAATATTACAACCTTATCAAGCCAAAAAGGAAAGAATAATATCCTTTTTACTCCCACTCAATCGTTGCCGGCGGCTTCCCCGAAATATCATAAACAACCCGATTAATCCCGCGAACCTCATTAATAATCCGGTTCGAAACATGCCCTAACAGCTCATGCGGCAGATGCGCCCATTGCGCGGTCATGAAGTCCAGCGTCTGCACTGCCCTGAGCGCGACCACATACTCATAAGTCCGTCCATCGCCCATTACGCCCACGCTTTTCACCGGCAAAAACACCGCGAACGCCTGGCTCGTGAGCTCATACCACGACTTACCCGATTCCTTATCAAACGTATTCCTCAACGTTTCGATAAAAATCGCATCCGCGTGACGCAGCAACTCAGCGAACTCCTTCTTCACCTCGCCCAGTATCCGCACACCCAAACCCGGTCCCGGGAACGGATGCCGATAAACCATCGCCGGCGGCAGCCCGAGCTTCACGCCCAACTCCCGCACTTCGTCCTTGAACAATTCGCGCAGCGGTTCAAGCAACTTCAAATTCAGCGTCTCGGGCAAACCACCCACGTTGTGATGGCTCTTGATCGTGTGGCCCTTCTTGCCCTTGCCTGCCGACTCGATCACATCCGGATAAATCGTCCCTTGCGCGAGCCACTGCGCGTCCGCCAGCTTGTTGGCTTCCGTCTGGAAGACTTCAACAAACTCAGCGCCAATAATCTTTCGCTTCGCCTCAGGATCAGTCACCCCGGCAAGCTTCGACAAAAATACATCGCTCGCGTCAACATGAATCACCTTCACGCCAAGGTGATCGGCGAACGTCGTCATGACTTGCTCGGCTTCGTTCAACCGCAGCAACCCATGGTCAACAAAAACGCACGTCAATTGCGCGCCAATCGCACGATGCAAAAGCGCCGCCGCCACCGACGAATCCACGCCACCCGACAAGCCCAGGATCACGTGCTCATCGCCGACTTGCGCGCGAATCTTCTCGACCGCTTCATCGATGTAATGCCCCATCTCCCAGTCCGGCCGCGCACCGCACAACTCGAGCACGAATCGGTCAAGCATCGCGCGTCCCTGCACGGTATGCGTGACTTCCGGATGCCACTGGAGGCCATAGAAATGGCGCTCGTCATCCGCCATTGCAGCAATCGGGCAAGCCGGCGTGGAAGCCATCAGCTTGAATCCGACCGGCATGTCCGCGACCTTGTCGCCGTGGCTCATCCACACTTTCAGCATGCCGTGGCCTTCGGACGTCTGGAAGTCTTCAATGTCGTTCAGGAAGCTCGTGTGGTTATGCGCCCGCACTTCGGCATAACCGAATTCGCGGACATTGCCAAGTTCGACCTTGCCGCCGAGTTGTATGGCCATCGTCTGCATGCCATAGCAAATGCCAAGCACCGGCACGCCGAGATCAAAGACGGCGTGCGGCGCACGCGGCGAACCGAGTTCGGTGACCGAGTTCGGGCCGCCCGACAAAATGATGCCCTTCGGCGCGAACTCGCGGATGAACGCGTCGTCGACGTCGTACGGATGGATCTCCGAATACACATGTGATTCGCGGATGCGTCGTGCGATCAACTGGGTGACTTGGGAGCCGAAATCGAGAATCAGGATCTTGTCGTGCATGGCAGCGGCCGGAAGGCGAGTGAACGGAAATGGTTGGCAAAAAGCGAAGACGCAAGCAGCAGGAACGAAGTCCCGGCATCGCCATCGCCATAGCGTAAGGCAGAAAGTTCAACGGCCGGCGCTTGAAGCCGACCGCAGCAAGACAGATTCATCGATAAAACGAAACGCGATGCTTCGTTCACCGATAGATATTCGACCGACCGACACGGTCGCCAAAACACGGCGCAAGCTTTCAGCGCGGATCGCGGCGAACGGGATCGATGAACTGGCCGGTCGCCGGGTCCACCGTTCGGCCTGTGACCGGGTCGATCGGGCGACCCGTTTCAGGATCGATCTTGTGACCGCTGACGGGATCGAACGCGCGGCCAGTGGCGGGATCAAGGGTGCGGCCCGTGGCCGGATCGACAACATGCCCGGTAGCAGGATCAAATGCGGTCGCCGATGGTGCCGGCGCAACGGGGCGCGCAATAGCCTCGCCCACGACCGGCTCACTATCCCAGCGCGGATTCGCCGGTGCGACGGGGTCCGACGACAAAGGCCTGGGCGGCGGTGTGACACGTTCCACACGCTCGTCCGTCCTGGCCTTCGCCGCCCGCTTCTCGGCACGCTCAGCCGCAGCAGCGCCGGCCAGCGCGGCGCGCTCACGCCGCCGCACCGCACCTGACAACCTCACGCTGCCAAGCCCCAGCACCAGCATGGCCACGCCAACCAGCGCCGCAACAACCTGACCAAACCCCGTCAGTTCGGGGGTATGCAGCCCAAGCAGCCAGACCATCATCACCAGGCCCGACAACCACTGCACATGTCCCGACACCTTCGCGGCGGTCGCGGTCAGGGCACCATCGATAGCAGCATGAACCGCCAGCCACGCAATACCGATCAGCGCGATCCCGAACAACTGTCCGACAAACAGCGGCTGCACGGTCACGAGATGCATCGAAGCCCACAAAGCTGCCCATGGCGTAAGCAGGAACACCACGCCGAAAGCCAGGAAAATCAGTGCATTGATGACAAGAACAGCGCGCAGCAGCGGTTTCATGGTCAGTCCACGTGGTAGTTGGGCGCTTCCTTCGTGATCTGCACGTCGTGCACGTGCGATTCGCGCATGCCGGCACCCGTGATCTGGACGAATTCGGCCTTGTCGTGCATTTCGGCGATATTGCGGCAACCGCAATACCCCATGCTCGCCCGGACGCCGCCAACCACTTGGAACAGGATGGCATTGACCGAGCCCTTATACGCGACCTGCCCTTCAATGCCTTCAGGCACGAGCTTGTCGATATTCGCGGAGTTGTCCTGGAAATACCGGTCTGCCGCACCGTCCTTCATTGCGCCGACCGAACCCATGCCGCGATACGCCTTGAACTGGCGGCCCTGGAACAGGAAGACGTCGCCGGGGGATTCTTCCGTGCCGGCCAACATGCTGCCCATCATCACGGCGTCCGCGCCGGCTGCAAGCGCCTTGCTGACATCGCCGGAAAAACGCACGCCGCCGTCGGAGATCACCGGCACGCCCGAGCCGCGCAGAGCGTCCGACACGTTCGCCACTGCGGTAATTTGCGGAACGCCGACACCCGCCACGATCCGCGTCGTGCAGATCGAACCGGGGCCGATACCAACCTTCACGCCATCCGCGCCGTATTCCACGAGTGCCTTCGCGGCTGCAGCCGTGGCGATATTTCCGCCGATCACCTCAATATGCGGATAGTTCTGCTTCACCCAGCGCACGCGTTCGAGCACGCCCTGGCTGTGACCGTGCGCCGTATCGACAACAATGATGTCCACGCCCGCCGCCGACAGCAGTTCAACGCGCTCTTCGTTCTCCGGACCCACGCCCACTGCCGCGCCAGCGCGCAGCTTGCCGTGTTCGTCCTTGCAGGCGTCCGGGTGTTCGGTTTGCTTGGTGATGTCCTTGACGGTCATGAGGCCGCGCAATTCGAACGCGTCGTTGACGACCAGCACGCGCTCCAGCCGATGGCTGTGCATCAGCGCCTTGGCTTCGGCGAGCGGCGTGCCTTCCTTGACCGTCACGAGACGTTCACGCGGCGTCATGATCTTGCGCACTTCGTCGTCGAGACGTTCTTCGAAGCGCAAATCCCGATTCGTCACAATACCGATCAGTTGCGGCCCTTCCACAACCGGAAAGCCGGAAATGCCGTGCTGTTGCGTGAGAGCGATCACGTCGCGCACTTTCATTTGCGGCGGAACGGTAATCGGATCGCGCACCACGCCTGATTCGAAGCGCTTTACTTTCGCGACTTCGCGAGCCTGTTCGGCTGCGGTAAGGTTCTTGTGAATAATGCCGACGCCACCGAGCTGCGCCATCGCAATTGCGAGCCGGCCTTCGGTGACTGTGTCCATGGCAGCGGACAACAGGGGCATATTCAGGGATATCTTGCGGGTAACCTGTGTTTTCAGGCTGGTGTCGCGCGGGAGAACGTTGGAAAACGCGGGCACGAGCAGCACATCATCGAACGTGAGTGCTTTCTGGATCAGACGCATGGCAAATCCTATGGGCGCAAAACCGAATTATACCGATAGTTCCCCGGATTTTCACTGCCCGAACAGGAGCTTAGGCGGCGCTTCCTGTTTTTCACCGCAATTTACGGGCCTCGGCCGGGTGGGTGATTTACCCTGCCGTTTCGGCTTTTCGCTCGACTTACGTTCGATACAAGTTCGTTTTTGCGGATGCCGGCAAGGAGGCCGGCATCCAGGCAAATCTCGCTTACCGCGCTTCCTTGCGCGTCCACCGGCGTCCTTCAATGGACCCGCCGCGCCGCGTTTTCTCAACCCGCCTTTGCCGCGCCAGCTTCGGATCAACCTTCAGCGGCCGATAAATCTCCACCCTGTCGTGGTCGGCGAGCACCGCATCTAGCGCCCGAATCTTTCCAAAAACGCCCACTTTCTGCACGCTCAGATCGATCTCGGGGAACCGTGTGAGCAATCCACTGGCGTCAATAGCCTCCCGCACGGTCACGCCTTCGCCCAAGGAAAGCGCACACACCGCACCTTTTCCCTCCGGCAACGCATAACAAACCTCGACATTGAGCGTCATCACTTTCCATACCGCTGATCTGCGCGCTTCACGAACGAATCCACGAACGTGTGCGCAATGTGACTAAAAACCGGCCCGATGATCTTTTCGAGAATGATGTTCGAAAACTCGTAGTGCAACGCGAACTCGATCTTGCAGGCATCGGCCCGCAGCGGCGTGAACCGCCAGTACCCGGTGAACTTCTTGAAAGGACCGTCCATGAACTCCATATCGATGGTGGTCGGCCGCGTATGCACGTTGCGCGTAGCGAAATGCTGCTTGATGCCCTTGAAATTGATGTGGATCTTCGCTTCCATGCTGTGTTCGTCATGTCGGCCTACTTCCACGCCTCCACACCACGGCAAGAAATTCGGGTAATCGGCGACATCGGTGACGAGGTCGAACATCTGCTCTGCAGAATGGCGAATCAATACAGTTTTCTGGACATCTGCCATAAAGGGCGCAACGTGTGGCAAGAGTGGGAAGCTTTGCGGGCTTTACCTCGCCCGCGCTGCTAAAATCAGGATTTTAAACGAGTTAGGCACTTTTCATTCATGAGCATCATCGACAACAGAAAAGCCTTCTTCGATTACTTCATCGAAGATCGCTACGAGGCCGGGCTCGTGCTGGAAGGGTGGGAAGTCAAGGCGCTCCGGGCCGGCCGCGGCCAGATCAAGGAAGGCTACGTCATCATTCGTGACGGCGAATTGTTCCTGATCGGCGCACACATCAGCCCATTGCCTGAAGCATCGACCCACATCCACCCGGACCCGGTCCGCACACGCAAGCTGCTGCTGCACAGCGAAGAGATCTCGAAGCTCATCAGCAAGGTCGAGCAGAAAGGTCACACACTCGTGCCGCTGAACTTCCACTACAAAGGCGGTCGCGTGAAATGCGAAATCGGTCTCGCGAAGGGCAAGAAGCTTCACGACAAACGCGAAACCGAGAAAAAGCGCGACTGGGAACGCGAAAAAGCGCAAATCATGCGCGGTGCGAAGCATTGAGCACCATCAGCATGATAGTGAGCATGTCCAACGCAAAAAGGGCGTCGACCAGATAGTCGACGCCCTTTTTTCTTGCGGCGAGCCGATTCAGCAAGCTGATTCCGCTAACGCCAGGTTTCAGCTCTTGCGAATCACGCCGCTACCCGTTCCATCGCCCTTGATGATGCTCAGCGCCGATGCGATCATCGAGCTCATCTCCGACAAATTCCCCGGCACGATCAACGTATTACCCTGCTTCGCGATGTTCCCGAACGCCGTGACATATTGTTCGGCGACCTTCAGGTTCACCGCTTCCATGCCACCGGCCGTCTGGATGGCCGCACCGATCTTCTCGATCGCCTGAGCATTCGCTACAGCCACTGCCAGAATGGCCGACGCCTCGCCTTCGGCCTGGTTGATCTGCGCCTGACGCTCGCCTTCTGACTTGTGAATCGCCGCCTCACGCGCGCCCCACGCGATATTGATCTGCTCCTGCTTGCGACCTTCGGACGCAGCAATCACCGCCCGCTTCTCACGCTCGGCGGTAATTTGCGCCTGCATTGCGTGCAGGATTTCTTTCGGCGGCGTCAAATCCTTGATCTCATAGCGCAGCACCTTCACGCCCCAGTTCGCCGCGGCCTGATCGAGCGACGTGACAATGCTGTGGTTGATGTAGTCGCGTTCCTCGAAGGTCTTGTCGAGCTCGAGCTTGCCGATCACCGAGCGCAGCGTGGTCTGCGACAACTGCGTGATCGCGTAGATAAAGTTGCTTGACCCATACGACGCCTTCATGGCGTCGGTCACCTGGAAGTAAAGCACGCCGTCCACCTGCAACTGCGTGTTGTCACGCGTGATACAGACCTGGCTCGGCACTTCCAGCGGAATTTCCTTCAGCACGTGCTTGTAGGCCACGCGGTCGACGAACGGCACGACAATGGTCAGTCCCGGCGTCAGCGTCGCGTGATAGCGCCCGAGGCGCTCCAGCACCCATGCGTGTTGCTGCGGCACGATCTTGATCGTCTGCGCGGCAATCGCGATGACGATAATCAACAAAATTGCCCCGATGATAGTCACGTCCATCTCTACTCCTTGTTATGCGTGTCTTGCTTATCGATCTGCTTAGGAAAGCTTAAGCCCTGGTCCAACAACTCAGCGTTTTGCCGCTACGACCAGCGTATTACCGGAAAACGCCGTGATCCTGTACATGTGCGCGCCCTCGGTTTCCCCCGGCGCCAGTTCAATGTCCCATTCCGCCCCGCGATACAACGCCCGCGCGCGGCCCTCATGCCACTCGTTCACCTTCAGCGTCTCACCGATATCCAGGTTCACGCCCGGATCATGCGACGCATCGCGTCGGGTCACGTGGCCCAGCTTCGAACGTCGCAATACAGTGACGGCGATCATCGCGACCAAGGCCGCCACGAGCAGTTCGATCTCCAGTCCCGCGCCCAAAAAATGCGCGATCCCGCCCGCGATAAAACCGATCGCCACCATCAACAGATAAAACGTGCCGGACATCAACTCGAGCAACACGAGCACCCCGGCGCCGATCCACCAGAAAAGTCCGTTAGCAGCCATGCGTTACCTCCAAACAAAAACACCCCGGAACGTCCGGGGTGTTATAGCACGCTTACTGTTTTGAAAGCTTGACACTCTTTCGATGCAGCCGCATGTTTGACTTCTGGCGCTGACCTGTCGCGCTTACTTGTTCAACGCCTTTGCCAGCGTCTTCCATGTGTCGATGATCGTATCCGGATTCAGCGACATCGACTCAATGCCTTCCTTCGCAAGCCATTCGGCGAGGTCTGGATGGTCCGACGGGCCTTGACCGCAAATGCCCACGTACTTGCCGAGCCGCAAACATGTTTCGATCGCGCGCTTCAGCATGAACTGCACAGCCGGGTCACGCTCGTCAAAGTCGACTGCGAGCAACTCCATGCCCGAATCGCGGTCCAGACCCAGCGTGAGCTGCGTCAGGTCGTTCGATCCGATCGAGAAGCCGTCGAAGAATTGCAGGAACTCTTCAGCAAGAATAGCGTTCGACGGAATCTCGCACATCATGATCAGCCGCAGACCGTTTACGCCGCGTTTCAGGCCGAACTTATCGAGCAGGCCAACGACCTTCTCAGCCTGTGCCAGCGTACGGACGAACGGCACCATGATCTCGACGTTGTCCAGCCCCATCTCTTCGCGCACCTTCTTCAACGCGATACATTCCATCTGGAAGGCTTCGGCGAAGTCCTCCGAGATGTAACGCGATGCGCCGCGGAAGCCGAGCATGGGGTTCTCTTCGTCCGGCTCGTAACGCGAACCGCCGATGAGCTTCTTGTACTCGTTCGACTTGAAGTCGGACAGGCGCACGATCACCGGCTTCGGATAGAACGCCGCCGCAATCGTCGCGATACCTTCCGTCAGCTTGTCGACGTAGAACGCACGCGGCGATGCATGGCCACGCGCGACGCTTTCCACGGCTTTCTTCAGGTCGGCATCAACGTTCGGGTACTCGAGAATCGCCTTCGGATGCACGCCGATATTGTTGTTGATGATGAATTCGAGCCGCGCCAAACCAACGCCTGCATTCGGCAGATGCGAGAAGTCGAACGCGAGTTGCGGGTTGCCGACGTTCATCATGATCTTGACCGGGATCTCGGGCAGCTCGCCGCGCTCGACTTCGGTCACTTCGGTTTCGAGCAGGCCGTCATAGATCTTGCCTTCGTCGCCTTCCGCGCACGACACCGTCACCAACTGGCCTTCCTTCAGCAAGTCGGTTGCGTCGCCGCAACCCACTACTGCCGGCACGCCCAGTTCGCGCGCGATGATGGCCGCGTGGCAGGTGCGTCCGCCGCGATTCGTCACGATCGCCGATGCACGCTTCATCACCGGCTCCCAGTTTGGATCGGTCATGTCGGCCACCAGCACGTCGCCGGGCTGCACACGATCCATCTCCGACGGATCGTGAATCACGCGCACCGGACCTGCTCCAATCTTCTGGCCGATAGCGCGGCCCGTGGCCAGCACGTTCGACTGGCCCTTCAGCTTGAAGCGCATTTCAGCCTTGCCCGCGGCTTGGCTTTTCACCGTTTCGGGACGTGCCTGGAGAATGAAGATCTTGCCGTCGCGGCCGTCCTTGCCCCACTCGATATCCATCGGACGCTGATAATGCTTTTCGATGATCACCGCGTACTTCGCGAGCTGGATCACGTCATTGTCTGTGATGGAGAAGCGGTTGCGCTGCTCGTGCGACACGTCGACGGTCTTCACGCGGCCGGCTTCGCCAGCGCTTGTGAATTCCATCTTGATGAGCTTCGAGCCGATCGAACGGCGGATGATGGGGTACTTGCCTTGTTCGAGCGTGGTCTTGAAGACGTAGAACTCGTCCGGATTCACAGCGCCCTGCACGACCGTTTCGCCCAGGCCGTAGCTCGACGTAATGAACACGGCGTCTTTAAAGCCTGACTCGGTATCGAGCGTGAACATCACGCCGGCTGCGCCCACGTCCGAGCGGACCATACGCTGCACGCCGGCCGACAACGCGACTTCAGCGTGCGTAAAACCCTTGTGCACGCGATACGAAATAGCGCGGTCGTTATACAGCGACGCGAACACGTGCTTCATGCGATCAAGCACTTCGTCGATGCCAACCACGTTCAGATAGCTTTCCTGCTGACCCGCGAACGATGCGTCCGGCAAGTCTTCAGCGGTCGCCGACGAGCGCACGGCGAACGAAAGCTCTTCCGGCGAGCCATTCTGCAGCGTGTCGAAGCCTTTGCGGATCAATTCTTCGAGGCGCGGTTGCATCGGCGCGTCGACGATCCATTGACGGATCTCCTTGCCGGCTTCGGCCAGGGCTTTCACGTCGTCTACGTCGAAGAGTTCCAGACGTTTGGCGATGCGATCGGTCAGGTTGTTGTGATGCAGGAAGTCGCGAAACGCCTGCGCCGTGGTCGCAAAACCCGTGGGCACCTGCACGCCGGCTTCGGCGAGCTGGCTGATCATCTCGCCGAGTGACGCATTCTTGCCGCCGACAATGTCGACGTCGGTCATTCGCAACTGCTCGAATGGCACTACATACGCTTGGTCCTTTGCAACGTTAGCTTCGTTAGTCATGTAAGCCCCTAAGGTGGATGGAATTCACGATCATGCAAGTGGGCTCGAAGCGGCGGCGCTCATTGGAAGCGCGTACCGCAACCTGCATAACCTGTTTGATAAGCACATGCTGCATGTTTCGATCCACGCCCCGCACGGGGCGTGAGGTACCGTGTATTCGCCGGAACGTGAGCCCTTGACAAACCACGCTGCGATGCTGAAAAACACGACCTGGAAACACATCGATACCGGTTAAAACTGCCCGTAAAATCTACGTTTTGTTTCCAAAACGCACGAATGAGCGGTAACTTCCGGGAATCGACGATTAATCGTCCGCAATTGCTTATCGAACAGGTTGCCGCTATTCTACCGTGCTAACTCTTGGAAATGTTTCATCGCGGGGCATAAAAGCGCTGCTCAATGAGGCCCTTCACACGCGGATGGTGTGACGGCGCACATCGGGTGTTTTAGTGGATGCTTAGTTTAAAGATATTCCCTGAACGCCGCTCTCGATCCGCCTTTGCCGGGTGCTTGCGTGGAAGGCTTTCGCGCCGATCCGTTGATCATCCTGTGAGTTGCGTTAATCGATCATAATCACCGTCAATTCATTTCACGTCACTCACGACATTTCACGACCCTCAACGCCGATGCCGCCCACCGTATTCATCGTTTCCGATGGCACCGGGATCACTGCCGAAACATTCGCGCATTCGATCCTGTCCCAGTTCGACCAGAAATTCCGGCTCGTGCGCGTGCCGTTTGTCGATTCGACCGAAAAGGCGCATGCGACCATCGCGAAGATCAATGAGGCCGTGTCGCTCGATGGCCGTCGGCCGATCGTATTCACTACGCTGGTGGACAGCGCGTCCAACGAGATCGTGCGGCGCTCGAATGCGCTGGTCCTGAACATGTTCCAGACGTTTATCGAGCCATTGGAACTGGAACTCGACATCAAGTCGACGCACGCAATGGGCCGGGTTCACCAGAACGCGGATACGGACGAATACAAGAACCGGATCGAGGCGATCAATTTTTCGCTGGCGCACGACGATGGCCAGTCGAATCGCAACCTCTCCGATGCCGATGTAATTCTGGTTGGTGTATCGCGTAGCGGCAAGACGCCAACGTCGCTTTATCTGGCGATGCAGTACGGTGTTAAAGCAGCAAACTATCCGTTGATCCCGGAAGACTTCGAACGCGGGCGGTTGCCTACGCCGTTGCTGCCGTATCGGGAGAAAATGTTCGGCTTGTCGATCGATCCGCAGCGGCTGGCGGAGATTCGCAATGAGCGGCGGCCGGGGAGTAAATATGCGGCGCTCGAGAACTGCCGCTACGAGATCAACGAAGCCGAAGCGATGATGAAGCGCGAAGGGGTCAAGTGGTTATCGTCGACGCATAAGTCGATCGAGGAAATCGCTACGACCATCTTGCAGGAGATTCGGTTGGAGCGGCCTTCGTATTACTAGGTTTTGCTTGCACTCGTGGATGGGTTTTGCTGTTGTTGTGGGTAGCGGTCGGGGTTGGTGCCGGGTTGCTGGTTTCCCGGTTAGTGGTCTGCTGAGGTTGGCTAATTTCTTTACCACTATTAGCGAAAAAGAAACGAAGCAAAGAAACCGCTTTCAATCACGCTGCCCTAAGTCATCTCCTTATACACAACTCGACACTTTCGGAAATGATGGTGGAGGAAAAAAGCGGCCACGAGGGGGTTGTTAGCTACGCCGATTTCGCGTTTACTCTTGG
>DASYLW010000475.1:0-2139 GCA_036009385.1 Caballeronia sp.
CGCGATGCGCGCCGGCGAAGTGTGGACGAGTTCCGCGTCAATGGGCGCCGTGTTCGCCAGCGCACCGGGCGCGCGGGCGCCGACTTTCCACGCGCCAATTCGCGCGCCGGAAAGGGTCAGAACTTCGTGCTGGATGGCGTAGGCCGCTTCGGCGTCGGCCGGGATATCGACTGACTCGAGGTCTTCTATCTGCGTGCGCTGGCGGCGGGCCTGAACGAGCTGTGCGGCAAGGGTGGATCCGGTCATGGCAAGCGTCCTATGGTGGTGATCGAAACGCGTTCTAATCCCGTGAAGGTTGAACGAAGTCCGCTCAGTGTACGGGGAAGTCAGTCTCGATCGCGAGTTCGGGTCAGGGCAACATGGCTTTTCCAAGACGGCGATCAGTTGATGCGTGCGCCGCCGCATGGGCGGGTTCTTTGGTTGACGAAGGGTTGTAGCAGAACCTGATCGAGACGTGCTGATCGGGCCCTTCTGAGTAGCCGCTTGCAGAAACGCACGCTCTGAACGCCAGGATTACCTATTGAAAGCACTGAGCCAACACGCGTTATCAGCGGCGTCCAGGGCTGCAGTGAAAGCTAACGTTAATCGGGTTACAGCAAACGGCTTACAACAAACGGCTTACAGCAATCCGCTCGCGATTAATAAAAATGCGCCCCGCAAATCAGGTTCGCGGAGCGCATTCGACTCAATCGGCCCACCCAGCCGGTCAGAAGGTTTGCCAATCGCCGGTGGCCGCAGCCTCCACCGGCCGCGCTGAAACCGGCCGTGTCACCCCCGGCCGCGCTGCGACAGGCGCCTTGGCAGATGCCATTGCCGGCGCCGCACGCCGCGGCTTCGCCGGAACGGCCGGGCGCGACTTTGCCGTCGTGGAACCCCCTGCTCTCGCAGCAGCGTGGCTGAAATTCGCTTCGACCGTGCTCTCGTCGTCGAGTTGAAATACCGCCACGGCCTGGCGCAGTTTCGCTGCCTGATCTTCCAGCGATTGCGCCGCCGCCGCTGCCTCCTCGACCAGTGCCGCGTTCTGCTGCGTCACTTCGTCCATCTGCGTGACTGCGCGTGCCACTTGTTCAATGCCGCTGCTCTGCTCCTGCGATGCCGCCGCGATCTCGCCCATGATGTCGGTCACCCGTTGCACCGCGCCGATAATCTCGGTCATCGTGCGGCCGGCCTCATCGACCAGCGAGGTTCCCGATTGCACACGCTCGACTGACGTATCGATAAGACCCTTGATCTCCTTCGCCGCCGCCGATGAGCGTTGTGCGAGATTGCGCACCTCGCCTGCGACGACCGCGAAACCGCGCCCTTCTTCACCTGCGCGCGCAGCTTCCACGGCCGCGTTCAGCGCCAGGATATTGGTCTGGAACGCAATTCCTTCGATGATCGTAATAATGTCCGCGATCTTCGCCGAGCTCTGGTTGATGTCGCCCATGGTGTCGACCACTTGCGCCACCACACGGCTGCCCTTGTTGGCGATCTCCGACGCGCTGGCCGCCAGCGAACTGGCCTGCCGGGCGTTGTCGGCGTTCTGCTTCACCGTGCCGGTCAGTTCGTCCATGCTTGACGCCGTTTCCTGTAGCGCCGACGCCTGCTCTTCCGTACGCGACGACAAGTCGATATTGCCCGCCGCGATCTCCTTGGTCGCCGTCGCGATGGATTCGGTGCCCGAGCGTACGCTGCGAACCGTCCCGACGAGACTCGCCTGCATCCGTGCAAGACCCTGCATCAGCAAGCCCATTTCGTCGCGCGAGGTGGCGACGACCTTGCCGCGCAGATCACCGGCTGCAATAGCTTCGAAGTGCTCGAGCGCGGCGTCCAGCGGCCGGCCGATCGCGCGACGCAGCGCGATCCACGAAAACACAGCGGCGGCCAGTCCGGCCACGATCGCAATCATGCTCAACGTGCGAAAGGTCGCAGCCGCTGATTGGGCTGCGTCGTAGCCCCGCCTGGCGCCGTCGAACTGGAATTTGCGGAGCACATCGTTGGCCGTCGACAGCTCGCCGTAAGCGACCTGCATGGCTTTGGCCGTTTCGATGATCCGCGCTTGGTCATTGGCCCTGACCGCTTCATAGCCGCTGTCGATCACCCTCTGCAACGCGAGGCGTTTGGCGTTGGAGGTATCGGCGAGTTGCTTTTCGTTGG
>DASYLW010000476.1:0-23183 GCA_036009385.1 Caballeronia sp.
AAGACAAAATGCAGGTTCGGCCGCTGTTCAATCAACGGCCTCGCGACGCGGATCAGATCGGGATGTCCCTTCTTGTCGCGCATGATTGCCACTGTGCCCGCGATCACGGCGTCCTCGCCAAGACCCAGTTCCGCGCGCAACGTCGAGCTCGCGCGGCTCACCGGCGGCGACTTGACGATGCCCGTATAGATCGTGACGATATCCTGCTGCGGCACGCCCTCGGAGACCAGGTAACGCATCACCGACTGGCTCACCGCCACCACCTTGTGCGGGAGCCACGTGTAGGTCGCCCGCGACGTGATGGCGAGCGCCAGATGCCGGGTCCGCACGATCAGCGGCGTGCCCGAGAGCCGCGCGGCGGCGCCGCCGAGCAGGCTGTCGCGGCCACTGTGGGTATTTAGCACATCGAAGCGGCCTTGCTTGAGAATGTAGCGCATGTGTGCAACCGCGCTGACGTCGGCGCCTGAACGCATGGGCGTGGTGTGGACCGTGAACCCTTCAGCCCCGAGACGCTCGCCGAGCCGCGCACCCGGCACGCACACGAGTTCGAGCGTATGACCGCGTTCGCGCAGCGCGAGCATTTCCTTGAACGTCCGATGTTCCTGACCGCCCCACCCGTTGGACGATTCGCTGTGCAGAATTCTCAGCGGTTTCATTACTATGGCGAACTCCGAGTGACTCTTGGTAGTTTCAACGTGAATGGTGCCGAAACCGGATGCCGGCTTGTGGACCTGTGTTTCGCGTGTTTCGTGCGTTGCGTCACTGTGTCAGCGGGCTGAATCCCGGGCGTCAGATCCCTCGCGTTTGCATGCTCGAGTTCTTCCTTCCGACGATGTATTCCGTCTCGAGGTCGTCCGCGATTTTTCGGACGCGTGGCCGGCCGCTCACTGCGTGCAGCCATTGGTCTGGTATAACGGTTGCCGGGCGGCCAGGATCTTGATGCGGAACGCGTATGGCGTGAATTCACCCGGCCTCGCCAAGCCTGCCAGTCCCTGTTATGGACGAGACAAGCCCGAGAGAGCGACTATAAACGCAGCATTCACCGCTGAGACTTTTCGCATCAAATTATAGCAATTCGCATACCCCACGCTTAAGCCCCATGACTCGTCCAACGCTCGGTATCGCCCTCATTACCTTCAATGCAGCCGCACGCCTCGCGCAGTGTCTCGAAGCGGTTTCCTTCGCCGATGAAATCGTCGTGATCGACGGCGGCAGTACCGACGCTACCGTTGGCATAGCGCAGGCGCATCATGCGCGCGTGATTGAGGCGCCCGACTGGCCGGGGTTCGGGCCGCAGAAAAATCGTGCGCTCGATGCGCTCACAACCGACTGGGTGTTATCCATCGACGCCGACGAAGTGGTCTCGCCTGAATTGGGCGCCGCGATCCGTGCGGCGCTCTCGAAGCCGCAAGCCGAGGTGTACGCGGTCGACCGGCTGTCGAATTTTTGCGGGCAATGGGTGCGGCACAGCGGCTGGTATCCAGACTGGATTCCGCGTTTGTTCAAACGAGGAACGGCCTGTTTCTCCGATGACCTGGTGCACGAGCGGCTGGTGCTGGCGAATCCGGACGCCACCAAGGTCGCGCGTCTGCAGGGCAAGCTGATGCACTATTCCTACGAGGACTTCGAGACCGTCTTGCGCAAGATGGATAACTATTCCACGGCCGGGGCGCGTCAACGCCACGCGGCGGGCAAACGCGGCAGCTTGGCCACTGCGGTGCTGCGCGGGGCGTGGGCCTTTGTCCGCACCTACCTTCTGCGACGTGGTTTTCTCGACGGCCGCGCGGGCTTCATGATTGCCGTGTTCAATGCGCAGACCGTGTACTACCGGTTTCTCAAGCTCTCTGAACTGAACCGGATGCGCTGACAGGCATGTCGGCGACTATGCCCTCGGCGAGCGCCAGCAACACGTCGATGTGCGCGGCAACGCTGGTGTCGTAGAGAATGGACGCCGCCGTCACGTTGGTATTTTTTGCATCCAGCGCACGCTGGATAGCTTGCCGCAGGCCATCTGCATCGCCCGGTTTGAAGGTGAATTTCGCGCTGTCCGCAATCGCGCTGCAACAGCCTACGCTGGTTGGAAAAATCACCGGCGTGCCGCACATCACCGATTCGATACCGACCAGCCCGAACGGCTCGTACTTCGAGGCCAGCACGGTGAAATCCGCGGCCCGATAAGCATCCTCGATATTCTTCGCATAACCGATATAGCGCAGTTGCCCGGAGGTCTGCGCGGGCGGCCGCCCCGCGACCGCGACAACCACCGGCAGGCCGCTGTCACGCAGCGCGGCCTCGATAAGCGGCAAACCCTTGCGTTCGTGACTGCTCGACGGAAACAGCAGCACGGTTTCGTGATCGGCGAAACCAAACAGCTTGCGCAACTCGCTGCGCTTCTCATCCGGCACGGGAGAAAACCGCGCGCCGTCGACCGGCGGATAAACCACGCGGATCTTTGAGTCGGCCACGCCGTAGAGCGAGCGCAATTCGTCGCGCATCATGTCCGAATGGGCGACGATTACGCCGGCTTGCCGGTATTGCAAACGCTCCAACACGATCTGGCGGCTGTCCGAGCGCCGCTCGCGCCGGCCGGTCGCGGCGAGAAAGCCGATATGCGTACCACCGCAAACCGCTATCTCGGAGGACTCCACACGATTGCAGCCAATCAGCAGATCTACGCGTGCCTTCTTGCGCGCCCGTTTGAGCGCCCAGTTGTAATACGTGTCGCGCAGCCTGGAAGGCAGGAACGACACGTTGATCCGGCGTGCGTCGACCATCTGGCTTTCCGGCTGCGACGGATCGATCTTGCGTGCGAAAAACACCGGCTTGCGCTCGCCCGTGAAGCCGGCTGCGTTGAGCCCTCGAATCAGGTCAAGCGCGTAACGCTCCAGTCCGCCACTGAGTTTCAGCGCATTCGCGGAGATGGCGACTTTCATCCCGGCGCGCATCAATACACGATTTCGATTGAGCTTCCCGCGAATTCGCCGCGCAAGGCCGTAATGAGATCGTCGGTCGGCTTGACCCGCCACGCGTCGCCGAGCCGCACTTCACCCTCCGCATGCTCGCTGCGATACACAATGCTCACGTTCAGGCCATTCGGGATATGCACCGGCTGCCGTTGTCCGCGGCTGCCATCACGATCACCGCCTCCTCGTGAGCCCCCACGCGACGGCGCCTGCACCGCTGCCGGCGCTGCCGTCTGCTCAGGCGGCGCGCTATGCGCTTCCAGCACTTTCTTAAGCCGCAGTGCGTCGGCGTTGCCGTTCATTTCCACCTTCACGGCCTGCGCATAGCGGCTGCGCGAGCGTTCGAGATCCATTGCCGCTTCCACCGTAAAACGGATGCCGCCGGTGAACGCGTCGTTGCGTGCCTGCCCCTGCACGACCAGCAACTCGTCTTCCTTGTAGAGCGCCTTGTTCGCTTCGAACTGCTCGTTGTACACGGTCACTTCGCACTGGCCGGTGCCGTCGTCCAGATTCACGATCAGCATCTTGCCGCGCTGGGTCATCTGGGTGCGCATGGTGGTAATTACGCCCGCGACAAGCTTGTCGCGCCCTTCCTTCAATTCGCCAATCTTCTGGCGCACGAAGCGCCGCACTTCGGTCTTGTACGCATCGAACAGATGACCCGACAGATAGAAGCCCAGCGCGCTCTTCTCTTCCTGCAAACGCTTCTTGTCCGACCACATGGGTTCGTCGAGAAGGTCGTGGCCTTGTTGCGGTTCGTCGCCCATGTCGAAGAGACCGGATTGCATGGCGTTGGCCGCGGCTTGATCAGCCGCTTCCATTGCAAGAGCCACCGATGCGATCAATTGCGCGCGGTTTTCGTGCAGCGAATCGAATGCGCCGGCGCGGATCAGCGCTTCAACCGTACGCCGGTTCACCATGCGCCGATCCACCCGCATGCAGAAGTCGAAAAGATCGGTGAACGGCGCTTCCTCCCGCGCCCGCAAGATTTCTTCGATAGCGCTCTGCCCGCTGCCCTTCACCGCGCCGAGGCCGTATCGAATGGTCTTCGAACGCTTGCCGTCAGCTTCGGCTACCGGCTCGAACCGGTACGCCGACTGGTTGATGTCCGGCGGCAACACGGCCATCTTGTTGGCCAGGCAATCCTCGAACAGGATCTTGACCTTGTCCGTGTCATCCATGGCGAGCGACATATTCGCCGCCATGAATTCCGCCGGATGATGCGCCTTGAGCCATGCCGTGAAATACGCCAGCAACGCATAAGCGGCTGCGTGTGACTTGTTGAAACCGTAGCCGGCGAACTTCTCCATCAAGTCGAAGATTTCGTCGGCTTTTGTTGCGGTCAGTCCATTCTTCGCCGCGCCCTGCCGGAACAGTTCGCGATGCTCGGCCATTTCCTCGGCCTTCTTCTTACCCATCGCGCGACGCAGCAAGTCAGCGCCACCGAGCGAATATCCGCCGATGATCTGCGCCATCTGCATCACCTGCTCCTGATAGACCATGATGCCGTAAGTCTCTTTCAGGACGGACTCGACACGCGGATCGGGATACTCGACGATCTCGCGGCCGTGCTTACGTGCACAGAAGCTTGGGATCAGGTCCATTGGACCCGGCCGATACAACGCCACCAGCGCGATGATGTCCTCGAACCGGTCAGGCTGCGCGTCCTTCAGCATGCCCTGCATGCCGCGGCTTTCAAGCTGGAACACGGCCACCGTATTCGCTTTCTTGAGGATCTGGAACGAAGCAGGATCGTCGAGCGGAACCTGCGACAAGTTCCAGCTTTCCTTCGATGGATCCAGACGACGGATATATCGCTCAGCCCAGTCGAGAATGGTGAGCGTAGTCAAACCCAAGAAGTCGAACTTCACGAGCCCGACCGCTTCCACGTCGTCCTTGTCATACTGGCTGACTACGCCGCCGTCTTCGCCTTGCGTATAAAGCGGGCAGAAATCCGTGAGCTTGCCCGGCGCGATCAGCACGCCGCCCGCGTGCATGCCGACGTTACGCGTCAGCCCTTCCACGCGCTGCGCAAGTTCGATCAGCTGATGCACTTCGTCTTCGTTGTCGAAGCGTTCCTGCAGCGTGGGCTCTTCCTTCAACGCGTCCGCGATGGTCACGTGCTTGCCCGGCTTGAACGGGATCAGCTTGGCAATGCCGTCGGTGAACATGTAGCCGAGATCGAGCACCCGGCCGATATCGCGCACGGCCGCCTTCGCCGCCATCGTGCCGAAGGTCGCAATCTGCGACACGGCGTCCGCGCCGTACTTCTGCTTCACGTACTGAATGACGCGGTCCCGCCCTTCCTGACAGAAGTCGATGTCGAAGTCAGGCATGGACACACGGTCCGGGTTCAGGAAACGTTCGAATAGCAGGTTGTATTTGAGCGGGTCGAGGTCGGTAATGAACAGCGCGTACGCGACCAGCGAACCGGCGCCCGAGCCACGGCCCGGACCAACCGGCACGCCATTGTTCTTCGCCCACATGATGAAGTCGGCGACGATCAGGAAGTAGCCCGGAAAGCCCATGCCGATAATGGTCTTGCACTCGAATTCCAGGCGCGCGTAATACGTCTCGCGCTGCGCTTCGCGCGCGGCTTCATCGGGATAAAGCTGGATCAGCCGTTTTTCAAGACCTTCCTTCGACAAATGCACGAGGTAGTCGTCAAGTGACATGCCATCGGGCGTCGGGAACAGCGGCAGTTTCGGCTTGCCGAGTTCGAGCGTCAGGTTGCAGCGCTTGGCAATTTCGACCGTGTTGGCGAGAGCCGACGGAATGTCCGCAAACAACTCGCACATTTCCTCTTGCGTGCGGAAATATTGCTCAGTCGTGAAGCGTTTCTGACGACGCGGATTCGCGAGGATATCGCCCTCGGAAATACACACGCGCGCTTCGTGCGCGGTGAAGTCGTCCGGCGTCATGAACTGCATGGGGTGAGTAGCGACTACCGGCAGCTTGAGCTTCGCGGCCAGCGCGACGGCTTGCTGAATATAGGCCTCACCGCCCGGCAATGCAGCGCGTTGCAATTCGATGTAAAACGCGCCCGGAAAGAGCTTGGCCCAGCGCTGCGCGTGACGAACGGCGGCCTGATCATTTCCGGCGGCGAACGCCATGCCAACGTCGCCATATTGCGCGCCCGACAACGCCAGCAAGCCCTCGGACAACCCGCTTTCCAGCCACTCGTATTCGACTTCGGCGCGGCCGCGATATTGATTGGTCAACCAGGCTTTCGACAGCAGTTCGCACAGGTTGAGATAACCGCGCTGGTTCTTCACCAGCAACAGCAAACGTGCGGGTTTGTCGCGATCTGCGGGGTTGGTGATCCAGACGTCGCAGCCGGCAATGGGTTTGACACCCTTGCTGCGCGCTTCCTTGTAGAAACGGACGAGGCCGAAAGCGTTGCCGAGATCGGTCAGCGCGAGCGCGCCCTGACCGTCCTTGGCAGCGGCTTTAACGACGTCGTCAAGGCGCACGATGCCGTCGGCAATCGAGAATTCGGAGTGAACACGAAGGTGGACGAAGCGGGGATCTGACATGAACGATATTGTACATGCGCCTATTCGCGAAATTCGCCCCGACGGCAGCGTTAGCCGTTCGGCCAGGGGAATTTGGCCGCATGAAAAAAGTGCCGAATCGGCGTGGGCTCATCGGCCGATCGGTCGAGTCGGAAGCGCGCGCCGTTTGCGGGATAATACGGTTTCGATGAACGCCTCAAGCGCTGTCGAAACCGCTTTTTCCTCCGGCAACGCCCGTTTTCCAGCACTTTAAGAGCATTTGCGTCATGAGCATCGTCAACCTTTCCGCCTATAAGTTCGTGACTATCGAGAGCGGCGCCGACTGGCGCCCGCTGATTGTCGACCGGTGCACCGCACTCGGCCTGCGCGGGACGATCCTGCTCGCGCCGGAGGGCATCAACCTGTTTGTCGCGGGCGAGCCGGAGCAGATTGGCGCGTTCATGGTCTACCTTCGTATGGACCCGCTTTTCGAAGGCAAATTCGCCGATCTCGAGTTCAAGGAAAGCGTGTCGGCCGCCCAGCCGTTCGGCAAGATGCTGGTCAAGCTGAAACGCGAAATCATCACCATGAAAAAGCCGGCAATCCGCCCTGAACTGGGCCGCGCGCCGTCCGTCGGCGCGGCTACGCTGAAGTCGTGGCTGGATCGGGGACATGACGACGAAGGCCGTCCCGTCGTTATGCTGGACACGCGCAATGCATTCGAAGTCGACGTCGGCACGTTCGATCAGGCGCTGGATTACCGGATCGCGAAATTCAGCGAGTTTCCGGGTGTGATCGAGGAGCATCGCGCGGATCTCGAAGGCAAGACGGTGGTGTCGTTTTGCACGGGCGGGATTCGCTGCGAGAAAGCGGCGATCCACATGAAGGAAGTGGGCATTGACCATGTCTATCAACTCGAGGGCGGCATTCTTAAATACTTCGAGGAAGTGGGCGGCGCGCATTACCACGGTGAGTGTTTTGTGTTCGATCACCGGACGGCGTTGAATGCTGCGCTCGAGCCGGCATTGAGTGCGCAGAATGGCGAGGACCGAGCGGCAGCGGCCGCGCAGGGCACGGAAGACGATGCCACCGATACCGACGAAGCACACGCGGCGATCACGGCAGACGGCCAGGCGTCGTTTCCTGGCCCGAGCCATGGCTAGCACGAGTCGCCGGCGCAAGCCTCCGGCACGCCAGCGGTGCACGACCTTTCGTCGCGCGCCTCGCGCTGATCTGATGGCCGCGTTGCAACTCAAACTAACGGGACGGCGCGCGGGATGATCGCCGAACCGGGCTATCGCGGGCGCTTTGCGCCTTCACCCACGGGTCCGCTGCATTTCGGCTCCCTGGTGAGCGCGTTGGCGAGTTTTCTCGATGCGCGGGCTCATCGCGGAACGTGGCTGGTCAGGATCGAAGATGTCGATGGTCCACGCACCGTGCCGGGCGCGGCGGCGGAAATCCTGGACACGCTGGGCAGGTTCGGCATGGTTTCCGCCGAACAGCCGGTCTGGCAAAGTCAGCGTGAAGCTGAATACCAGCGGGCCCTAGAGCAATTGCTGGCCACGGGCTTCGTGTTTCCGTGCGGTTGCACGCGTCGTGAAATAGCTGATTCGCTCACTAACAACCACAGCCGCCACGCCACGCTGGCTTATCCGGGTACGTGCCGCAACGGGCTGCATGGCAAACAAGCGCGTGCGTGGCGGATGCGCGTTCCAGATGGCGATGCTGCCGTGTCGAGCTTCAAGGATCGCTGGCAAGGAACGCAGACGCAGGATCTGGCAAGAGAAGTCGGTGACTTCGTGCTCAAGCGTGCGGATGGAGAGTGGGCGTATCAACTGGCGGTAGTCGTCGACGACGCGGATGCGCACATCACGCATATCGTGCGTGGCGCCGATCTGCTGGATTCAACCGCGCGCCAGATTTATTTGCAGCGCTGTTTGGGTGTTCCAACGCCCGTTTATCTGCATGTGCCCGTCATAGTGAACGAGCAAGGTGAGAAACTCAGCAAGCAAACGGGTGCAACGGCGCTTGATGCCAGGGCCCCGTTGGTTGAGTTGACGCAAGCGGCAAAACATCTCGGTCTGCACCCGTCCCCGACTGTTTCACTCGAAGCGTTTTTCTCCGACGTAACGGCGCAGTGGGCAAAGCGGTTCGCGATTTAAGACGCTGATTGCGGGGCGTTGATTGCAAGATGTCGAGATCAGAGCGCTGAGGATTGAGCGTTCCGAATAGATACCATTGAGAATGGAGCGTTGGAAAACGATAAAGCGGCAAAAATGCCGCTTTATCGTTTGTTCACTGATCCTGTTCACTAACTTCAAGACCCCGAAGGCGTTCTCCGCGGCATGCCGAGGCCACCGAGCAACGCAGCCAGCGGCTGACGCGGCGTGTTCTTGCGTTCGGCTTCAGCCGCGGCGTCGTCCTGGGTTTTTCTCGTCGATGCCGCCGACGGCTCGTACGGTTTCAGGAAGAAATCGTCAATTGGTTGCTGGCGTGTATGCGAACGCTCGAACGACGTCGAACGACGACGCGGCTCCTCGCTACGCGCATGTCGATGCTCACCACGCTCGGGCCGGCCCGAGCGCTCTTCGCGACGCGGAGCAGAAGACGATTCGCGCCGCACCGGCACGTCGACCTTCAACACCATGACTTCGAGGGGCCGCTTGATCAGCTTCTCGATATCGGCGAGTTGCTTGCGCTCGTTCGGGCTGCACAACGACAACGCATCACCCGATGCGCCTGCGCGGCCCGTCCGGCCAATCCGGTGAACGTAATCTTCCGCGCTGAACGGCAGGTCGAAGTTGATCACTGCAGGCAAGTCGGTGATGTCGAGACCGCGGGCGGCGACGTCAGTAGCAACCAGTGCCTCGATCTCGCCCTTCTTGAATGCTTCAAGCGCCTGCATGCGCTCGCCCTGCGTACGGTCGCCGTGAATCGCCGTCGCAACGATCCCGTCCTTCTCCAGCACTCGCGACAGCCGGCTCGCGCCGATCTTGCTGTTACAAAACACGAGCACCTGCTTCAGACCGCGCTCACGAATCAGTTGCGTCACGGCACCAGATTTATCGCTCTCCGCAACTTCAAAAACGATCTGCCGCACGTTCACATTCGTGGAATTGCTGCGGGCAACTTCGATGGTTTGCGGATTGCGCAGATAGGTTGCTGCGAGTTTCTTGATTTCGCCCGAGAAGGTGGCCGAAAACAGCAGCGTCTGGCGTTCCTTCGGCAGGAGATTCAAAATACGCTGCAAATCCGGCAGAAAGCCCATGTCGAGCATCCGGTCGGCTTCGTCGAGAACGAGAATCTGCACCTGGCCAAGATTCAGCGTCTTTTGCTGAACGTGATCGAGCAAGCGCCCGGGCGTGGCGATCAGGATTTCAACCCCGCGCCGCAGCGCTTCCGACTGCGGGTTCATGTCGACACCACCGAACACGACCGTGCTGCGCAATGGCGTGTGCCTGGAATAGGCCTGCACGTTGGCCGCGACCTGGTCGGCGAGTTCACGCGTTGGTGTGAGAATCAGCGCGCGCACCGGGTGACGTGCGGGCGATGCGCTCGTGCTGGCCATGGGCAGCAGGCGCTGAATGATCGGCAACGAAAAACTCGCCGTCTTGCCCGTGCCCGTTTGCGCGGCGCCCATCATGTCGCGGCCGGCCAGCACCACCGGGATCGCTTGCGCCTGGATCGGCGTGGGGATCGTGTAGCCTGAATCCACCACTGCTCGGAGGATGTCGGCGGACAAGCCGAACTGGTCGAACGTAGGCACGGGACCGGGCACCGCAGATTCAGTGGCGCCCAACTCGAGCGCGGCAGCGTGGATGGCCGTGGCAGGACTCGCCTGGACCTCGGGCGCGGCAGGATTCGCTTGAACTGCAACGCTGGAATCAGCCCCGGGTGCGGCGTCGGGTGAAGCGGCGGACGGGTTCGTGGCGACGGAATCGGACATGGTGACTTTGGTGGCTTTCGCTTTCGCTAAAAATGCGCCGGAGCGGCGCGCGAGCGGTCATTCCACCGCTCATGGACATCGGATGAAGAAGAACCGCGTGCTTCGTCGATGCAACCGGCAAACGACGATCAACGCGCGGACTTCAGATCCGCAGGGTTTCGATCGCTGCGAATCCTTACTTGGGTCCGGTCTGACGCAACCGGATGGCGTAGTACGGTACAAAGCGAGTGCAAACGGCTAAGTACGAGTGGCAAGTGCTGGTGCTGCGTGAACATGACGGCAACCGCCACGGGCTGAAAAACGTTGGAGATCGTTTTGACCTCGGTTGCAATAGTCGGCAATCAATATGAACGGACGCCAACCTGCCAACCCAACGACCCGCATCCAGTCCGGCTTCTGGTCCGGCCTCCAGCCCCGCCTCGAGACCTGCATCGAGACCTGCTCTCAGCTACCGCCGGGCGAGGCGTTCGGACTTCGGGAAAGCCCGCTATTGTAGCACTCCCCCGCCCGCCAACACGTTGATCAGCGACGCGCTCTCAGGCGGCGGCGCGGCTGGGAAGCCCGGCCAGACGGACCTCGGCGCCGCGGCCTCGATTGCTATAACAGCCTATTTCGGTTTCTGCTCCGGTTTCGGCGCATCCCTGACGACCATCAGACGCAATTCCGTCATGTCCTCGATCGCGTATTTCACGCCTTCCCGGCCCAGCCCGGAATCCTTGACACCGCCATATGGCATGTTATCAACGCGAAATGACGGAACGTCGTTGACCACCACGCCGCCTACTTCCAGCTCGTCCCACGCAAGATTCACGTTCGTGAGGCTGTCCGTGAACACGCCGGCCTGAAGGCCAAAGTCGCTGTCGTTGACCGTTCCGAGCGCCTCGCCGAAGTCCGTGAATTTTTCGAGGATCGCGACCGGCCCGAACGCTTCCTTCCGGTACACATCCTGGTCACGCTTCACGCCTTCCAGCAGCGTTGCTTCAAACATCGCACCATCGACCTTGCCGCCCGCGATGATTTTCGCGCCGCTCGCCACGGCGCTTTCCATCCAGCCGGCCAGCCGCTTCGACTCGGATTCCGAGATCATCGGGCCGACGAAAGTCTTTTCATCCTTCGGATCGCCCATTTTCAGCGACTTCGTTTTCGCGATGAGTTTTTCGCGCAGGGCGTCGTAAATATCGGCGTGAATCAAGATCCGCTGCACGCCGATGCAACTCTGCCCCGACTGATAAAACGCGCCAAACGCCAGACGGTCAACAACGTAGTCGAGCCGGCCGGCCTGATCGCGATCGACGATAGCCGCCGCATTGCCGCCCAGTTCCAGAATCACCTTTTTCTTGCCCGCTTTCTTCTTCAGCTCCCAACCGACCGCCGGCGATCCGGTGAACGACAGCAACCGGAACCGCTCGTCGGTGGTGAAAAGATCCGCGCCGTCGCGATGAGCCGGAAGAATTGAAAACGCCCCTTTCGGCAAGTCGGTTTCAGCGAGAATTTCGCCCATGATCAGCGCGCCGACCGGCGTTCGGCTCGCAGGTTTCAGCACGAATGGGCAACCCGCCGCTATCGCTGGCGCAACCTTGTGCGCGGTCAGGTTCAGCGGGAAATTGAACGGCGAGATGAACGAGCACGGGCCAATCGGCACGCGTTTGTAATAGCCGTGGTAACCGGCCGCGCGCGGCGCAATCTCCAGGTTGATCATGCCGCCATCGATGCGCACCGACTCCTCGGCCGCGACCCGGAAGGTATCGATAAGACGGGTGACCTCACCTTTCGAATCGTTGATCGGCTTACCCGCTTCGATGCACAGCGCCTCGGCGAGTTCGTCGAAACGCTCGCGGAAACGCTTCACGCAATGATCGAGCACCGCTTGCCGCTGATACGGCTTGAATTCGCGCATCGCGCGCTGGGCGGCAACGGCGTGGCCAATAGCGGCATCGATTGCCTGCGCGTCCGCCATTGCCACGCGGGTGGCCACTTCGCCGCTGAATTTATCGGTGACTTCCAGGTCCGTGTTCGCCGCGACCGCAACGTTTGCCAAGTAATACGGATAGGTTTTCTTCAGCATGTCAATCTCCTAATAGGCTCAAAGTTGCGCGCTGAGTCGTTTGATCTCGCGGTTCAACACGCGCTCGTTGTCCGAATAGTCGATAGGCACATCGATCAGATGCACGCCCGGCGTCGTGAAACACTCGCGCAGCAAAGGCGCGAGCGCCGCCGCCGAATCCACCCGATGCCCGATCGCCCCATAACTTTGCGCATAGGCGACGAAGTCGGGGTTCTGCAGCGTCATTCCATAATCCGGGAAATTCATGTTTTCCTGCTTCCAGCGGATCATGCCGAACGCATCGTCGCGCAGAAGCAGGATCACCAGATCCAGCTTCAGCCGCACGGCCGTTTCCACTTCCTGCGAATTCATCATGAAACCGCCGTCACCGCAGACCGCCATCACGTTGCGATCAGGGTGCACGATCTTGCTTGCAATAGCAGATGGCAGACCCGCTCCCATTGATGCGAGCGCGTTGTCCAGAAGAATGGAATTCGGCTCGTGCGCCCGGTAATAGCGGGCGAACCAGATCTTGTACATGCCGTTATCGAGGCAAATGATGCCGTCCTTCGGCATGGTGTCGTACACGTCCTTGACGATCCGCACCGGATAAAGCGGGAACCGGTCGTCGTGCTGGCCCTTTGCCAGTTGCGCGTCGAAATGTTCCTTGATCATCTTGAAGCGCGAAAAATCCCAGTTTTGCTCGCTCTTTTTCAACAATTCCTTCATCTGCCATACCGCGTTCGCGATGTCCCCAACCACTTCGATCTGCGGGAAATACACCGGATCGACCTGTGCGCCGAGGAAATTCACGTGGATCACGGTCTTTTCATCGCCGTCGCCGCTGCGCATGAAGAACGGCGGCTTTTCAATCACGTCATGGCCGATATTGATGATGCAATCAGCGTGATCAATCGCGCGATGCACGAAATCGCCATCGGAAAGCGTGGCGTTGCCCAGCCACATGGGATGCGATTCATCGATCACGCCCTTGCCCATCTGCGTGGTGAAGAACGGAATGCCAATCTGGTCGACGAATTCGCGCAGCATCTTCGTCGTTGTCTTACGATTGGCACCCGCGCCGATCATCAGCAGCGGATATTTCGCCGCGCGGATCGCCTCGACGGCATGCTCCACCGCCCGTTCCTCCGCGATCGGGCGACGGCTGTAACTCTTCGGGATCGGCGCGCCGTCGCCCTCTTCGTGCGCCACATCTTCGGGCAGCTCGAGGTGCACCGCACCCGGACGCTCCTCTTCCGCGCGCCGGAACGCCTCTCGCACCGACGCCGGAATATTGCCGATAGACACCATCGAGCGCGTGTATTTGGTGAGCGGCTCCATCATCCGCACGACATCGACGATCTGGAAACTGCCCTGCTTGCTCGACTTGATCGGTTTCTGGCCGGTGACCATCAGCATGGGCATGCCGCCGAGTTGCGCGTAGGCGGCGGCGGTCACGAAATTGGTCGCACCGGGCCCGAGCGTCGCCAGGCACACGCCGGTCTTGCCCGTCAGGCGGCCGTAAGTGGCGGCCATGAAACCCGCCGCTTGCTCATGGCGAGTCAGGACGAGCTTGATTTTGGAGCGGCGCAGCGACTCGAGGAGATCAAGATTTTCCTCGCCGGGAATGCCAAACACGTATTCGACTTTTTCTGCTTCCAGCGCTTTGACGAACAGATCCGATGCTTTCATGGAGAGTCTCGCTTGGGGGACGCGTGCACGGTGAATGTCGTGCAAAAGACGGAAATGAAATGGACCGGGTGCTGCTGAATGAGGCTACACGAAGGCCGCGCGGCACCCGCCCGTCCGTTTATGGTCAGTTGACCGCACGCGGTCTGCGCGTGCGAATACAACCTTACTCCGGATCGCCATTCGATGCCGCGGACGTCGGCGCGGGTCTCAACGGGTTTCCGTCTTAACGGCAAGCGCCAGCCTTCAAACCTTACGTGGCTTGAGTGTGCGTTGAGTGCGCGTTGAAGAAAGGGGCTCCGGACGAATCGGGCATCTAATAGGAAGAGCCCGTTCCGACGTGAATCGGAACGGGCTCTGTGTTTTCATCTTGCAGCCAAACGATCTCTAGCTTTGCGTCTTGCACTCAGCAAGCATGGGCGGGGATTTCGGATCGGCGGTGTCGTCGGTCAGCGTGCCTTCAGGGCCTTTTGTCCACCACGTGTAGTGATCGCCAACGTATTTCGCCCCCGATGCCGCCAGGACATTTACAAACAACATCTTGCGGCCATCGACGGTCAGCAGCGCAAAGCTCTGCTTGTTCTTCATGTTCATGTATTGAACCGTGAGCGCGCTGCCGCCGCGGCATTGGTAACGCAACGTGTTGGCCGTCGCCGTCTGAATCTGCGGCACGGTTAGCGGCATCGCGGCCGCCGAATGGCTCACGAAAATCAGACACAGCGTACCGGCGGTCATTGCGCTCGATCTGATGACTCGTCCGATCCTTTCCACAAACATTTCCTTCTTTCCATCCTTCATCTTTCTATCCTTTCGTTACCTCTTTCCCGGTGAGTCAGCCGTGCGCCGGTCAAGGCCCGGATGCACAAAGCGGCGTCGAATCCGGCCTGCCTGATTCATCACGGATCGATGACGCCCGCGCACGCATCGGTCGGCGCCGCCGCGACGTGGCCGATCAGCGGCACCATCTTCAATCCCGCCGATGCCACCCGGCACGGCGCCGCCGCAACGCCGCAGCCGGCCAAACCAACCAACGTCGCGCACAGCGCAACCATTGCACACCATTTCACTTGAACCTCCGTGCCGCTCGCGAAAAACTCGCTACGAACGGCGTGTTGCCGTCATCGAGCAGAGACGGGTCTTACCTTAGACGCGGCCAGCTTCGCGCGTTCCCGCGCTTCGCCGGTATCGCGTCCGGTTGCGAGCGCAACGCCCATACGGCGCTTCGTGAAACTTTCCGGCTTGCCGAACAGGCGCAGGTCCGAATCCGGTACCGCGAGCGCGTCGGCGACGCCTTCGAACGCGACGCCCGCTTCGTCCAGCCCGCCATAAATCACCGCCGATGCCCCCGGCGCACGCAAGCTTGTGTCGACGGGAAGACCGAGAATCGCGCGCGCGTGCAAGTCGAATTCGGAGAAGCGTTGCGTGGCGAGCGTGACCAGGCCGGTGTCATGCGGTCGCGGACTGACTTCGGAGAACCAGACGTCGTCGCCGCGCACGAACAATTCGACGCCGAACAAGCCACGGCCGCCCAGCGCCGTGGTGACCTTCGCGGCTACATCGCGTGACTTCGCGAGCGCCGCGGCGCTCATTGCCTGCGGTTGCCACGATTCCACATAGTCGCCCGCTACCTGGACATGGCCGATCGGTTCGCAAAAATACGTCTGCAGATCACCCGTTTCCGGGCTGATGGCGCGCACGGTGAGTTGCGTGATCTCGTACTCGAAGTCGATAAACCCTTCAACGATCACACGCCCGTGATTGACGCGGCCGCCTGCCATCGCGTGCTGCCAGGCGGGTTCAATATCCGCCGCGCTTTTGAGCACCGATTGCCCCTTGCCCGACGACGACATCACCGGTTTCACCACGCACGGGAAACCGATCTTGCCGACAGCCGCCGTCATCTCGTCCAGCGACTCGGCGAACGCATAAGGCGACGTCGGCAGTCCGAGCGTTTCGGCGGCGAGTCGGCGAATGCCTTCGCGGTTCATGGTGAGCTGGGTCGCGCGCGCGGTCGGGATCACGACGGCGAGCTGCGCGGCTTCGATTTCAGCGAGGGTATCGGTGGCTATGGCCTCGATCTCCGGCACGATCAAATGCGGCCGTTCGGCCTCGATCAACGCGCGCAACGCCGCGCCGTCGGTCATGTCGATCACGTGCGAGCGATGCGCGACCTGATGACCGGGGGCATCGGCGTAACGGTCGACCGCGATCGTCTCCACGCCAAGCCGCTGTAACGCGATGATCACTTCCTTGCCGAGTTCCCCCGCGCCGAGCAGCATCACGCGCGTCGCGCCGGGCGTGAGCGGCGTGCCGATTTTCACCGGCTGTTTCATCGGCTGCATGCCGGATTGAGGGAACGAAACGGCGGACGCAGCGGACTTCACGCTCTGCATGGATGCTCCAGAAAAAGAGGCCTGTCAAGCCCGCGATGTTAACACGAGCACCCCGCGAGCACCCCGCGCAGACCCTTCTTCCGACGCGATCGGTATTGCGTTTCGGGCGCGGCCTGCCAGATCCGGGATGGCCGCGAGCTTGGCCTCAGACCGCCTGCGTGAAGGCTTTCGCTTCATCGAACGGAAGGTCCGGCTAACTTTTCTTTACATGTTGCAATGACTTTGCCGCAATCTGCCTTGGTCAATCGTGGGACGAGTGCGATACCCTTACGGTTTTGCCAGCCCCGAGGAAATTCCATGTCGATGCAGCCTTCCCGTTCGCAACCTGCGCGTGTTTCGGCGCGCAGCCGGGTCCATGCTGCGTTCCCGCGTTCCAGGCCCTCATTGGCAGCCGTGGCGTCGATCGCGGCCCTCGCTTTCGGTGCGGCGTTAGCAGGTTGTACGATGCCGACACATCCGGACAGCGCCGCGCCGCCGACCGATCCTTACAACCCGGCCGCGACCCAGCTTCTCGACGATACCCAATGGCAACTCGCCAGTTGGACCAATGCCGACGGCAAGACGCGCCCGGTCCCGCCCGCTCCGGCCGGCGCCTCTGGCGGTAGCGCTGGCGCAGCGCCGATCACCCTGAATTTCTCGACACTAAGCGGCCAGCGCAAAGCGAACGGCTATTCCGGATGCAACCGTTTCACCGGTACCTACGACCTGGCCGGCGGCGAGCTTTCCTTCGGCCCGCTTGCCGGCACACGGATGGCCTGTGCGGCGGGACCCGGCAGCGCGCTCGAACAACCGTTCCTCCAGGGTCTGGCGGATATCGAAAAGACGGGCGTGCAAATGCAGCCGCCGCGACATTTGCAGATCACACTCAAGAACGGCGACGTGATGACGTTCACACAAGCCGCAAAGCCTTAATAAGAGTCGATGAAGGTTGGGTTGGTGGGTTGAGGTTCTCGACGGTGCCGGTTCAGGAAAGTCGTTGCGTGCAAGGTCAGGGCGGTCGCCCGGGAGTCCGATGGACATTGGGCAATGGCACCTGGGTGAGCCGGAGCATTCGGCATCTGGACGTTTGACCTCGTTGAATATTTGAATGTCGTCCGGTTTTTCGCTTGGGCCGTTCATCTCCGGAACAGATTTCAAAACGGAACGTGAACGCCTGATGAACGCCCGCCTGACCCGGCCAACATCGTTTCGATGCATCAATCGTCACCGGCGGCCGAATGCTTGATCGCTTGACTACCGCCCGCCCTCGCCGCGTTCATGGCGGTTAAACTCGGCGGTATCGATTCATCTTTGTCCGAGCCTGGGTTCGCTGCTCACATCGCTTACATCATTCCTGGTTCCTTGCATGCACACGGTAGTTTTCGGCTGGTTCGGTGCTTCGGCCGTCTGGTTCATCCCCCTTCTCTGGCGCATCGTCAAGTCCGTTCTCCCTAACGGCGGCGGCCTGCGCGGTCCGGGCACGATCCGGCTATGGCTCGGTTTCTTCTGCGTGCTCCTCGCGAGCTGCGCGCTCGAAGCCGCGCTGTTTCATTCGCTCGCATTCGCTACCGACGTCAACCATCTCGGCCATGCGCTGTTACTCGGCCTGGGCGGACATGCCGGCGTTGTCAGTACGCCGGCTGCGCTCACCGTGGGCGCCGGTGCGGCCGTCGTGTTTCTCATCAGCTTGCCGTGGCTCTGCGGATTCCAGTGGCGCCAAACCCTTGGCTGGGCAAACGGCGCGTTCGGCCTGGGACTCGAACCTGGGTGGTTCACGCCACGGGAACGGACGGTCCGCGAGAAACCGGCGCGCGGGCGCGCATCGCGCGACAAGGCGCAAACGCGGGGTGCAGGCACGGGTCTAGGCAGTTTCAAGGCGGGGAGCGCCGTCACGACGTCGAGCAGAACCTCACACGATGCGCCGGCGCTCGGCTTGCCGACTGCGACGCAACGCCCAAGCGGCCGTTATCAGCGACCGACCGTCTGGCGTCCACAGCCGGCCCGGCGTAGCGACGCGCAGCGGCCGCTGCGCGGCCCCGAGGCTGCGCGTCCGATCGAACCCTTGTCGTCGACACATCGTGAACCTGGTACCGGCAACGACAGTTATTCAGACCGATTCCCCGACGCACGCCCCACCACTTCGCACAGCGGTCGTGGAACAGGAGCGCGGGAACCCCTCGAACCTGTCGCGCCGGCTGGTTGGTTGAAGACCGGCGGGCCGGCGGGAACGCCCTTGGGATCGTCGTCGGGGACGCGGGAACCAGCAACGGGCGTGAACGCGGCGGTGACAGGCGCGGGATCGGCTGGCGCCACGCGGATCGCGAATGCGGCGAGTGATATTGGAACAACGGTTGGAACAGCGGGAGGAACGCCGGGCGCCGCGCCGCCTAGGGTTGCCCAGACATCGGCAACACGTGCAAGCGATCATTCTAGTTCGGACGTATCGCGTTCGTCGCTGAACCGGCGCGTGCCCGAAGCCGTTCGTGCGTCGGGTTCGTCCAGCGTTTCTCACGCCGCTTCACGCAATACATCGATAAACCCGGCCCGCGGCAAGTCGGTTCCTCCGGTCGTGTCGAGCGACTCTTTTTTTGCTGCGACAACAGCATCCGCGGGGGCTCCCGCCAAGCCCGCCGGACCGCCGCCAGCACCTGAACGTATCAAGGAGACGCTGCGCTCGATCGAGCAAAGCACGGCGCAATGGACCACGCGCGCGGGTGGCGCCGATGCCGCACCGGAAGCGCGGGCGTTGCCGGATGCGAGCCGTGCAGACGAAGGACCCGATGCCGCGGCTTCGGACGCGCCGGGTATTTCCGATGGGCTGGCCGCTTCGGCTAGTGCTACGGGTTCCGTTCCCTCAGCGTTCTCAGATGATGTCGCCACGGCGTTTGCATCTGCGCCCCCGGCCGTTTCTGCATCGCCGGTAAGTGCTGGTCACGCTGCGCCCAGCACGCCGACACCGAATGCGACGAATCTTGCGAAGGCCACAATCGCCTCCGATTCGCCCCCGGCGTCGGGCACGAATATCTCATCGTCTACAACACCGATAACGCCAAAGCAGCCGGCAATGGCGGACGGCATTGCGTCGCTGGCGGCATCGAATGTTGCGGGCACGTATTCGTCGGGCGCTTCGCTACGCGACGGCTACACCTTCGCCTCGGGCGCCCGGGAGATCGTGCGCGAGCCGGCGCAGCCGGATACCGGCACACACGCCGGCGCAAGCAACGCGGACATCCATATCAACGGCGCCCTGCCCCACCCCGCATGGTCGACACCCCGCGACAACGGTATCCAGCAAACACAGGCAAGTTTGCCGGTCACGACGCAATCGATCGATGCACGCTCGAAACCGTTGTCGAACCCGCCCGTGCAGAGCGCCGCAAGCGACGAGACTGCGCATCGGACGTCGAATCCGACAGGGCCGGCCAACATCGATGAAAGCCCGCGCCTGATCTCTTCCGGCAGTGCTCGCCACTCCGCGCTCAATCCATCGAACGGTTCGGGTTCATTTACTCGCCTGGAATCTTCAACGCCGAGCCCCACGGCGTCGCAAGATACGTCGGCCGATACGTCACCCAGTACGCAAACGCCAGCGCAAACGCCGGCTCATCTCACCGATCTCCCGCCGTGGGCCGTCCGCGCCGGTCAAACGCATCCTGTGCAGACGACGGGTGACATCGTCCCGGCAACATCGACGCCGCCGGTATCGGATAGCCCCGCAACTGTGTCCGCCGATCAAGTCCACACACCGCCGTGGCAAGCAGATACACGTCCGCCGTTCAGAGCCGTCGAGACGCCGCACGCCGTGCCGGACGAAACCGACGAAACCGACGCAAATGTCGAGACCGGAGAAACCAGCGCCGGCACCGCGTCCGCTCATCTCGCCTCGAACGGCTACGCGACACAAACGCCAACCGACCGGCTGGTGCAAACAGAACCGCAACCCTCGACCGGAGCACAAGCCGACCCGAACACGGACCACGCGTCGAACGTCGTCCACTTCCCGCGCGCCAGTGCGAACGCGAACGCGGCTCCTGCGCCTGAAACCGCTCCGTCTCAACCTGATCCCCGCCCGCCCGTCCGCGGTTTCATCGCGACCGAATTCGAGTTCCACGCGCCGGCGGCGTCGGCTGTCGATCTCCCGGGCCTGGATCTCCTCGAACCGGCATCCGACGAAGTCGAACCCGTCTCCGAACAACATCTCGCCGAAACGGGCCAGTTGATCGAACAGCGCCTGCAGGAATTCAAGGTACCGGTAACGGTGGTCGGTGCATCGGCGGGACCGGTCATCACGCGCTTCGAAGTCGAACCAGCGCTCGGCGTGCGTGGCAGCCAGATTGTCGGCCTGATGAAGGACCTGTCGCGCGGGCTCGGACTTACGTCCATCCGCGTCGTCGAAACAATTCCCGGCAAGACCTGCATGGGACTCGAACTGCCGAACGCCAAACGGCAGATGATCCGGCTCTCCGAAATCCTGGAAGCCGATGTCTACCGCGACTCGAAGTCGTTCCTCACGATCGCGATGGGCAAGGACATCGTCGGCAATCCGGTCGTGACCGACCTCGCGCGCGCGCCGCACATGCTGGTCGCGGGCACGACGGGTTCGGGCAAGTCGGTCGCGATCAACGCAATGATCCTGTCGCTGCTCTACAAGGCGAAGCCGGAAGACGTGCGCCTGATCATGATCGACCCGAAGATGCTCGAACTATCCGTGTACGAAGGCATTCCGCACCTGCTCGCGCCGGTGGTCACCGACATGAAGCTGGCCGCGAACGCGCTGAACTGGTGTGTCGGGGAAATGGAGAAGCGCTACAAGCTGATGTCGGCGGTGGGCGTGCGCAATCTGCAGGGTTTCAACCAGAAGATCCGCAATGCCGAAGCGGCCGGCAAGAAGCTGACGAACCCGTTTTCACTCACTCCGGACGCACCGGAACCGCTCGCCAAATTGCCGATGATCGTGGTCGTGATCGACGAGCTTGCGGACTTGATGATGGTCGCGGGCAAGCAGATCGAGCAGTTGATCGCGCGGCTGGCGCAGAAAGCCCGCGCCGCCGGCATTCACCTGATTCTCGCGACGCAACGCCCGTCGGTGGATGTGATCACCGGGCTGATCAAGGCGAACATTCCGACGCGGGTGGCGTTCCAGGTGTCATCGAAGATCGACTCGCGGACCATCCTTGACCAGATGGGCGCGGAGTCCCTGCTCGGCGCCGGCGACATGTTGTTCCTGCCGCCCGGCACCGGCTATCCGCAGCGCGTGCACGGCGCGTTTGTCGCGGACGAGGAAGTGCATAGCGTCGTGGAGTATCTGAAGCAGTTCGGCGAACCGGAGTACGAGGAAGGGATCTTGTCGGGCCCCACGCCCGAAGGCGGCACGCCGGATCTGTTCGGCGATACGCCGGATGCCGAAGCCGATCCGCTCTACGACGAAGCCGTATCGTTCGTGTTGCGCACGCGCCGTGCATCGATTTCTTCAGTGCAGCGGCAATTGCGCATTGGCTATAACCGCGCAGCACGGCTGGTCGAGCAGATGGAAACAGCAGGCCTTGTTTCACCGATGGGTACGAATGGGAACCGCGAAGTGCTTGCACCAGGACCATCGGAATAAGCGGCTACGGTACCCAAGCTGCTTTAGCGCCCGGGCACCGGCCACTATCACGTCACCACAACCGCAAGCGCCGCAACAAATACAGCGTGAAAGCAGCGCAAACGGCCATCACGCCCATCACGATCAAGAACGAATAGCTGTCGTGCGTGCCGGGCAGCCCGGCCACGTTCATGCCGAAGATGCCGGACACAAGCGTTGCGGGCATGAGCAACGCGGACATGACCGCGAGCCATAGCAGCTTGCGGTTGATATCTTCCGAGAGCAACGCAGCGATCTCGTCCTGCAGCAGTTTTGCCCGTTCGTATTGCGCCTCGAGCCCGGCAGCCAGCCCGTTAAGCACCTGGATAGCCTGGATCAGCGTTTCCATCGACCGGGGTTCCGCCCATTCGAGCCGGCGCAGAACCAGTTGCGTCAGCGCATTGCGTTCAGGATCCACGAACCGCTTCACCTCCACCAGCCGCCTGCGCACCGACCCCAGCTCCGCGCGCCAGTTCGAGTGACGACCGTCGAGCACGCCCTCCTCCACATCGTCGAGCCGGTCGCCGATCTCATCGATACGATCCGCGAACGTCTCGTTCAACGCCCGGATCAAGCCGGCAAAAAGTTCGACGGTATCGCGGAACACGGCGCCTTCGAGGACGGCGTGACGCAGCCGGTCGGTCGATTGCAGCGGCTGTGCGCGCACCGTGATCATGCGGTTCTTATCGACGTAAAAGCGCAGCGCACCCGTCGCCCGGCGCGTGGCCTGCGCGTTCGGATCGGCGTCGGGCGTTTCCGCGACGCGTTCCAGATCTGCCACGACACCGTACATGAACGTCCCGCCCATGTGCACGCGCGGGCGCTTGTCCTCACCGTTCAGGAATTCGCGGGCGACATCGGGCATCGCGGTCACGCCGGTCAACCAGCTTTCGACGGTGTCGTCGTTCGCGCTCAAATGCAGCCACGTGGGGCCTTCGCCTGCGATCTCGCGACGCGCCTCGTCCCACGACAGCCGCAAAGCCTCCGCGCCGGCAAACCGGAACGCGCAGATGAAACCCGGCGGCGTGGGCGCGTCTTGTGGCGCACTTCCG
>DASYLW010000477.1:0-7434 GCA_036009385.1 Caballeronia sp.
TGCGCTCGCCGCTAATCGTAAGCAGTCCCTTCTCGATCGCTACATCGAGCCCGGCAACATCGACGCCTGGGGCAAACGCGACGATCTCGATCGAGTCGTCGGTCGTACCGATGTTGATCTGCGGGAAAGCGCCGAAGCGGCTGGACCGGATGCTGGACGGCAAGCCGCCGAACAGGCTTTCCATCTGGCGCTGCAGACGGTCGAATTCGCTGAACAGGTCGGTTCCGGAATAGAAGTCACTCATGGTCGTATCCTCCTTATGCAGGATGGAGGCGAACGGGCCTACGCGCTCTAGTTCGCCTGCCAGCTGCTGGCAAACAAATCGAAACACGCAGCGCGCCTGATATCAGCGGCGCGTCTGCCTGAGCAAAATCTAAGATAGGCCGTCCAGTGAAAATTTCAAGGGATTGGTGGTGAAATTCCGGTCTTGAAAATCGCCCGCCGGCCCCCTATTGTCGGCGATGATTGCAACGGCCAAGCGGAGGACACCATGGAATTCAATTTGGACTGGCTCACGCTGGGTAGACACCGCGTCAGGCTGCGCTCGACCCAAGGCTTTCCAACTGAAACGATGCGAAGCGTGGCGGAGCTCGTGAGGCTGGCGATCGACAACAACATGAGTGCGCGCGCGCGGCTGGTCGAGCTCGTTTTCCAGCAGGAACAGACCTACGACATCGCCGTCGGCACGACCCTGATGGAAGACCGCATGTGTGCACCGCAACTGGAAGCGGCCATCGCGGTAGTGCTGGGTCTGTTGCCGGAGCAGGTGAACATCACCGTGACGACGGTCGGCCAGGAGGAGGTCGATCTGCACTTCGGCGTGTATGAGCGCATGCTCGCCGAGAAGCTTGGCGTTGTGGCACCAATCCAGTAATCGTCGTGCGTTTGCGCTGAGCCGCAGCGGCAGTTTACCGGTGTCGCAGCAGACTGCCGGGTGGATGGAGAGCCAATTGGCTTGCCACCGTTGTGGCTCGATGCTGGCGCGCAAGGACGCCCGGAAGATCGTGCTGCGAACCGGGTTTGGCAAGGTCGACGTGCCGAGTCCGAGGCTGTGGGCGTGCAGCTGCGCGGCAAAGCAAGGGCAACCGCGCCGCTCCGTGAGTCCGCTGTGCAAGGCCGTTCACCAGCGTGACGCCGGAATTGAGCGGGACGATCGCGCGCACCGGCGCGAAGAAGCGAGCCAGCACGATACTTTTCCCGCCGTGCCGTTGAACGAAACGCTCGCCGCGCTCCCAGACCGCCTCGTGTCCCTTCGCTACCCACCACGCGCGCACTTTTCTCCGTGATACCGGTGGCCGAGCTCGTAGCTGATCCCGTCGCCCGCTATGGCGCCGAGTGCGCCGATAGCGAGCGTCACCCACCCGTTCAGCGCACCGGCCCCGACCACGTTCGACCGGCTCCAGCGTTGACTCGCCGATGTTTAGGAAAGGATTATCGCTGTCTAGCGTCGTTTTGGGAAAAACTGAATTGACCCAGACAGCAAAGATGGCCATATGATCCGCGTGCCCAGAACAGCCGAATCCTCCTCAGCTTTCAGTTTCAAGGGATTGGCGGCATTAGCGAACCTGATCACTTGCCACGGATGAGCAGGAACTGCGCGTCGAACCGCGCGGGTAGAAAGGTAATTGAAGCGTTTCTGTCTCGCCGCGGTCATGTGCCATCAGTAAGGTCCTGCAAGATTAATCTTACTCATGGAGAAGAGATGAAAATGCACCAAACGTCCGAACGACGCTACGTTTCTAAAGTTCCAGCCGTTCTCGCGGCATGCGCGGGCGTCGCCGCCCTTGCGTTCGCCGCAACTCCCGGCACCGCCGCGGCGAAGGATCAAGACAACGAATCTTCCACGCAAACGCCAATCAAACATGTGATTGTGATCGTCGGTGAAAACCGCACGTTCGATCACATGTTCGGCACGTACAAGCCGGCGAACGGGCAGTCGGTGCAAAACCTGCTGTCGCAAGGCATCGTTAACGCGGATGGCTCGCCAGGCCCGAACTTCGCGAAGGCGCGCCAGTACCAGGCCACAGTGACGGGAACGACGCAGTTCGCGCTGGCGCCGTCGATCAAGAGCCCCTACAGCACGTTGCCTTCGCCGAACACCGGTGGCACGGCCACCGCGGCGAGCGACACGACCGGTGCTCCGTACGCGACGTACAACGCGGCCGCACAGGCCGAGGGCGCAGAACTCGAGACGGCCGACATCGGCCAGTTGCTGACCGGTGCGTCCGGCTTGCCGACAGGCGCAAAGGATACGCGCGTCGCGAACTACAACGCACTGCAAAGCGGCCCTTACCCGCTGCAATCGCCGCAGCAGTCATCGCTGTATGACGAGTACCTGGGCGGTCCGGTGCACCGCTTCTACCAAAACTGGCAGCAGTCCGACTGCGACGTGTCCCACGCCACCCGCGGTAACCCGAGCGGCTGTCTGATGGATCTGTTCGCGTGGGTCGAGACGACCATCGGCGCGGGCAGCAATGGCAGCGCGCAACCCACGCCGTTCAGCGACCAGACCACCAAGGAAGGTTCAAACGCGCTGGGCTTCCACAACGCGAGCAAGGGGGACATGCCGTATTTCACCCAGCTCGCACGCACCTATACGATCAGCGACAACTATCACCAGCCGGTGATGGGCGGCACGGGCGCGAACAGCATCATGGTCGGCGCCGCCGATGCGTACTACTACACGGACGGCAACGGCAATGCGACGGTCCCGCCGTCGAATGAGATCGAAAATCCGAACCCGCTCGCAGGCACGAACAACTGGTACACGCAGGACGGCTATTCGGGCGGTAGCTACAGCGATTGCTCGGACACGAGCCAGGCGGGCGTCGGCCCGATCAGCAAGTATCTGGCGTCGCTCTCGTACCATCCGAAGATGAACTGCGCGCCGCAACATTACTACCTGCTGAACAACTACAACCCGGGCTACAACGGCGACGGCACGGTGCTCGACAGGACGAAGTCGCCGTTCACGATCCCGCCGTCACCGGTTCGCACGATCGGCGACACGATGCTCGAACGTCAGATCCCATGGAAGTACTACGGCGAAGGCTGGAACACGTTCGTCAGCAACCCGGCGAACAGCGTCTACTGCAACATCTGCAACCCGTTCCTGTACGAGACGTCGATCATGACGAACCAGCAGGTCCGCGATACGCACCTCGCCGATACAACCGACCTGTATGCGGACATCAGCGCGGGCGACTTGCCGGCGGTATCGTTCGTCAAGCCGGGTGGCAAGCTCGACGGGCATCCGACATCGTCAAAGTTCGGCCTGTATGAGGCGTTCGTGCGAAAGATCGTCGATGCTGTGCAGAGCAATCCGAAGCTTTGGGCCAGTACCGCGATCCTGATTACGGTGGACGAAGGCGGCGGCTACTACGACTCGGGTTATATCCAACCAGTGGACTTCTTCGGTGACGGCCCACGCATTCCGATGATCGCCGTGTCGCCTTATTCGCAGGGTGGACGCGTCGCGCACGGCTATGCCGACCACGCATCGCTGGCGAAGTTCATCGAACGCAACTGGGGGCTGCCGCCAATCACTGACCGCAGCCGCGACAACCTGCCGAACCCGGTCCAGCGGAACAACAACCCGTACGTGCCTGTCAATGCGCCGGCGCTGGGCGATCTGTTCGACATGTTTAATTTCGACTCGGATCATGGTCACGGCGGCGATAACCAGCAAAGCAGCAACGCGAATGCTGACGAGCCGAGCGGCGCCAAAGGGGCGATGCCGTTCTGATCGGCTTTGAGCTGCGCGCGGCGGGCTAGGTCACGCATCGCCGCGCACGGCAATTCTTTGATTTTGAGGAACCCGTTCCAGTGGACATGCTGCGAACGGTTTTGCTTGACGGCAAGAACAGTGTGGCAATCGCGCGACTGGGGGCGTTCACCAGCGTGGCGATCGCCAGAAAATCCGCTACTCCTCGCGGGCATGAAACGATAGTAAGTCGCTATTCCTGGAAGGCCAGCATGAACAAATCCATTTTCCAGCTCGCCCCATGGGCCGGCCCCGCGTACCTGGCTTTGGCCGATGCCATCGAACTGGCCATCCGGGCGGGTTCGGTTCAAGCCGGGGACAGACTTCCTCCACAGCGAATACTGGCTGATTTCCTGGGGCTACATGTAAATACAGTCAACCGGGCCTTTCGCGAAACGAGGCAACGGGGGCTCACAAGCGGCAACAGGCGCCATGGAACGTTGGTACTCGCCTCATCGCTATAACGGCTTTGTCACATTAAATAGTTGAAGCCGCAAAAGCCAAGGGTTCTGTCTCGGCAAGGATGGCGAGGCAAAGAAAGGTCGATATGATGTGGACTGCTTATGCTATCCCCGAAACGGAGGGAGTGCTCCGTCATATCGGGGCCAGAAATATTAACGAGTCAGGCTCGACCCTCCCCGACGCCTAAAACCCGGCGACGACATTGACACGTTCCGCGCTCTTCAGCGACAAGGCCGACATTCACTGCGGCCGACGGACCATGCGCTTAAGGGTAGCTGCTTGTCGGCATTTTCCACGACCGACTTATCGCAAGGTCAGCGTAAGCGTCTTGCGTTGTTGGTCACGTATCTGAAAGACCGGCCGTTCTATGTCTTCGACGAATGGGCCGCCGACCAGGATCCGACCTTCAAGGACGTGTTTTACAAGCAGTTGCTGCCGGAACTTCAAGCCAAGAGCAAGACCGTCGTGGTCATCACGCATGACGACCGTTATTACCATCTTGCCGATCGCTATATCAAGCTCGGCTACGGTCAGGTGGTTGACCTCGGCCGCGGCGCAGACCTGCGCGTCGATCATCCGAACGCCATTCATCCGCAGGCTCATGTGCCCTGCCGAGTTGATGCACGCTGACACGCTCGGCGCAATTTATGGTATTCCAATGGGGACGGTCCCGCACCGTCACGGCGGTTCACCCATTAGTTTTGCCCATTGATTCAAGGCTCAATCTCATGAAGCAAGTTGTCAGGTTCGCGGCGGCGGTAGCGTTCGCCGCAGTTACGTTGAGCGGCTGCGTGCAAGCTCCCCGAAACCTGGCGAGCGCGCAGACGCCCTTTAGCGTCGAGATACGCCGTACGCAAGACGGCGTCCCGCATATCAAGGCTGACAATTGGGCGAGTCTTGGTTATGGCTACGGTTACGTGCAGGCGCAAGACAACTTGTGCACGCTCGCAGATGGTTTCATCTCGTTTCGCGGCGAGCGCTCGGCGAATTTCGGTGCCGATGCGCGGCCACCAACGGCCGCTTCCTTCGGACAGCCGCGCAATCTGGAGGCCGATTTTTTCTTTCGTTTCGTCGACGACGCGAGCGCTGTCGAGCGATACAGGTCCGCACAGTCCGAGCCGATTCGCGAGTTGATAGACGGCTTTGTGGCGGGCTACAACCGCTACGTAGACGAACTGGACGCGGGAAGCATGGGCGGGGCAAACGCGGCGTGCAAAGGCAAACCTTGGGTCGGCAAGATCAGTTCCGACGATATGATCCGGCGGCTCGTGGCAGCTAATCTCGCCGGCGGCGCCGTACGGTTTTTGCGGCAGATAGCTCGCGCGCAGCCTCCAATGAAACCAGCAACAGCACCGTCGGCGCCGGGTGTGCAGACGGGCGCCGTCGATATCGCGCCCTCGCAACTTGATATAGGCGGACAACGGGGTATCGGCAGCAATGCACTTGCGTTCGGTGCGCCGGTTACGCAGGAAGGCCGCAGTCTTCTGTTCGGCAACCCGCACTGGTTTTGGCGCGGTCCTGACCGATTCTATGAAGCACAGCTAACCATCCCGGGACAACTGAATGTAGCGGGTGCGTCGTTTCTTGGCGTGCCGGTCGTGATGATCGGCTTTAATAACGACATCGCGTGGACGCATACCGTGTCGAGCGCGCGGCGCTTCGGCATCTTCCAGTTGTCGCTCGATCCCACCGATCCCACGCGCTATTTCTACGACGGCGTCAGCGAGCCGATGACACCCGTGCCCGTCACGGTCCAGACCCGCGACGCCGACGGTAGCCTGACACCGATCACGCGCACGCTGTATCGCTCGCGTTTTGGTCCTCTTGTAGATCTCTCGTCGATGTCGCCCGCGCTCGCATGGAACACACAACACGCGTTCGCGCTGCGCGATGTGAATACCGGCAACACGCGCGCCTTCGAGAACTTCCTCGCGTGGGATCAAGCGCGTTCGCTTGACGATTTCATCGCGATCCAGAAGCGCTTCGCTGCCACGCCATGGGTTAATACCTTGGCGATCGGTCGCGACGACCCGCGTGCGTGGTTCGCCGACTTGGGCCCCGTGCCAGATGTGCCTGATTCGCTGGCGGCGGCCTGCACGACGCCGCTTGGCCGCGCGTTCGATGCAAAAGCGCCCGGCGTGCCGTTTCTCGATGGTTCGAAAAGTGCCTGTGAATGGCGCGTCGAGGCATCGAGCGTGCAAGCAGGGGCATTGCCGGTCGCCGAGATGCCAGGCATGGCGCGCGGTGATTATGTGGCCAACTTCAACGGCAGCTACTGGCTGACCAACGCCAATGCACCAACAACCGGTTATGCGCATGTCGCTGGGATTACCGGCACCGGGCAATCGTTGCGCACGCGTTTCGGCCACATGCTCGCGGCTGAATTACAGGTGCAAAAAGGCGGTGTGACGCGGCTTGCGCTGGAGACGAAGGTGCTGGATAGCCGGTCGATGTCGGAACAATTGTTTCGCAAGCCTATTCTTGACGCGGTCTGCGCCGATGGATCCGCCTCAGTGATTTCGGTGATTCCGGTGGTTTCAATCACCCAAGGCGCCCCCGGCGGCAAGCCGCAAACGGTGGATCTTGGGCCTGCGTGCAAGGTACTTCGCGAGTGGGACGGCACCGCCAACACCAAGGCGCGTGGCGCTAATCTCTGGGACGAATTCTGGCGTCGCCTGAGCGAAGCAGAGCTGGCGCATTTCTACCGCGTGCCGTTTGATCCAGCCGCGCCGCTTGCGACGCCGCGTGGTCTCGACGCCGCCAATCCCGCGCTTAAATCCGCTCTTCAGCAGGCGCTCGGCGGCGCGGTGCTTGCCATGCAGCGTTACGGTTTTGCGCTTGACTCCACGCGTGGCGAATTGCTGCATGCCGACCGGAATGGCGAGCGCTTGCAGCTTTTTGGCGGTTGCGACGAGGCAGGTTATTTCACGGTGATATGTGCGCAACATCCCGTCGATGCGGACGGCTACGCGGTTGATCGCAGCGGTCACGGCGCGAGCTACCTGCAGGTGGTTTCGTTTGACGCAAACGGCGTGAAGGCGGACACCATGCTTGCCCATTCGGAATCCGACGACCCCGCCTCGCCCCATTTCGGCGATGCAACCCGGCGCTTCGCCGGCAAGCAATGGCTGCGCTTTCCGTTCACCGAAGAGGCTATAGCGGCCGATCCGGGCGTGACGACCGTGACGTTGCAAGCGCCGAGATAGAAG
>DASYLW010000478.1:0-5778 GCA_036009385.1 Caballeronia sp.
TGCATTTCCGAGGCGACGTAGGCCATTTCCTCGAGGCTTGGTGTAATCAGCCCCGACAAGCCGATGATGTCCGCGCCTTGTTCTTTCGCCATCGCGAGGATGGTCGCGCAGGGCACCATCACGCCCATGTTGACGACTTCGAAGTTATTGCACTGGAGCACGACCGAGACAATGTTCTTGCCGATGTCGTGCACGTCGCCCTTGACCGTCGCGATCACGATCTTGCCCTTCGGCCGGACGTCTTCGCCGGCATCGGCCATGCGCTTCTTTTCTTCCTCGATGTACGGAATCAAATGCGCCACGGCCTGCTTCATCACGCGCGCCGACTTGACCACTTGCGGCAGGAACATCTTGCCCGCGCCGAACAGGTCGCCGACGATATTCATGCCGTCCATCAACGGCCCTTCGATCACGTTGATCGGCCGGCCGCCGGCGGCTTCAATGCGTGCACGCACTTCCTCGGTGTCTTCCACGATGAAGTTCGTGATGCCGTGCACCAGCGCGTGAGCGAGGCGTTGATCGACGGGCTGGTTGCGCCACTCGAGGTTCTCTTCTTTTTTCGCTGCGCCGGTTTTGAATTTATCGGCGATTTCGAGCAGGCGATCGGTGCCGTCCTCGCGACGATTCAGCACCACGTCTTCCACGCGGTCGCGCAGTTCGGGATCGAGATCCTGATACACGCCGAGCTGACCCGCGTTCACGATACCCATGTCCATGCCCGCCTGAATCGCGTGGTAGAGGAACACGGTGTGGATGGCTTCGCGCACCGGATCATTACCGCGAAACGAGAATGACACGTTCGACACACCACCGCTGATCTTCGCGTGCGGCAGGTTTTCCTTGATCCAGCGGGTGGCGTTGATGAAGTCGACCGCGTAGTTGTTGTGCTCTTCGATGCCCGTGGCAATCGCGAAGATGTTCGGATCGAAGATGATGTCTTCCGGCGGGAAACCCACTTCGTTCACGAGGAAATCGTATGAGCGCTTGCAGATCTGCGTCTTGCGTTCGTAGGTATCGGCCTGGCCGTCTTCGTCGAAGGCCATCACGACCGCGGCCGCGCCGTAGCGGCGAATCAGCGTGGCGTGGTGGCGGAAAGCGTCTTCGCCCTCCTTCAGCGAGATCGAGTTCACCACCGCCTTGCCCTGCACGCATTTCAGTCCCGCTTCGATCACTTCCCACTTCGACGAGTCGATCATGATCGGCACGCGCGAGATGTCCGGTTCGGACGCGATCAGGTTCAGGAAACGAACCATGGCCGCTTTCGAATCGAGCATGGCCTCGTCCATGTTGATGTCGATGATCTGCGCACCGTTCTCGACCTGCTGGCGCGCGACGGCCAGCGCTTCGTCGAACTGGTTGTTGAGGATCATGCGCGAGAACGCCTTCGATCCCGTCACGTTGGTCCGCTCGCCCACATTGATGAAGAGCGAACCGTCGGTGACGTTAAACGGCTCGAGGCCGGAAAGGCGCATGGTGTGATCGGTCATGGTGTCTCTAGGCGTTGCAGCGTGATGGTCTTGTCGAGGGGCTTGGGCGTCGTGTCGGGCAGTCAGGCGGCTTCACGATAATGCGACGGCCACTTCCGTGGCTTTACATCGGCCAGTGCCTTCGCGATTTCCGCGATATGTTCTGGCGTCGTTCCGCAGCATCCACCCGCCAGATTCACCAGCCCCGCCTGCGCAAACTCCTTCAGCAAGCTGGATGTGACATCGGGCGTTTCATCGAAGCCTGTATCGCTCATCGGGTTCGGCAAGCCGGCGTTCGGATAGCACGAGACATACGTGTCGCACAGCTTCGACAACTCGGCGATATACGGCCTCATCAGCGCCGCACCCAACGCGCAGTTCAAACCGAACGTCAGCGGCCGCGCATGACGCAGCGAGTTCCAGAACGCCTCCACAGTCTGCCCCGACAGGATGCGCCCCGAAGCATCGGTCACGGTGCCCGAAATCATGATCGGCAACAGTTCACCCGTGTCTTCAAACAACTGATCGAGCGCGAATAACGCGGCCTTTGCGTTCAAGGTGTCGAAAATGGTTTCAACCAGGAACAGGTCGCAGCCCGCATCCATCAGCGCCTTCGCCTGCTCGTAATAGGCCTGGCGCAGTTCGTCGAAGGTCACGTTGCGAGCGGCCGGGTCGTTGACATCCGGCGAGATGCTCGCGGTCTTCGGCGTAGGTCCGATCGCGCCCGCTACAAAGCGCGGCTTGTCCGGCGTCGAGTACTTGTCGCAAGCCTCGCGCGCCAGCTTCGCCGACTGCATGTTCATTTCGATCGCCAGCGATTCCATGCCGTAATCGGCCTGCGCCACGGTCGTCGCGCCGAAGGTATTCGTCTCCAGGATGTCCGCACCGGCAGCCAGGTACTGGTCATGAATCTCGCGAATCACATGCGGCTGCGTGATCGACAGCAACTCGTTATTGCCCTTGATATCGCGGGGATAATCGGCAAAACGTTCCCCGCGATACGCGGCTTCATCGAGTTTGTAGCGCTGGATCATGGTGCCCATCGCGCCGTCGAGAATGAGAATGCGCTGTTGCAAAAGGGCAGGCAACACGGCGCCGCGCGTGTACGGGCGGCGCTCTGCGGCAGATTTCGGGGCGACAGTTTCGAGGGACGGATTCATGATTCACATGGCTCCAAACAGGCTTAAATAGCCCAACATTGTATCTGTAGTGGGGCACGACCGCTTTCTTATGGCGCTTTCGAAAACACCGGCAATCAAGCGTCATGAACAAAAAACCCCGCCACTTTCGTGGCGGGGTTTCGGGGTGTCGCTAGGTGTTCTTACCGATCAGCCGGGGCGCAACGTTTAATGAAGGATCACCGGCTGGTTCATCAAGATGTCGAACTGACCGAGAAATTCGTCCACGTCCTCCAACGATTGCTCTTCCTGCATCAACTTCTGGACATGCTCGCGAAAACGCGCAGCGAGTGCGCCGTCAATAAAGATTTCGCGCTGCATGGTCTTGTCCACGATCTCGTAACCCCCCGCTTTCATAGCGAGATGATTGTCCTGCGGCGGGAATTCGACTACACAATAGTTAGGGCTGTTGTAGATCATTTGCATGGCGACACTCCTTATTCCTGTTTGCCCGTAAGGCGTTTCAACGTCTTACATTGAGCGTTTGGGTTGGAATTCAAGGGGTGGCCTCGACGTTGAGACGAAAGCCCATCGAGGACCTTTGTTAGACATTCTCCCGCAAAAATGTTTCCAGAAGTGCCGTGAAACGCTGTGTTTCTTCTACAAGGGACACATCGACGCATGAAGTATTGCGGTTCTCGCGTTCTTGATCGAATCTATCACCACTTTTGTCTGCATCCAGGTCAATGACCCGCTCGTGCGTTTTAGTCGATGCAATTGCGCCCTCAATCGAAATCCCGGATCGCTTCGGCTAGCTTGCCAATCCTGCTGGCGCTGAGTCGACCCGTCCATACTCGGTCCCTTCAGATGCAGCACCAATTCGGGATCGAACTATCCTCAACCATCCACATCCGCGCGCGTTCTGGCATCACCTGTTTAACGGAGTTTTTCGTCGATTCTTTACGTTATCAAGCATAAGCGGCCAGACTTAAGCCTGCGTTAAATCGAGCCGACGTCAGGGTTTGTCGGATGCCGGTGCGGCAGATGCTGCATCTTCAGACGCATCCGGCGTGCCCGCACCGGATTGGCCCGGCGTGGCGGACGGCGGTTGCAGCTTGCCGCGCCAAAGCAATTCGATCTGCATGCCATTCGGCTCCGTCTGCAGAATACGCACGGGTAACCAGCTCAACGCAGGTGCGAGCCAGATGTCGAGACGCCGGCGATCGCCTTCGCGTCGTGGCAGGCGGGTGAAATGGCGAGCCTGTACGTTGCCGTCCGCGGTCTGCACGTTTTCATCGCCGACGGTTTCTATCGGCCAGATTTCGTTGCTGTCGTTATCGGCTACGCTGAATTGACGCACGACGCCGGGCTTGTAGGTGTCAGGCGAACCGCGCACCAGACTCGACAACTGCATGACCACGCTGAAACGGTCTTGCGCACCATCGGCCAGCGGCTGATTGTTCGGCGTGCGCGTGTAGACCAGTTGCTTCGTGGTCCGATCGAAGACAGTGATGTCGGCGGCGCGGCGGCCGCGCTGCTCCGAGTATTGCTCGGGTGCAATGCCGAAGCCGTCAATATGGCCTTTGCTGGAATACACATAGGGTCCGACAAACGGCAACGGGATGGAGACGACCATCTCGTAGTGCTGGCCATCGTTGACCCAGTGGATATTGCCGACCTGGTTCAGCACGCCGTTGATCCGCGTGTCATAACGAAGTTCGCCCGAGGGAGGGACCCTGAATTTATCGCCGGTTGCCCGGGCTGCTGCGGCAGTGGCAGCCGCTGCTTGAGAAGCTGCAGCGTCACTTGCCGCCTTCGCGGCGGCTTGGGCCGCTGCTTGTGCTGCTTGTGCTGCTTGTTCGGCCTGAGCTGCCTGAGCTGCATGAGCCACCTGTTCAGTTTGCGGTGTCGTGATGGCGTGCGTCGGTTGGGGTTGCGGCACCGGCTTAGGAGGCGGCTTAGGCACGGGCTTAGGCTTGGGCGCGGGCGGAGGCGGCGCGACAGGCTTCGGCGTTTGCGCTATCGGTTTGGGTGTCAGCAACTCGACCTGCACCGGCACATGTTCAACCTGCACCGGATTCGATGCGTTCCGGCTCCTCTCCACCCATCGCCCGGCTACCCAATGCAGTGCCAGAACAACGAGCAGCACGACGAGCCACACGACCCATCGAAGGGAATGGTCCGCGGATGAATGGTCGGGCGATGCGCCGAGAAGGGCGCGACGGCGGCGAAGCAGGGAGAACGGCATCGGCTAGCTCGGAAACGCGCGTGGTCAGGCAAGCAGTAAAGCGCTGCAGGGAGAATAATCGGCAACGAACATAACAGAACGCGGATGCTCAAACGAGCACGCAAGGACCACGCGCAAAGCACGCGAAACGCATATGACTCGTGGGCACGCCGCGATGTTCCGCACGCGTGAGCATCGTACGATTCTCAAGTCTTACCGTTCGCCCGGTTTATACCCGAGTTCGTAGGAAAGTTGTCCGGCACATTCGCGCAAGGCGGTGTCAATGCCGCCGCCCCAGCGGGTATCAAAAGATCCTTCGTGGCCCAGTGCAATCAGCCCGAGCGCGAGATCGCCGGTCGAGTCGAACACCGGCGTGCAGAACGCATGGATGGTCGGCAGCAACATACCCTCTACACGTGCGGCCCCGTGTGCGCGGATCTCGGCGAGCACCGGCTCGATGTCTGCGATCGACTGCCGCGTGGCCGCGAGCTCGCGATCGAGCATCACTTGCGTCTTGCTGCGCGGTAGCCATGCGGCAAACAGCAAACCCGTCGCCGATGACAACAGCGGCATGACATCGCCCAGTTTCAACGATGCCTTCGCTGGATAGCTCGACTCCATCCAGTGCACGACGGTCGGCCCTTGGTTGCCCCACACCGCGATCCCCACCGTCAGGTCCAGCCGGTCGCGCAACCCCGTCAGCGCGATCCGCGCCAGCTTCACTCCATCGACTCGGGCCAGGCGCGCCAACCCCATCTGCAACGCGAAGCCACCGAGTTCATAGCGCCCGGATACCGGATCCTGCGAGACCGCGCCAAGCCGCAGGAAACTCACCAGGTACCGATGCGCTTTCGCCGGGCTCATGCCGGCGCGCTGGGCGAGATCGCGCAGCATCATCGCGCGCGGCTCGTTGGTCAACACGTCGAGCAGGCGAAAGCCGACTTCGATCGACTGGATACCGGAGCGG
>DASYLW010000479.1:0-30244 GCA_036009385.1 Caballeronia sp.
CCCGATTCAACCCCGAACCTGAAGCAAGCCGAAGGAGCATGAAGCCATGACGGACGACGTAAGACTCGAGAAGGACACTTTCGGCGAAATCGCCGTGCCGAACGCAAAACTCTGGGGCGCGCAAACGCAGCGTTCCTTGCAGAACTTCAAGATTTCGAGCGAGAAACAGTCGCCCGAACTGATCGATGCGCTCGCGATCGTAAAGCGGGCATCGGCGGAAGTGAATGCCGAATTGAAGGTGCTCGCCACCGATAAAGCGCAGGCGATCATCGCGGCTGCCGACGAGATCCTGGCAGGCAAGCATCCCGATGAATTTCCGCTCGCCGTGTGGCAAACGGGTTCCGGTACGCAGACCAACATGAACCTCAACGAGGTGATTGCGAACCGGGCGAGCGAGTTGATGGGCGGCGTGCGGGGCGAAGAACGCAAGGTGCATCCGAACGACGACGTAAATCGCGGGCAATCGTCGAATGACGTGTTCCCGACCGCGATGCACATTGCCGCCGCGGTCGCGATCACAAAACATCTCGTGCCGTCGCTGAAGACCTTGCGCGAGACGCTCGATAAAAAATCGAAGGCGTTCGATTCAATCGTGAAAATCGGCCGTACGCACTTGCAGGACGCGACGCCGCTTACGCTCGGACAAGAGTTTTCAGGTTATGTCGCGCAACTGGACCAGGGCATCCGGCACGTCGAATCGACCTTGCCGCATCTGTATCAACTGGCGTTGGGCGGCACGGCGGTTGGCACGGGATTGAACGCGCATCCCGAGTTTGCCGTGAAGGTAGCCGGCGTGATCGGCAAGCTGACCGGCTTGCCGTTTGAAACCGCGCCGAACAAGTTCGAAGTGATGGCCGCCGCCGACGCGCTCGTGTTCGCGCACGGCGCGCTGAAAACCATCGCGGCGGGCTTGATGAAGATCGCCAATGACATCCGCTGGCTCTCGAGCGGACCGCGTTGCGGGCTCGGAGAGTTGTCGATTCCCGAGAACGAGCCGGGCAGCTCGATCATGCCGGGCAAGGTCAACCCGACCCAGTCCGAAGCCGTCACCATGTTGTGCTGCCAGGTGTTTGGGAATGACGTAGCGGTGAATATCGGCGGGGCGAGCGGCAATTTCGAACTCAACGTCTTCCGCCCGATGATCGCGCACAACGTGCTGCAATCGGTGCGGCTGCTCGCCGATGGCGCGCAAAGTTTCAACGACAACTGCGCCGTCGGGATCGAGCCGAACGAGTCGCGAATCGAAACCTTGCTGAACGAGTCGCTGATGCTCGTAACGGCGCTGAATCCGCATATCGGCTACGACAAGGCGGCGAAGATCGCGAAGAAAGCACACAAGGAAGGCACGACGCTGAAAGCATCCGCGCTGGCGCTCGGTTACGTGACCGAAGCGGAGTTTGATGAGTGGGTGAAGCCGGAAGACATGGTGGGCAAGAAGTAGCGTCAGGCAGTTCTTGAATGCAGCGGTTGATGGGTTCATCGCTTGATCGACCGCTGCGGCTGCTATCGGCTGGGTTATCGGCTGTTATCGTTGCCGCTTTGATGTTTTTTGAACGGGCAGAAGGTCCAGCCCTTCCGAATGGGCAATGAGTTTCTCGCCGGAATCCTCGAAGATATGGCGCAGCCGCGTCGTTGTGTTTTCGGGCGACACCTCGGCACCGCCCACTTGCAGCCTGAGCCCGGTGGCGACCAGCGAGCGTGAAACGCGCGCGATCAATTCGTCGATATCCCTGGTGAGCGCTTTTACCGGATCGGCCTTTGCATGCAGCGCCGCGAGCATCAACTCGTCCAGCAAGCTGATACCCGCACCTCCACCCATCCGGGGCGATGCCAACGCCCCCAAAGCCTCACCCCGTTCAGCCTTCGTCAGCAATACGGCATTTAGCCGGTCTGCCGTCGCTCGCGGCTGCACAGCGCCGTAGCGCACGAATGTTTCGCCAACGGCCAGGGACACACGCAGCAGCTTCAAGATCGCATCGAGCGAGAGTCCGGCGAACTCGGGCGCATCGAAAACCTGTGCCAGCGTCATTTCTGCGCCGTGCAACCGATCAAACAGCGGTTTGTGAAAGGCATCGCCGCGCGTGAGCGTGACGTGTTCCAGTTTCACCGCCGTTTGGTATGGGACAGCCGGATTGCCCCACACATGGATGTGTTCAGCCTGTTCGCGCAGGCGGAGATCACTCAGAGGCGCTTTTCCACGCACGAAGATGTCCGAGCGGAACCCGCGGTTCGCGAAGTAATCGCGAAGCTCTTCAGCTTCGATGGGATCGGCGACCGTCTCCAGCATGTCCCGCTGCGCATCCCCAAGCCATCCTACCGGCGACATGTGCGCGAAACGCGCGCTGCCGGCAAAGCTCAGCTTCGCTCCGGCCATTTCGCGCGCAATATCGGTAAAGTAAAACGGCGTCCATTTCTCGTGCAGATACTCGTGGACGAGGTAACGCGTGTCCTGTTTGTCGAAACCCTCGACCCGACCCTGGGAATCCGGGTTGCGCTTGAAGTGCAACGCGTCGAGATTCACCATCTTCGCGGCGAGCCCGGAAGCTTTCGTCCACGCGTCGCCTCCTTCCCCAACTCCCGCGGCACCCAGCATCAGCAAGCGTTGCAGCGGCAGCACCTGCGCGCAACCTACCATCGCGTTGTAGCTCACCTGGACTACACCGCCCGGTTTCAGATAACGCGTCAGGAACCTCATGATCTGCGCGCGGGTTTCATCGGAGATCCACGAGATGATGCCGTGCATGGTGATGTAATCGAACATGGGGAGTTCGACCTGTCCCTGTGCGAGATCGCCGAAGCTGTTCTCCAGCAAGGTGAGATTCGGCAGGCGGGCTTCGTCGCGTATGGACGACGCCCCGAGTACGTGCAATGGGTTGAAATCGCACGCGTAGAAGTCGCCGTTCGGATGCGTTGCCGCGAGAATCAAGGATGTCAAGCCTTGCCCGAAGCCAAGCTCGCAATAGGTGAATTTTTCGAGGGACGGTGGCGATACGCGCTGCATCGCAAGGCAGGCATTCAGGAACGTTGGGCTTTGTTCGTGATAGTAGCCGGTCGTGTAGGCAATCGAGTTGTTGTAGCCGGCCGTCCAGGTCATGGTGTTTCCTCATTTCATGTTGGGTATTTGCGCGTTCGGCCGGTCGCCGGTCTTTCGCGCAGCGCCGAAACTATGCCGACAACGCATACGTTCATGAATGAGAAATGTCTTAATTGTCCGTTTATTTTTTATAGTGCGGCGAAATGGTTGATCTGGCAGCCGGACTCGCGTTTCGAGTTACTTGCGAGTGCGAGTTCTGTTCCAATTTTGTAGTCATACTAATTACCGGGCTGTCAGCAACAGCGTGCTTTGGATGCAGCGCGCGGCGCCGGCGAACCCTCCCGTCAGCGCTCCCGATCGCTTTAAACCTTCCCGGCCGCCACTTCTTCCGGCTTCAATTCCACAATGGCGTCCAGCGCGTCCTTGACGTCCATCGCATATTTCGCCAGCCGCTTTTGCTCATCCGTTACCGGCACGAACGAAGGAACCGGCACGGGCTTGCCCTGCTGATCGACGGCGACAAACACCATCAGGCAATCCGTGGTCTGTTGCAGCACCCCGCTCTTCGGGTCGCCTGCGTGCACCGAGATGTGCAGATGCATGCTCGTGCGCCCCGTCGCCACCACACGGGCGCGCAATTCAACCAGGTTGCCGACCAGGATCGGCCGGCGAAAACGAATATTACCCACGCTGACCGTCACGCAATAACGCCCGGACCAGACTGCGGCGCACGCGTAAGCCGTTTCATCCATCCACTTCATCAGCGCGCCGCCGTGAACCTTGCCGCCGAAATTGACGGAGGTCGGTTCGGCTAGAAAACGAAACGTGGTTTCAGACCGGTCGGTGATCGGGGCATCGGTGGATTGAGGGACGGGCGCTGCAGTATTCATGTTGAGGTAAGGCAAGCCGGACGGGCCTGCCTGGTAGGTGAAGTTGCCGAATTATACGAGTCTCAAAACGAGTCTCAAAACGAGTCTCAAAAAAGCGCTCGCCGCCCCGCATTGGAGCGCTTTAACGCTCACTTGCGCACGGAAACGCCCTCGTCGATCACCCCGTACATGGTGATGCTGCTCGACCCGCCTGCTGACGACGACCCGCCCGACGCTCCTGCACAACCCGCACACGCCGCCACCAGCAGCGTAGCGATCAAAATTTTTACCATGAGAGTCCCCTGCACAGCCTTCACTCAACGCGAAACACCATTCTAGCGCGGGGCTGTGCGGCGCTCACATTGCGTTCCGGCCTTGAATCGATACTTCACGTTTCGATGAAACATCGAGTGCGCGAAGTCGTTAAAGTAGCGTTAATCCAAGGAGGCTGCGATGACCCTCGATCACGAAGATGCACGCCCGTTTCCCGGCTTGTCACGCATAGGCGCACTGCTCGCGGACCCCGGCCGCGCCGCCATGCTGTGGTCGCTGATGGACGGCACCGCACGGCCCGCCGGCGAACTCACGATGATCGCCGGCATCTCGCCATCCGCCGCCAGCGGGCATTTCGCCCGGCTGGTCGAGAGCGGCCTGCTAGCGCTCGAAGTGAGCGGACGACACCGGTATTACCGCATTGCAACACCCGATATAGCGATGGCGATTGAAGCGTTGGCTAATCTGGCGCAAGCCAGCGCGCCACTGCGGGAAGCGGTGCAGGCGCATCGGCCGCCGCCGCGTCCGGCGTCTGCCGTGCCGCTCGACATGCGCTATGCGCGGACCTGTTACGACCATCTCGCGGGCGAACTGGCTGTGCGGCTATTCGACCGGATGCTGACATCGAAGTGGCTGGAAGTCGCGCAGGGCGCACAGGGCGGCGTGCCGGATGGCTCAAGGCGGCCCGGCCCCACCTCGCTCGATGCAACGCCGCAAGGAATCGATGAATTTTCGCGGCTCGGTATTGATCTCACGGCGCAAAAAGCACGGCGCAGGCGGTTCGCCTGCACCTGCATCGACTGGAGCGAGCGCCGGCCGCATCTGGGCGGCGCGCTGGGCGCGGCGTTTCTCGATACGTGCACGGAACACGGCTGGCTCGAAACAACAGCCAAGCGGCGGGTCCTGCGAGTCACGCCCGCCGGCGAGCGGCATTTCGCCGCCGTTCTTACCGGCGCCCAGCGGCATGGAACCGGCATGACGCGGGCATGAAACCTCCCCACGCCGACGAAATATGACACTTACACAATCCATTCACATGTAAAGTTTTTGGCTCGCTTTCGTGTTCAAGGCGCGAGCTCAACCCGCTTGTCGATTTAGAAGGAAATACGCCCGATCAAAATTATTAGGAATACAAAATTATGAAATGCAATGTCCTGAATCAACGGATAACACGGTAGCGAAATCCTCCGCGAAATCCATCGCACCATGCGTCAGACCAGGCATGAGCAACGCGAAAAAGCACAACCTGTTCAATGGAGATAATAATGACCACAACGCCGCACCGGCTCACGCTTACCGCGCTCGCGGCTCTCAGCTTGCTTGCCACGCCCTTCGCGCTCGCGCAGCAAGCCGCTTTCGCGCCCGCCAAGGACGCCACGGCCATCACCCGGCAGGACAACCTGGCGGTCTACCAGCGACTCCCCTTCGCCGACAAAACCGATTTCGACGACGCGCAGCGCGGTTTCATTGGCAAGCTCGCGACCGGCACGTTCCCAACCGACGACGGCCGCACCAGCTGGGACCTGAACAAATACAACTTCCTGAAGGGCGAGGCGCCGGACACCGTCAATCCGAGCTTGTGGCGTATCGCTCAGCTGAACATGTTCACTGGGCTGTTCAAGGTCACGGACCGCGTGTATCAGGTGCGCGGACTCGACCTCGCCAACATGACAATCGTTGAAGGCGACACGGGCATCATCCTGATCGATGTGCTGACAACGCGCGAAGCCGCACGCGCTGCGCTGGATCTTTACTTCCAGCACCGGCCGAAGAAACCGGTGGTCGCCGTTATCTACACGCATAGTCACGCGGACCACTACGGCGGCGTGAAAGGCGTGATCGACGAAGCCGATGTGAAAAGCGGCAAGGTCAAGGTGCTCGCCCCCGAAGGCTTCCTGCAGGAAGCGGTGGCGGAAAATATCTACGCGGGCAACGCCATGGGCCGCCGCTCGCTGTATCAATACGGCGCAATGCTGCCGGCAAGCGCCCGAGGCCAAATCGATGCGGGACTCGGCAAGACTACGTCGCGCGGTAATCTCGGCTTGATCCCACCGAATGACATCGTGGTAAAAACCGGCGACACCCGCACTATCGACGGTATTCAGTTCGAGTTCCAGATGGCGCCCGGCACGGAAGCGCCCTCCGAGATGCTGATCTACATGCCGCAGTTCAAGCTGCTCGACACCGCCGAGGACACCACCCACACCATGCATAACCTGTACACGCTGCGCGGCGCGCAAGTACGCGATACGGTGCAATGGTGGAAGGCCATCAACGAAGCCATCCTCCGCTACGGCGACCGCACGGATATAGTGATTGCGCAGCATCACTGGCCGACCTGGGGCCGTCAGAAGGTGGTGAACTACATGGCGGACCAGCGCGACATGCTCAAGTATCTCCACGACCAGTCGCTGCGCCTGGCCAACGCCGGCTACACCATGACCGAAATCGGGGAACAGGTTCAGCTACCCGACAGCATCGGCAAGAAATGGTTTAACCGCGGCTACTACGGGTCGGTGAATCACAACGTGAAGGGCATTTACCAGCGCTATCTCGGCTGGTATGACTCGAATCCGGCTAACCTGCACCCGCTGCCGCCGGAAGAAGAATCGGCGCGTTTCGTCGAGTTCATGGGCGGTGCCGATGCGGTAACGGCGAAGGCAAAAGAATCATTCGATAAAGGTGATTACCGTTGGGTTGCGACCGTGATGAATAAGGTTGTCTTCGCCGATCCGTCGAACAAGGCCGCTCGCGAGCTTGAGGCAGATGCGCTCGAGCAGCTCGGTTATCAGACGGAGAACTCAACGTGGCGCAATGAGTACCTGATGGGTGCCTTCGAGTTGCGCAATGGCGCGCCGAAGGGCAAGGGCATCAATACAGCAACGCCCGATGCCATTGCCGCCATGAGCCCTGACATGCTGCTCGACTACATGGGCATCCGGCTCAACGGTCCGAAGGCGGACGGCAAGCATACGGTCATCAACTGGAATCTTGGCGACGGCAGGAAGTACGGCGTCGAGTTGCGTAATTCGGTGTTGATTTATACCGAAGGCGTCACGCTCGCGAACCCGGACGCTACGCTCACCATGAGCAAGATTGATTTCACCAGGTTGCTGATGGGCGGCGCGCAAGCACCGTTGGACGCGGACAAGATCAGCGGCAACAGCCAGAAGGTCAGCGAGTTGTTAGCGCTTCTCGACACCTTCGACCCGATGTTCAACATCGTTACGCCGTGATGTTTTGAAGGGCACGCGTTCTGGCTTCGGTTTATTGAAGCCGGAACGCGCGAAGGCAGCGCTTATCCGTGTATTCCACGCTTATACCGATCTAAACCGCGATCGGCGCCTTGATGCCCGGATGATATTGATATCCCGCGATCACGAAGTCTTCGTATTGGTAATCGAAGAGGGACGCGGGTTTTCTCGCTAGTTCGAGCTTCGGCAGCGGATACGGCTCACGGCTCAATTGCAGATCTACCTGCTCCAGATGGTTCAAGTAAATATGGCAATCGCCGCCGGTCCAGACTAACTCCCCTACATCCAGGTCGCATTGCTGCGCGAGCATGTGCGTGAGCAATGCATAACTCGCAATATTGAACGGCGTGCCCAGGAACACGTCCTGGCTGCGGCAGTACAACAGGCAGCTCAGCTCGCCTTCGTTCACATAGAACTGCGCGAGGCAATGGCAAGGAGCCAGCGCCATCCTGCCGGCACGGGCGTTATCGACCGGCGACATGGACTCGTCCGGGAAATCCGCCACGTTCAAGGCCGTCAGCATCAACCGCCGCGAGTTCGGCCGCGTCTTGATCTGATGCACGAGCGCGCTCACTTGATCGACCACCGTGCCGTCGTTCTTGGGCCAGAAGCGCCATTGATGCCCATACACCGGACCGAGGTTGCCGTTTTCATCGGCCCATTCGTCCCAGATGGTCACGCCGTTGTCGTTCAGATACTTGATGTTCGTATCGCCGTTCAGGAACCACAGCAGTTCGTAGACCACGCTCTTCATATGGATGCGCTTGGTCGTGACGATCGGAAACCCCTCAGCCAGATCGAAACGCAATTGACGGCCGAACGTGCTGATCGTCCCCGTGCCGGTCCGGTCCATCTTGCGAGCGCCGCGTTCGAGAATGTCTTTGAGCAGTTCTTGGTACTGGATCATGAGGAGGGTCGTTCGTAAAAAGAGGACGTGTCGCTATTCTGGCAGAACATTTCCGCGCGTTTGCGGCGCACTTTCGCGCCAGATTCCTCTAACCATGGGAAACGCGGAAAAAGGCAGCCGCCGATAAAACCAATCCACGATTTTACCAAGCGGCGGAGGGCGACGTGCGAAGGCGTGTTGCGGGGGTCGAATGCGAGCGATCCGCGGCGTTCCAGTGAACCCCGGGCTTTAATGTATCAGGGAAACCTAGTCGGCCGACGAGCGGCCGACTAGGGACCGTTACACGCGGCCCTCAGCCGCGCGTAACGTGCTCCGTCGGTGCATCGACTTCAATGTGCCGCATGCCATGCGCGCTCAGCAGGCGGTACAGCGTGACCCGCGAAATGCCGAGCTCCTGCGCGGCGTCGCCAAGACGGCCGCGATGGCGCAGCAAAGCGAGTTCGATAGCCTGCCGTTCCGCAGCCTCCCGTGCCTGCGCCAGCGACACCGGCGCCACTTCAACGTACTCGCCAAGTTCGAGATCACGCGCACTGATCTGGCGTCCTTCCGACATCACGATGGCGCGGCGCACGCGATTGATCAGCTCGCGCACATTACCCGGCCAGCCATAGTTATGAATTGCCGCGATGGCATCGGGCGCGAAACCCCGCAGACGCCGGCTCGCGTCCTTCTTGAAGCGGTCCAGCATGTGCTTGGCGAGCAACTCGATGTCCTTGCCACGTGCCCGCAGCGGCGGTTCATCGATTTGCAGCACGCACAGACGGTGATACAGGTCGGCACGGAACCGCCCTTCGATCATGGCCGTTTGCATATCCACGTGGGTGGCCGAAATGATGCGTACGTCCACCGGCGTTGACCCATGTCCGCCAAGCCGTTCAACCTTGCGTTCCTGCAGGAAACGCAACAGGCTGGCCTGGCTTTCGAGGGGCAAGTCGCCGATTTCATCGAGGAACAGCGTGCCGCCGTTAGCCGCTTCCACCCGGCCGATCTTGCGTTGATTCGCGCCGGTAAACGCGCCGCGTTCATAACCGAACAATTCCGATTGCAACAGGTGCGCGGGAATCGCGCCGCAGTTGATGGCGACGAACGGCTGTTCTCGCCTTACCGAACGTTCGTGAATGGCGACCGCGGTGAGTTCTTTTCCCGTGCCGGATTCGCCCGAGATGAACACGGGCGCGTCGGTCATGGCGACCTTGCGGATAGAGCGAAACAACGCGAGCATGGCGTCGCACGAACCAACCATCTCGCCTTCGGCCCGGCCGTCGCGCGCGTCGTTCGATGCGTTCTCGTGCAACGCCACCATTCCATAAGCATGGCCGACTGCGTCAACTACGCGGTCATTCGATGTGGGTAAGGTGACGTAGTCGAAGCAGTAGTCACGAATCAGCCGGCGCACGGCCGCGTCTTCAAGTTGCCCTGTCACGGTGGCCGCGACCCAGCCAACATTGGTCAGCGTGAGCGACGCTTCGAGCGCCGCGAGTTCGTGTGCTTCAAAGCTGCTCGACAAATCCAGCAAGCCACCGGTTGCCAGGTCGTTGCGAAGCCACCGGCGTGCGTCCTTCGCGTTCGATACCACCTCTATGTGCCAGCCCCTCTCCTCAAACCGGGCACACAAAGGCGCGCTCGGGTCACGAGTCACGTAGATTAGTTGCCGCCGAGCGACTTCCATTGTTCTGATCCTTTCGTCAACGGTCGTTGAAAAGGTCGCGCCGGTAATTGCTCTCAACCACGCTGCAGACGTCGAAGACTCGCATGCCCCAAGCGAACGGTCATTCGGAAAACTGCAAACGGTTAAACCCCGGAAGCGACGAGTACTGTCGCGCGGTTCTATGCGAACCTGTTTTGTTTCAGATGCTGTTTTTGAGAGACTACTATAAAGCGAATACTTCGAAAACAAATATCCGCAACAACGTCTGCAAGCCCCTCCTGAAGCATGACTAGTGTGCGGTTCAACAACGAGGCCAAATTTTAATAAGCAGTTGGCAAATAGTTTAAATAAGACAATAGCATTTACGCAATTTTCTGTTAAAAATGGCCGTTAACCGTCTATCGTTTCAGTCATGAAACGTTTTCACCTTTTTTCTGATTCAGCTTTTTAGTCAGCTTTGCGGCGGCCCAATAGCAGCAATGGAATGCGTGCCATGGCATATGTTTCGCTAAATGACAGTGAATCAGGGAGACAGCCATGGAAAGCACCGGCGGCGTCGTCAAACAAGAAAATACTGCAACAGCGTATAAGGTTGCTGTCATTAGTGCCGTGTGGTTTGTACTGAGCAGCTCAGCCGACAACGTTTGCGCAAAAAGTGACGCAAACGACGATCGCGTGATCCAGCCGACGTCGCCGCTGGTAGTGTCCGAAAATGAAACATTCGCGACCCGGCCGGATCCGCCAGCCATTTTTACAGAAAGAAAAATTGGAAGCGCCGAGGCTGGCGAAGCTGCATGGAACAAGCGCATTATTGTTAATCCTGTAATGGAACGGGAACAGTTCGCATCGGCTCAACCCATTGCATCGGCGCCGCTTGCGGTGCGGGCCGGCACCACGCTTCAAAAAGTCACGGCGACGAGGGAGGAGTCGCCAGTCACCGCGCACACGACCAGCGTCACGCTTTGGGATGAGATCGCGCCGCCCGCACCCGCTCCCACTCCCGTCGATGCAGGTACGCGCTCCGCGCCGGGGGACGTCGCGAGCGCGGGCAGTCAGAGGGCGCAGTAGCCGAAATTTGCAAACTTGTGCGCGGCAGGTCGTCTTAAGAACGACCGCAAGACACGCGATGCATCTACGCAACAGTGCAGATAACAGGATTTGAACGACACGCCGGAAGCAGGACACTGTCGTATTGCTCAGCGAGCGGCGAGTGTAGTCGGCGGCGCGTGATTTCGCGGCACGTGGACATGCCGCGAAATCGCGAAGAAGGAATTCGCGGACTTAACTGCTGGCTTATTGGCCCATATTCAGCTTCCCGCGTGACGGCTGATGGATCGGCAACGCAGTGCACCGCCGTGTCCGCCAGGGCACTATTTGCGCGCGGTGTAAAAAGGAGATCGTTCGTGCTCGAATCCGTCCCCGTCTCCTTACCCGTGTCGGGTAAAAACACACTGGCGTCAATGCCGCCGATGAGCGCCCTCTCCGCTGGCGACCCGATCACACCTGATCTCTCTGGCGTGTCGGCCCTCCCGATAGTTCCGATCGTTCCGATCATCGCGACGCCGCATGCAGCGACCGCCATTCGCCACCTGCTCTACATCTCGCAGGCGCCGAATCAGGCGCTGGTCACGTATTTGAAGGGCCTTGGCTGGAAGGTCTCGGCCGGTACGCTCGCCACCCAGGCCAGCGTGCTGAAAACCGATACGCCGGTAGCCGGTATTATCGATATGACCAGCTTCTCGGCGCGCGAACTGTCCGCGCTCGAGCCCGCGCTGCGTCATCAGCGAGCCGGCTGGATCGCTCTCACCGACGACACCCACCTCGCGGACCCGGTCGTCTGCCACTTGATCCGGCATTTCTGCTTCGACTTCGTGAAAGGCATGTTCTCGAACGCGACCATCGGTTACCTCGTCGATCACGCGTACGGCATGGTGAGCCTCGGCGACATCGACTTGACTGAAACCCCGACCGTGTTCGGCGACGAGCAGATGGTCGGCACCTGCGAGGCCATGCAGCAGCTCTTTCGCACCATCCGCAAGGTCGCCAACACCGACGCCAACGTGTTCATCACGGGCGAATCCGGGACCGGCAAGGAATTGACGGCCGTGGCGATCCACGAACGCTCGCCGCGCCGTAAAGGACCATTCGTCGCGATCAATTGCGGCGCGATCGGCAATCACCTGATTCAGTCGGAACTGTTCGGCTACGAGCGCGGCGCGTTCACGGGTGCGAACCAGCGCAAGATCGGCCGGGTGGAAGAGGCCGATGGCGGCACGCTCTTCCTCGATGAAATCGGCGACCTGCCGCTCGACAGCCAGGTGCATTTGCTGCGGTTCCTGCAGGAACGCAAGATCGACCGGCTGGGCGGCCATGACCCCGTCGCCGTTGACGTGCGCATCATTTCCGCGACTCACATCGACCTGGAAGCCGCTATGGGCGATGGCCGCTTTCGTACCGACCTGTTTCATCGGCTGTGCGTGCTGCGCGTGGACGAACCGCCGCTGCGGGCGCGCGGCAAGGACATCGAGATTCTCGCGCTGCACGTGCTGCACAAGTTCAGGAGCGACGGCAGACGCAAGATCATCGGCTTTGCACCGTCGGCGATAGAAGCGATGTACAGCTACGCCTGGACCGGCAATGTGCGCGAGATGATCAACCGCGTGCGGCGCGCGATCGTGATGGCGGAAAACAAGCTGATCACCGCCGACGACCTCGGACTCGGCCACTGCACCGGCATTGAATCGACCACGCTGGCCGCCGCCCGCGACGCCGCGGAGAAGCGCGCGATCGAACTGACGTTGCTGCGGCATCGGCACAAACTCAGCGAGGCGGCGGCGGAATTGGGGATTTCGCGGGTGACGTTGTACAGGCTGATGGTCGCGCATGGGTTGCGTGGCGCGGCGATGGTGAACGGCGCGGACGCAGGGTGAGAAAGCCCGCGGGTCAGGCGCCGGGCGTCGGGTAGAATCCGTGGCTTGATTTATCTCGAAGCCGCATTCCGGACACGGATATCCCCACCATGACGACGCTGACCCTGATCGTCGCCCGCGCGCGTAACGGCGTAATCGGGCGCAACAACCAATTGCCCTGGCGCCTGCCCGAAGATCTCGCGTTCTTCAAGCGCACGACGATGGGCGCGCCGATCGTGATGGGGCGCAAGACGCACGAGTCCATCGGACGGGTGTTGCCGGGACGGCGCAATATAGTGGTCTCGCGTGACGCCGGGCGCCGCTTCGACGGCTGCGATACGGTGACCAAACTTGCCGATGCCTTGGAACTGGCCGCTCGCGACAACGCCAGCGAAGTATTCCTGATCGGTGGCGCCGAGTTGTTCCGCGAAGGTTGGCCGCTCGCGCACAAGCTGATCCTGACTGAGATCGATGCCGATTTCCCCGGCGATATCTCCATCGACGCACCCGATGCCGCCGTCTGGAAAGAGGTCTCGCGGGAGACGCATCACGCGGCAGCGCCGAACGATTTCGACTATGCGTTCGTGGCTTACGAGCGCCGCACGGATCAGGCCTAGGCTGCGCGCGCTCAATCGGCTAGCGATTCAGCCCATCGCGCTCCATTGAAAAAGCCCGGAACGGCGCTGACCGTTCCGGGCTTTTTCTCGTCCGCTGATCCTCTTACTGCCCTGCGATCGTCATCTTCTCGATCAGCACAGAGCCGATTTCCTTATTGCCGCGCACGACGGTATCCGCACCAATGGCCTCAATGTGCCGGAACATCTCCTGCAACGTGCTGGCCACCGTGATCTCTTCAACCGGATACTGGATCTTGCCGTTCTCCACCCAAAAACCGGATGCGCCGCGCGAATAATCGCCGGTGACGTAGTTCACGCCCTGCCCCATCAGTTCCGTCAGCAGCAGGCCCGTGCCCAGTTTCTTGAGCATTTCCTCGAAGTTATCGCCGGGTTTTGTCAGCGAGCTGCGCAGCGACAGATTATGCGAGCCGCCTGCATTGCCCGTCGTCTTCATGCCGAGCTTGCGAGCCGAATAGGTCGACAGGAAATAGCCCTGCACCACGCCGTCTTCCACTACGTTGCGACGTTGCGTGCGCACGCCTTCTTCGTCGAACGGCGCACTGCCCATGCCGCCCTTCACGTGCGGATCCTCGAGCACCTGGATGTGCGGCGCAAATACGGGTTTGCCGAGGCTGTCGACAAGGAACGTGGTCTTTCGATATAACGCGCCGCCACTGACCGCCTGCACGAATGCACCGAGGATGCCGGCTGCCAGAGGCGCTTCGAACATCACACGGCATTTGCGGGTGTCCAGCCCGCGCGCGCCCATGCGGGCGAGCGCCCGATGCGCTGCATACCGGCCGATGGCTTCCGGCTCGGCGAGATCGGCGGCGTTGCGTTTTGACGTGTACCAGTCGTCGCGCTGCATGTCGCGCCCGGAACCCGCGATAGGCGCACACGCCACGTAATGACGCGAGAATGGATAACCGCCCATGAACCCGCGCGATGTAGCCAGCACGAACTGCGAGTGCTGCGCCGAGACACTCGCGCCCTCGGAGTTCTGGATGCGTTTATCGACTGCGAAGGCAGCGTCTTCAGCCCGGCGGGCGAGATCGGCCGCTTCTTCAGCGTCGATATCCCACGGGTGATAGAGATCGAGATCCTGTGGCGCTTTTTCCAGCAGGTCTTCTTCGGCGAGTCCTGCGGCGCTGTCTTCGGCGGTGAAACGCGCGATGTTGTAGGCGGCCGCGACCGTGTCTCTGAGCGCCGCGCGCGTGAAGTCCGAAGTGCTGGCATTACCGCGCTTATTGCCGATAAACACCGTCACGCCGACCATTTTGTCGCGATTGTGCTCGATGGTTTCGACTTCGCCGCGGCGCACGCTGACTGAGAGGCCGTCGCCTTCGGAAATCTCGGTGGCGGAGTCGGTGGCGCCGAGCTCCTTTGCATGCCGCAGGATGTCGGACGCAATTTCCTTCAGCTCGTCCTGGGTGTGCGGGAAAAAGCGTTGCCTGACGTCCATGTCTGCTGCCATTTTATGTCTGCCTGTGGGTGCTCGATGGTTCGAGCGTGTTCACGTTGCCGGTCATGGCGACGGGGCGGGTTAGCGCCCGCTGTACGCTGGAATGCGGCTGTGTGGCCGGTATTCGACCATCGCACGATGATAGCAAGTCCGGCACGGATTTGGTTTCACGGGAGTTCGCCAGGGCACCGCTGAACCACGGCCGCTACGACCACTATCGCTAAAACTACCGCGCCCGCCAAGTTACAATACCGGGATGAACCGTAAAACCCGCACGCAACCGATAAACCCGGCCGAGGCCTCCGAACAGGACGGCAGCGAGCACGGCTACGACCGCCCCAGCAAGTCCCAGCTCAAACGCGACATGCTCGCGCTGCAAGTACTGGGCGTCACGCTGATCGATCTGCCCAAAGACGCGCTCAAGCGCATGCCCATGCCGGAAAAGCTCGACGACGCCGTCCGCGCCGCCCGCCGCATTACCGACCACGAAGGCAAACGCCGGCAAGTGCAATACGTCGGGCGCGTCATGCGTTCGCTGACCGACGAAGAAACGGCGGCGTTGCGTACCGCGCTGGATTCATATCGCGGCGTGAACCGCGCTGAAACGGCCAAGCTGCACTGGATCGAACGCACCCGCGAAAAGCTTCTCGCCGACGACGCCGCCCTCACCGATTTCATCCGCCAACACCCCGGCGTCGACCCGCAGGAAGGCCGCACGCTGATCCGCAACGCCCGCAAGGAACGCGAACAGGCCAAGCCGCCACGCTATTTCCGCGAGCTGTTCCAATGGATCAAGACGGCCGCGGGCGTGGAAGATGAAGAAGACGAAAGCTTGATCGGCGGCGAAGATGAAGACGAAGGCGTCGAATTCCCGGAACGAGACGACGACGATGGCTACAAAGCGTAATCACCCCGACGAATTGCTGATCGGCCTGGTGTCGATCAGCGATCGCGCTTCGCAGGGCGTGTACGAGGACAAGGGCATTCCGTCGCTGCAAGAGTGGCTCACGAGCGCGCTGAGTTCGCCTTGGCGCGCGGAAACCCGGCTGATCCAGGACGACGCGGCGACCATCTCGGCCACGTTGATCGATCTCGTCGATGAAACCGCCTGTGACCTGATCCTGACCACCGGCGGCACAGGCCCGTCGCGTCGCGATGTGACGCCGGAAGCCACGCTCGCAGTCGGCACGAAGCCAATGCCTGGCTTCGGCGAACAGATGCGCCAGATCAGCCTGAATTTTGTGCCGACAGCCATTTTGTCGCGACAAGTGGCCGTGATTCGCGAAACGCCGGATCACGCGGCGCTGATCGTGAACTTGCCCGGACAGCCGAAATCGATCCGCGAAACGCTGGAGGGTTTGCGCGACGCGGACGGAAAATCCAGCGTGCCGGGCATTTTTGCCGCGGTGCCGTATTGCATCGACCTGATCGGCGGCCCGTACATTGAAACGCGGCCCGAAGTGGTGGCCGCGTTCAGGCCGAAAAACGCGATCCGGCCGCCAAAATCCTGACTACTTGCCCGTTTGGACCGGCTCAGTATTCTCCGCTGCCGATGGAATCAGGAAATGTTCGCGGTAGTACTTGAGTTCGTCGATGGATTCGTGGATATCGGCGAGCGCCGTGTGCATCGCGCGCTTCTGGAAACCCTTGTAGATGGCCGGTTGCCAGCGGCGGCACAATTCCTTGAGCGTGCTGACATCGAGGTTTCGATAGTGGAAAAACGTTTCCAGTTCGGGCATCCACCGGGCCATGAAACGGCGGTCCTGGCAGATGGAATTGCCGCACATGGGCGACTTGCCCGGCGGGACATACTGGCCGAGAAATTCGCGAATCTGCCGCGTAGCTTCTGCTTCATCTACTGTCGACGCCCGCACGCGCTCCGTCAGTCCCGACCGGCCATGCGTGTTGCGGTTCCACTCGTCCATCTTGCCCAGCGCCGTTTCGTCCTGGCGAATCGCCAAAACCGGTCCTTCCACCAGTTTGTCGAGCGTCGAATTCGTCACCACCACCGCAATTTCGATAATGCGGTCGGTATCGGGTTCGAGACCCGTCATTTCCATATCGAGCCACACGAGATTCATGTCGCTGCGAACGAGGTCGGCAGAGCTTGGGGAAGAAGCGGAATCAAGCACGGAATCGGCCATAGGTGGGCAACCTGAGAGGGGTTTGACGCGGGTTTCACGCCTTTGCAGGCGCGGGTTCAGATATCGGACACAGACCGCGCGCGGCGGCGGCCAAGAACCTATAATTCTCGCATAGTTCAATCGCGCATATTTCAATCGGAATCCCGCTGATGTCCAATTTCAATCTCGCCTTCTCGGTCGTGTTCGTCGTGGCGCTGGTCGGCATGGTCGGCACCAAGCTGTGGCTCGCGTCGCGCCAGATCCGGCATGTCGCCGCGCATCGCAAGGATGTGCCGCCGCAATTCCTGCAGACCATTCCGCTCGCCGCTCACCAGCGCGCCGCCGATTACACCGTCGAGCGCACGCGCCTGACCATGGTCGAGGTCGTGGTCAGCGCCGCGCTGCTGGTCGCGCTGACGCTGCTTGGCGGCATCCAGCAGATCGAACTGGCAGTTTCCGACTCGCTTGGCCGCGGTTATGCGGGGCAAATGGCGCTGGTGGCTATCGTGGTGGCGATCACCAGCGTGGTGGACCTGCCGTTCGACTACATCCGGCACTTTGTGATCGAAGAGAAATTCGGCTTCAACCGGATGACGAAAAAACTCTTTTTCCTCGACCTGGTGAAAGGCATTGTTCTTGGCGCGGCAATCGGCTTGCCGGTGCTGTTCGTGACGCTGTGGCTGATGAATCAGGCCGGCGCGTTGTGGTGGCTGTGGGCGTGGGTGCTGCTGGTCGCGTTCCAGATGCTCGTGCTGATCCTGTACCCCACGTTTATCGCGCCGCTGTTCAACAAGTTCGAGCCGCTGAAAGACGAAGCGTTGCGGGCGCGCATCGAGAACCTGATGTCGCGTACGGGGTTCGCCGCGAAGGGTTTGTTCGTCATGGACGGCAGCCGCCGGTCGGCGCATGGCAACGCGTATTTCACGGGTTTCGGCGCGGCGAAGCGAATCGTTTTCTTCGATACCCTCCTCGCCCGGCTCTCGGGCAACGAGATCGAAGCGGTGCTGGCGCACGAGCTTGGCCACTTCAAGCGGCGTCATGTGATCAAGCGCCTGGTCGTCACGTTCGTGCTCAGCCTCGCGATGCTTGCCCTGCTTGGCTGGCTCGCGCAATGCGTATGGTTCTACGAAGGCCTTGGCGTGCGGCCATCGCTGCTGGGCAACAACAACGGCCTCGCGCTCGTGCTCTTCATGCTGGCGTTGCCGGTCTTCATGTTCTTCGTGACGCCGTTGGGAAGCCTGAGCTCGCGCAAACATGAATTCGAAGCCGATGCGTTCGCCGCGAGCCAGACCGATCCGCGCGACCTCGTCAACGCACTGGTCAAGCTGTACGAGGACAACGCGTCCACGCTCACGCCCGATCCGCTCTACTCAGCGTTTTACGCATCGCATCCGCCTGCATCGCAGCGCATCGAGCGCTTGATGCAGTTCGCCGCATGAGGCCGCGTACCGCGAAGAAAGCGACGAACGCACGCATCGAAGGAAAGGTCATTGCCGCGCACGGGCGGCATTATCTGGTCGCCCCCACCGACGGCAGCGCCATGCTCCAATGTTTCCCGCGCGGCAAGCGCAGCGAGATAGCGGTCGGCGACCGGGTGGGTTACGAGCAGTCATCGGCGGATCAAGGGGTGATCGTCGAGATTGGCGAGCGGCGCAATCTGCTTTATCGGTCCGACCAGTTCAAATCGAAGCTCTTTGCCGCCAATCTCGACCAGTTGATGATCGTGCTCGGCACAGAGCCGCATTTCAGCGAGGACTTGCTCGGCCGCGCGTTGATTGCCGCCGAGGCGCACGGTCTCGAGCCGTTGATCGTGCTAAACAAGATCGACATGGAAGGACCGCTCGCGGTCGCTCGCAAGCGGCTGGCGCTGTATCGGGAGCTTGGGTACACGGTAGTGGAGTTATCGGCGAAAGCGGCGCCCGAGCACGTACATGAAGAACTCGATGCGCGTCTGGCCGACCGCGCTACCTTGCTGCTCGGACAATCGGGCATGGGTAAATCGACACTGGTGAACATCCTCGTGCCCAATGCCGAAGTCGCTACGCGGGAGATCTCGAAAGCATTGAACAGCGGCAGGCACACGACCACGTTCACACGGCTGTATCCACTGCCGGGTGGAGGATCGCTGATCGATTCGCCGGGGTTCCAGGAGTTTGGGCTGCATCACTTGTCGGAGGGACAACTGGAGCGCTCGTTCGCGGACTTCCGGCCCTTCCTCGGCAAGTGTCGCTTCTATAACTGCCGGCATCTGCATGAACCAGGCTGCGCGATTCTGGAGGCCATGGCAGAAGGCAAGATCAGGCCGGCGCGACATCAGTTATATGCGCAACTGGTGCATGAAGCCAGCCAGATTGTTCGATGATTTCATCGACCTGAACGAGCATGGGCAACAGCATCTAAACAGACCGCTAAAACAGATTGCGACGGGATGAAGAAACTGACGCGGGCTCCGAATCTGATTACGGCGCATCACTGGGTGAATGTGCTGGTGACAGCGGGAATAGGCTGCGAGTTGCACAACCGTTATTTGAGCGGTGCAATGGGCGAAATTCCGGCGGAGCAATGCGCGCCCGAAATATGGATACTCGATGATCGCGATGAGGCTTTGGCGACAGGCATCCTGGAGCGTGCCCGAAGCGGCCCGGCAACCAATGCCCGGGGATGGCGTTGCCAGCAATGCGGTGAAGCGCTGGAAGGGCAATTCACCGTGTGCTGGCAATGCGGAACCGAGAGAGATCCGTTGAACGACGAGTAGGACCGCCCCGTTCAATCAAGCTGGCAGAACTCTCAGGCCAGCCAGACCGCAATGCTCAGCATGAGCAGCAACAGCATCCAGAGGATCACGGCGCGCCAGACAAGGCCCACTGCTGATTGCAAAGTCCTCGGCGTGCAATCATCGCCGACGGGCAGCGGGCTGGCATCGCCAACCGCCAACGCTTCGACGCTCAGCGGCTCCGCTAACGGTCCCGCTAACCGAGCCCCCAGCGCCCCACTCCCAGCCGCGAGCAGGACGCCTTCGTTGGCATCGGGCCATTGGCGGGCGTGGTTGCGCCACGCGTAAATGGCGTCCTCGAAATTCCCGACAATAGCGAAGCCGAGCGAAGTCAGCCGCGCCGGCACCCAGTCGATGAAAAAGAACGCCCGCTGCGCGAAGGTGGAAAACGCCGGCGTGCGTTCGTCGGTCGGCTGGACCCACGATCTCGCCAGATACTCGGCGATGCGATAAAACACCGCGCCCGCCGGTCCGATCGGAATCAGGAACCAGAAGAACACGCCAAACACGTGCCGATGCGACGCGACAACCGCATGAACCAGGGTATGCCGGACGATCTCGCTGACGGGCATATCAAGGGTATCAATGCCAGTCCACTCATTGAGAACCTCACGAGCGCGGGGCACGTCGTCGTTGTTCAGCGCGAGATGGATGTCGGTGAAATAGTGGCTGAATTGCCGGAAGCCCAACGTGAAATACACGATCACGACGTTCCACAGGAACGCCAGCGCGAAGTTGATGCGATAGAGCACGTAATAGACAAGCCCGACGGCTAATGTCCATGGCACCACGACCACGAGCCAGGCGAGCACGCCGTGCCGCTGCTTGCCGGCATCGAAGCCATGAGCCGCGGATTCCGCATGGTACTGAAGCAACGCCGAAATGGGATTCTGCGGCGAGAGCGCGCGCAACTGCTCAATGATGAGAGCCAGCAATACGGAGAAAAAAGTCATGCGATGCGCCGAGACATTCGAGTTTTACGAATTTCTTGTAAAGATAGCACAGCACCGTCCGCGCCAGAGGGACACATCGGCCGCATGGCTAGCCGAGTCTCTGCACGTTGAGCGTCAAGCCGCGAGGAAGCGATAGAAATTGCGTAACATACCCGCCGTTGCACCCCAAATGAAATACGGAGCCACATTCTCGGCAGGTGAAAAAGGCATCGCAAAAAAACGACGCTCGCCGCCTTCCCAACGAAACACGCGGACCTGATGGTTGGCCGGGTTCATGAGGAACGCGAGCGGAACTTCGAAGATATCGGCAACTTCGAGGGTATCGGCGTGCAGTTCGAATGGGGGATGTACCAGCGCCACGACCGGCGTCACGCGAAAACCCGTACCCGTCAGATACTCGGGCAACTTCCCCAGCACTTCCACGTGCTTCGCCGCGAGGCCCACTTCCTCCTGCGCTTCGCGAAGCGCGGTCGCAGCGGCGTCGAGGTCTTCCGGCTCCCGGCGTCCGCCCGGGAAGCTGATCTGCCCCGCGTGATCCGAAAGATGGTCCGCGCGCTGAGTGAGCAGCACGGTCAAGCCCGTCTCGCGCAACACCAGTGCGATCAGTACCGACGCCACCCGTGGATCGCCACCCAGCGCCTTGATCCTGTCGTCGCGCGCATCCGGCGTCCAGTCGAGCGTCTGCCTGAAGCGCGCGCGCAGTCCGGCCGGTGTCAGGATTTCACCGCGCACGGGCGGCAGATCTGTGCCGGTCGATTCGACCGGCAAGATTTCAGGCTCGAGGATTCGGGGAGTCGACAGCTTGGTCGGAGACACGGGGGGCTTTTAGTTCTTGGGGGTCTGGTTCTGATTCCGATTCTGAAAAATCGTTGCGGTCAGGTCGCAAAGAAGATTCAAGCGAAGTACAAAACACGGCAAGACATGATTTGACCACACCAATGAAAAAAGCACCCGTGAAGGTGCTTTTTCCAGTGCAGCTTCGGTGCGGTTTATTGCGCCTTGGCAGCAGCACGGTCTTTCGACACGAGCTTTTCCTTGATCCGAGCCGACTTGCCCGAACGATCGCGCAGGTAGTACAGCTTCGCACGACGCACGTCACCGCGACGCTTCACGACAATGCTTGCCAGCAGCGGCGAGTAAGTCTGGAACGTACGCTCGACGCCTTCGCCCGACGAAATCTTGCGGACGATGAAATTCGAGTTCAAACCACGGTTGCGCTTCGAGATCACAACGCCTTCGTAAGCCTGGACACGCTTGCGCGTACCTTCAACCACGTTGACGCTAACGATCACCGTATCGCCGGGGGCGAATACAGGGATGGTCTTTTCGCCGAGCGCGCGCGCGATTTCTTCTTGCTCGAGTTGCTCAATCAGATTCATTACAGACTCCTGGAGCCATCTTGCCGAAGTTGTTTGCCATATGAGTGGCCTCGGTAGAGGATGGGTTCACATCTGGCGCCCGCTTGAATTCACAAGCCTGGCACCACCCTTTCGTCTCGCCTTGCAATTGCTTTCCAAAGCTACTGCGCTTTCGATCGTTCCTTGGCGAGACTTGCGAGCCATGTCTCATCAACACGGCTCAACATTTTAGCCTTGCGCGCCTTTTCTATCAGATCGGGCCGCTTTTCCTGCGTATTCTTTAGCGCTTCACGCCGGCGCCATGCTTCGATTTCCTTGTGATGGCCGCCAAGCAGCACATCCGGAACCCGCACACCGCCGTATTCTTCCGGGCGGGTATAGTGCGGGCAATCGAGCAGCACATCGACGAAACTATCCTGCACGGCCGACTGCGAGTCGTTCAGCACGCCGGGCAACTGGCGCACCACCGCGTCCATGAGCGCCATGGCCGGCAATTCGCCGCCCGACAACACGAAGTCACCAAGACTCACTTCTTCGTCGACTACGCGATCGATCAAGCGCTGATCGATGGCTTCGTAACGGCCGCACAGCACGACAAGACCCGGCTCCCGAGCGAATTGCATGACCCGCTCATGATTCAGCGTCTTCCCTTGCGGCGACATCATCACCACACGCGACCCGCTAATGCCCTGCTCCGCCTGCGCCGCTTTCGCGGCCGAGATCGCGTCTTCCAGCGGTCTTGCCAGCATGACCATGCCAGGACCGCCGCCGTACGGGCGATCATCAATGGTTCGATAACTGTCCGTGGTGAAATCGCGAGGATTCCACGTGCGCAGCCCAAACCGTTCCTGCTTGACTGCCCGGCTGGTAATACCCCAATCGGTCAGCGCGCGAAACATCTCGGGAAAGAGCGTCACGACGTCAAACTGCATCGCTCTCTCCTTGCAGTGATCGATCAATCAAAACCGATGGATCGACAGATCAATAGTCAGCTTCCCACTCGACGACAATCCTGCGCGCCGCCTGATCCACTGTTTTGACGAATACGCCAACGAACGGAATCAGCCGTTCGCCAATGGCGGGCGAACCGTCCTTGCCCGCAGTCGGAAATTCCACGCGCATGATGGAATGCGCGCCGTTGTCGATCATGCCCGCGACCTGGCCTAAAGCCACGTCCGCTTCGTTCACGACGTCGAGGCCGATCAGATCGACCCAGTAGAATTCGTCATCGCCGGTCAGCTTCGGGAAGTCGCTGCGCAACACATGGATACTGTGACCACGCAACGCATACGCCGTGTCGCGGTCATCGCAGCCAGCAAAGTGCGCGACAACCGTGTCGCTATGCACTTTGGACTGCGAACACCGGACCGCCTTGCGCTCGTTTCCCTTGACCAGCCACCAGCGCTTTGCTGCGAGCATTGCGTCGCCGCCATGACCCGCATGCGCATGCGGCGCAATCTTGACCCAGCCCTTCAGTCCGTAAGCGTCGACGATCGCACCCACTTCAATGGCGTCATCAGGCAAACTTTCTACGGATTCGATCGAACCTGCGTCGCCAGAAGCGTCGATAGCCACGCGGCGCGCTGCCGGCTTGCGGGCAAACGCGCCAAACGTGGCTTCGTTCGACTCAGGTTTTTCGCCACGTGCGGCTGTCAAACCTGAGTCTGAAGCAGAATCACGTGCCGACATGAGCCGATCTCCCGCGAACCTCGGCAGCTGGAATCGATCGGATCACAAGTACCCGAACGATCGACTGCAGCAAGCGCACTTAAGCAGCCGGCTGAGCTTGTTGCGATTGCTTGACCAGACGGGCAACCGTCGGCGACATCTGCGCGCCGTTGTCTTGCCAGTACGTCAGGCGGTCCTGGGCAATACGCAGCGATTCGCCTTTGGTCGCGACCGGGTTGTAAAAACCCACGCGTTCAATGAAGCGGCCATCACGGCGGCTACGCGAATCAGTTGCAACGATGTTGTAAAACGGGCGCTTCTTGGAGCCGCCACGAGCCAAGCGGATGATAACCATGCTGAAATCCTTGAAAACCGGGGTTCGGAACTACCAAAACACGCGATTATAGCGGCAAAACGGAGCCTTAACAAACACTTGCGTCGATTATTCAAGATGGAACCTGGCCTTCCGCATGCGATTTCACCGGCCATCGCCCGCCCTGACGCGGCGCAAAGCGGGTTTTTCAAGACTTGGCGATGCAGCGCGGGATGTCATTTTGAGGAGACAAATTTGAACTCGCTCAAGGCTTTCACCAGTAAAGCTTTCTCTGGCGACGATGCGCAGTGGGCTGGCGCTTTCGCCCGCGGTGTCGTTCAATCTCAGGCGCATTGGGCGCGTTCGGTCTTTCTAGCGACGAATTTGCTGATCGCGCCAGCCGGTTCGTTCATTGCAGGCGACGCCCGCGCGGCGCTACCGGTTGAGCAGATCAAACTGCCGCCGGGCTTCAGTATCGCTGTCCTGTCCGACGACGTGCCGGGAGCCCGTGCGATGGTTTTATCGCCGAAAGGGGTGCTCTATGCCGGCAGCCTCGACGGGCACGTCTACGCGCTCGAGTTGAAGGACGGTCGCGCGACTGCGAAACATGTGATCGCGTCGGGCCTGGACGAGCCTGCGGGCGTGGCGATGCGCAACGGAGCGCTGTATGTCTCCGCGATCTCCCGCATCCTGCGCTTCGACGACATGGATAGTCGTCTGGATGCACCGCCCAAGCCCGTGGTGATCACCGACAAACTGCCGACCGACCGGCAGCATGGCTGGAAATTCATCGCGTTCGGCCCGGACGGCAAGTTGTATGTGCCAACGGGCGCGCCCTGCAACATCTGCAATCCGGATCGCAAACGATATGCACTGATCGCGCGAATGAATCCCGACGGCACCGGCTATGAAGTGTTTGCGAACGGCGTGCGCAACACGGTGGGTTTCGACTGGAACCCGCAGACGAAAGAACTCTGGTTCACCGACAACGGCCGCGACATGCTCGGCGACGATATTCCCGACGACAAACTCAACCACGCGCCGAAAGCCGGTATGGACTTCGGCTACCCCTACTGCCACGGCGGCGATGTAGCGGACCCTGAATTCGGCGCCGGCCATCCGTGCTCCGGGTTCACGCCGCCCGTGGTCAAGCTGGGCGCCCACGTGGCGTCGCTCGGCATGCGCTTCTATTCAGGCACGACGTTTCCCGCCGACTATAAAAACAACGTGTTCATCGCGGAACACGGGTCGTGGAACCGCAGCACGAAGGTGGGGTATCGGATTGTGCGCGTCGTGCTGGGTGCGAATGGCGAAAAACCACGCATTGAGCCGTTCGCCCAAGGCTGGCTTCGCGCAAACGGCGAAGTTTGGGGCCGTCCCGCCGATGTCCTGCCGCTGCCCGATGGTTCGCTTCTCGTCAGCGACGACGACGCGGGTGCGATCTACCGGATTACGTACACGCAACCTTGACGCTGCCGTGATCTCGCGGTGACATTGCCGCGACCCGCTGGCCGCGCACTGAGCGGTTTAGCCGCGCGAACGCCCGTCCCGGCGGGCGTAGAATGCCGCGTCGGCGCGAAAGTGTTGCCGCTTGCGCCAATCCGCTTCCATTGCTCACTGCATTTTCTTATCGTTTCCCGATGAACAACTCGCCGTCCACTGCCACACATCCATCGAAACCCGCGGCAAACGGGCGTTTCCGCTCGAAAACGCTCACCGCCGCGCTCGCCTTCTTTTTCGGCAGCATTGGCGCGCATCGCTTTTATTTGTACGGTTTGCGCGACAAGTTCGGCTGGGCGCACATTGTCGGCAGCGTGTTGGGCGTGGCCGGTTACCTGTTGCTCTCGGCAACAGATCGCGCCTCGATTCTCGGCTGGGTCCTGGTCGTACCCGGCGCCATTTCACTGCTCTCGGCGTTCTTGTCGGCGATCGTCTACGGCTTGCGCCCCGACGAAAAATGGGACGCTCAGTTCAATGCGCAAACCGGCCAACATAGCGAATCCGGCTGGACAGTCATTTTCGTCGTGATCTTTTCTTTGTTGTTCGGGGCGTTCCTGCTGATGGCAGGTCTTGCCGTCACCTTCCAGACTTACTTCGAAGGCCAGGTTCAAGCAGCTAAAGAGTTGTCGCAGTAAGAGTGACGCAGTGAGGCAGTGAGGCTTAGGAGCCGTAGCGCCTCTGCCCGGCAGTCGCTACGGCCACGCTTCTCAAAACAACTTCATCTGCGCACTGTCCTCGACTGCAGGCGGTTTTCGACCCACCACCTTCTCAACGTGCCGAAATTCCGACATATCCAGAATTCCATGCCGCCGTTGATTCAGGCCAAGCCGCTTCGTGGCGTTATGAAACCGCTGCTTCAGCATGTCGGCCCATAAACCTTCGCCTTTCATCCGCTTCGAGAAATCCGAGTCGTAGTCCTTGCCGCCGCGCATGTCGCGCACACGCCCCATCACACGTTCGGCCCGATCCGGGAAATGCGCAGCAAGCCAGTCCTTGAACAGCGGCGCCACCTCCCACGGCAAGCGCAAAACGATGTAACTCGCACTGGTCGCGCCCGCTTCTGCGCAGGCTTCCAGCACCCGTTCCATGTCCGGTTCCGTGACGAACGGAATCATGGGCGCGACGCTGACGCCCACCGGAATGCCCGCCTCGGTCAACGTCCGGATAGTGCGCAGCCTTCTTGAAGGCGTGGCTGCGCGCGGCTCGAGCGTTCGGGCGATGTCCGCATCGAGCGTGGTGATGGTGATGGCGGCCAAGACCTGGCCCTTCTGCGCCATGGGTACGAGCAGGTCGATATCCCGCTCGATCAGCGACGACTTCGTGATGGCCGCGAACGGGTGCCCTCGTTCGCTCAGTATCTCGATCACCCGTCGCGTGATCCGCAAATTCCGCTCGACGGGCTGATACGCATCAGTAATCACGCCCAGCGCGATTGGCTCCGGCTGATAGGACGGTTTGTCCAATTCGCGCTCAAGCAATTCCCCGGCATTGATCTTGGCGTAGATCCGGCTTTCGAAATCGAGCCCTGGCGACAACCCCAGATAACTATGCGTAGGCCGCGCGAAGCAATATATACATCCGTGCTCGCAACCACGGTACGGATTCAGCGACACACTGAACGGAATGTCCGGCGACGAATTGCGCGTCAGAATGCTCTTCGCGCGTTCCTCGAATACTTGCGTGCGCAGGACCGGCGCGTCATTGGCTTCCCCTTCCTCGCTGACATGCGTCCAGCCGTCATCGACGCGCTCGCGCTCGTCTTTCTCGTAACGCCCCTGAAGGTTCGTGACCGCCCCTCGACCCTTGAGCGGCGCGGGAGGAGCAACAGGATATTCGTCGTCGTGAGAAGCCATGGCCGGGGAATGAAAGCATGAAAACACTGTATAAATATACAGTAAATTACCCCGGCCGCAAGCTCATTTCAAGCGTCGACGGCGATTGTCAGCGTTTCCTTGATTTCCTCCATGACCACATAACTCTTCGACTGCACGGCGCCCGGCAATTGCAGCAGGATGTCGCCGAGCAGCTTGCGGTAATCGGCCATTTCACCAATACGCGCTTTGATCAGATAGTCGAAATCGCCGGAAACAAGATGGCATTCCAGCACCTCGGGAATCCGCTGCACCTCGCGCCGGAACTGCTCGAACATGTTGCCGCTTTTGTGGTCGAGGGTGATCTCGACAAACACCAGCAGCGACGCGCCCAGCTGATGCGGATTCACCCGCGCGTAATACCCCGCGATCACCAGGTCCCGCTCCATGCGTTTAACGCGCTCGATGCACGGTGTCACCGAGAGCCTGACCTGCTCGGCCAGGTCTTTCATCGCGATCCGGCCATCTTGTTGAAGGATCTTCAGAATGCGGCGATCGATCTTATCGAGCTCTCGTACTGAATTTCGTTGTGTTCTCATTGCTTTCCACTTAAAAGTGAATAAATACAATAACAAAAACTGGCTCAGTATCAATACCATAGTCGATACCACTATGTAACCCGCTACTCACACGGCTTCTGTGAAAACGAAGCGAATGACCGGCGGACACTTTGCACGGAGCAAGGCATGCGAGTCGTAATTCTGGGAAGCGGTGTTGTAGGCGTCACGAGCGCCTACTATCTGGCGCGGGCGGGGCACGAAGTCACCGTGGTCGACCGCGAAGCGGGGCCGGCGCTCGAAACGAGTTTCGCCAACGCGGGGCAGATCTCGCCCGGTTACGCCTCACCGTGGGCCGCGCCCGGAGTGCCGTTCAAAGCAATCAAATGGATGTTTGAGAAGCACGCGCCGCTCGCCATTCGCCTTGACGGAACGTCGTTTCAATTGAAGTGGATGTGGCAGATGCTGCAGAACTGCACGCAGGCACGTTATTCGGTCAACAAGGGTCGCATGGTGCGCCTGGCCGAATACAGCCGCGATTGCCTGCAGGCGCTGCGCGCGGACACAGGCATCAATTACGAAGGTCGCACTGGTGGCACGCTGCAAGTTTTTCGGACCCAGCAGCAACTCGATGGCGCCGCGAAGGACATCGCCGTGTTGCGCGACGCGAACGTGCCGTTTGAATTGCTCACGCCGGCTGAACTGCACAACGCGGAACCGGCACTTGCAGCCGTGTCGCACAAGCTGACCGGTGGTCTGCGCCTGCCGAACGACGAAACCGGCGATTGCCAAAAATTCACTACCCGCCTCGCCGCCATGGCCGAACAGTTGGGCGTGAAGTTTCGCTACGACACGCCGATCGACGCGCTGGCGGTAAGCGGCGGCCGGATCGCAGGCGTGCAGTGCGGTGGAGAGACCATTCGCGGTGATTCATACGTTGTTGCGCTCGGTTCTTACTCCACGACTCTACTGGGCAGTCTTGTCGATATCCCCGTGTATCCGCTGAAGGGTTACTCGATCACGGCACCCATCGCGAACGAAAGCGCCGCGCCGGTCTCCACCGTGCTAGATGAAACATACAAGATCGCGATCACTCGTTTCGATGACCGGATTCGTGTCGGCGGAATGGCGGAGATAGTCGGCTTCGACAAATCGCTGAGCCAGGCGCGTCGCGAAACGCTGGAAATGTGCGTGAACGACCTGTTCCCAGGTGGTGGAGACACCGCGAAGGCATCGTTCTGGACCGGCTTGCGCCCGATGACACCGGACGGCACGCCTATCGTTGGCCGTACGCCGCTGCCGAACCTGTTCCTCAATACGGGGCACGGCACGCTGGGTTGGACCATGTCGTGTGGATCGGGGCAGTTGCTGGCCGACTTGATGTCGGGCAAGCAACCGGCCATCCAATCCGACGATTTGTCGGTGCACCGGTATCTCGGCGAAACGCGCACGAGCACGCGGCCATCGTATGCAGGTGCGTGAGGTGGTTTTTCACGCGTAGCCGCGACCGTACGCTTTAAGAAAATACCGTCCCGACAAAAGTCGGGTGAACTGCACCCCGAAAGTTGGATGTCGATCCGACCTTCGGGGTGTTTTCTTTGATGGCACCCACAACGGGCGCAAAGAAAAGTCGCGGCCGAACCGCCTGTTGGACTCGCCAAAAAGCTAGCGACAGGCTCTGCTCGTTTTGCGTTCGCAAACTGCCTACACTGCCGGCGCAGTTTCGTAGTCCTGGCCGCCGTAGAACAAACCAATGATGTACAGCTGGTCCTCTTCCATGGCGAAGGCGATGACCGTACGGCCACGATAGTTGGTAATGCGCAGACCCGGGCGTGTGTCGTCGCGTTGTATGCCTCGCTGGGGAAAGCTCTGCAGGGCTTTCGCAGTAAGAGGCGATGGCATCGATGTAGCCGGCCGCCACGGTTGAAGATGCCGCTTCTACGATGTACTGCTCAAGGCTGTCAAGCTGCTCCAATGCCTCCGGCGCGAACTTGACGCCGAAAATCGTCACCTGGCTTTCAGGCCCGCTTTTCGTCTGGCCACTAGCGCCGCGCGAACCTGGTCCACTGACAACGCGCGTGAAGGGTCCGCCTTGAGCGCGTCAAATGCTGGACCGACCTCGTCACGCAGCCAGGACTCCACCACGCGGTCGCGAGCAGCCAAGGTCCGCAGACCATCGCGGATAACTTCGCTATCGGTGGCGTACTCGCCGCTC
>DASYLW010000480.1:0-4724 GCA_036009385.1 Caballeronia sp.
AGACTCGATGAAATCCTCGCACGCGGCATGCTGCGTATCTGCACAACCGGCGACTACAAACCGTACTCGTTCCTGAAACCGGACGGCCAGTTCGAAGGCATCGACATCGACGCCGCGCAAAACCTCGCCCAGTCGATGAACGTCAAGGCCGAGTTCATCAAGACGTCGTGGTCGAACCTGATGAACGATTTCGTCGCGAAGTGCGACATTGCGGTCGGCGGGATTTCAACCTCGCTCGAACGCCAGAAACGCGCGTTCTTCACCCAGCCCTACATGGTCGATGGCAAGACACCCATCGTCCGCTGCGCCGACGTCGATAAATACCAGACCGTCGCGCAGATCGATCAACCGGGCGTACGCACCATCGTCAATCCGGGCGGTACTAACGAGAAATTCGCGAAGCAGTTCTTCACGCATTCGCAACTGATCGAGTACCCCGACAACGTGACGATCTTCAAGCAAATCCTCGACGGCCAAGCCGACGTGATGGTCAGCGATGCCTCGGAAACCCTGCTCCAGCAAAAGCTGAATCCGGGCTTGTGCTCGGTTCATCCGGACAAACCGTTCCAGTTCGGGGAAAAAGCATATCTGCTGCCGCGCGGCGACGCGGCGTTCCAGCAATACGTCGATCGATGGTTGCATCTGTCACGTTCGACGGGCGAATTCCAGACCGTGCTCGATAAATGGCTGAAATAAACGCGAAGGCGGCCAGGGCGAGGCCGCCTTTTTTGCACCACTGCTAACACGCGCGATGAACACAGCGGATTGATAACTATACGTAAACATATCGCAAGCTAATGTCGCTTGGCATCGAAAAGTCAACGCACTGCTTGTAACAGTTCACCGAAGCGTTCCGACGTTTTTTTCATCCAGGCCGCCGCCGCTTTCGAGTGCGCCTGGATCCGGCCGAAGCCGTGCGTCATGTCGTGCGCGTTAATGACCTCGGCGCGCCCGCCATTCGCTTCCAGAAAACGTGCCATTTCGTGAGCGTCGTCGTAGAGCGGATCGTAGGCAGCGGCGACGATCAACGCGTGTGCCGGCGTCCGGCCGTAGGATTGCGCGAGCGGGAAAGCGCGCACGTCGTCATCGGCAGGCGGTTCGGTGGTCAGGAACTGGGCCCAGTAAAAGCGCATTTCTTCGGTCGTCAGGCCCGGCCCTTCCGCGTTGGCCGTAAAGCTGCCGCCCTCGAAGCGGCAGCGCGCCACGGGATAAATCAACAACTGCGCTGTGACCAGACCGGCCACGCGATCGTTTGCAGCCCGCGCGGCCACGGCGGCAAGGTGGCCGCCCGCGCTGTCGCCTGCCACGCCCAGTCGGTCGGTCGCCAAGCCAAGGCGCGAACGATGTTCGGCGAGCCACAGCAGTGCATCGAGCGCATCGTCAACCGGCGCGGGGAAAGGATCCTCCGGCGCCATCCGGTAATCGACGCTCGCCACCGCGCAATGTGAGTCCAGGGCGAACCGCGCCACCATCAGCTCGTGTGTATCCAAGTCCCCGACCACCCAGCCGCCGCCATGAAAATAGACCACGAGAGGCAAGGGCGTCCTGGCCCCGGCCGGGCGATAAATCCGCGCCCGCAACGTGCGTCCTTCGAGCGGCAAGATCGTGTCTTCAACGTCGACGCCCGTCGGGCGGGGCGCTGCAAACTCACGCGCAACATCTTGAAACCGGCGCCGCATGGCCAAGGGATCGGCGTCAACGGGCAGATCGGGAAACGCTGCGGCAACCTTGGCGTAATAGGCAAGAAGGTCTGCGTCGATGGTCATGCGGTCTCCAGTGCGGTTCACTACAGTTTGGCGGCCAGTTCGGTCGAAGGCTTTTAATTGTCCTTAAAATCGGCATATCGTGCTTGGCAGCGCAAGCGTTTCTCCAACGCGCCGGAATATCGACTTGCGAATCACCATGATCGACAAAATCTGGACAAGATAATCGCCGAGCTTTGTGCGTCAAGGGTTACAACCTGAAACACTTTGTTACGGCGATGCCCGGATTATTCGCCCACAATCACTTCAACGGTCTCAACACGGATGTGTCCGAGTGCAGCGTTGGCGAGCTACAACATTAGTTGCATTCGACGGTCGGCTTAATGCCGAATCCCAGCTTCAGGGACATGTTTGTTGGGGTCGTTGGCCGGTGGAATCATATCGGCCCAGTCCCACCCTTGGTCTCCTCGCGCTAACCCCGTAGCGTGTGGTTTTTAGCGGGCTCCAGGCCCGCTTTTTTTTCGTCTATACAAACGTTTGCGTAAAAACTTAAATGGTTGCTGCGAATATTGCGGCAGCCATTTTGGGTTATAGATCTCGGTAATTGCGAGGACTTACGCCGTTTTAGCCTCCAATAGCCTTAGCTCGTCAATCATCTTCGCCCGCATGATGAACTTCTGGACCTTGCCGGTGACCGTCATTGGCAACTCGTCGACAAAGCGGATATGCCGCGGGATTTTGTAGTGTGCTATCTGTCCCTGGCAGAACTCGCGAATGTCTTCTGCGCTTGCGAGCTCACCTTGGCGGAGAACAATCCACGCGCATACTTCCTCGCCGTATTTAGTATCGGGAACACCGAATACCTGGACCGATTGAATCTTCGGATGCCGGAACAGGAATTCCTCGATCTCGCGTGGATAAATGTTTTCGCCGCCGCGAATCAGCATATCTTTTAATCGTCCGACGATATTGCAATATCCCTCAGCGTCGAGGGTGGCCAGATCGCCGGTATGCATCCAGCCGTCAATAATCGCTTCGCGCGTTTTTTCTTCGTCGCCCCAATATCCTTTCATTACTGAATATCCGCGCGTGCAGAGCTCGCCTGTTTCGCCGACCGGAACAATTGCGCCGAGTGGATCGACCAGTTTCACCTCGAGATGCGGCTGGATCTGACCGACGGTCGTGGTGCGTTTATCGAGGGGATCGGTGGTCGAGCTTTGGAAGGACACGGGACTCGTTTCGGTCATTCCGTAGGCGATCGTGATTTCGCCCAGGTGCATCTGCGAGACCACCTTTTTCATCGTTTCGATGGGGCACGGCGAACCCGCCATGATCCCGGTGCGCAAGCGGCTCAGGTCGTATTTATCGAAGGCCGGGAGATCGAGCTCCGCGATGAACATCGTCGGCACGCCGTGCAGTGCGGTGCAGCGCTCTTCATCGACTGCGGCGAGCGTCGCGTCGGGATCGAAAGCTTCGCCGGGGAACACCATTGCCGCGCCGACCGACACGCACGCGAGCACCGCCAGCACCATGCCGAAGCAGTGATACAGCGGCACGGGAATGCACAGCGAATCTTGCTCGGTGAGCAACATCGAGTGCGCGATGTAACGGCCGTTGTTCACCACGTTGTGATGGGTAAGCGTAGCGCCCTTCGGGTTGCCGGTGGTGCCGCTCGTGAACTGGATGTTGATGGGATCGAGGTCCGTGAGCGTCGATTCCAGCGCGTCGAGTTGTGCTGTGTTGAGCCCGTCACGGCCGCGCGACATGATGTCGGGAAAACGCAGCATGCCGGGCGTCGCGCCCTCGCCCATTCGGATTACGGCTTTCAAATCGGGGAAGCGCGCTGCGTTGAGTGCGCCCGGTTCCGCTGTGGCGAGTTCCGGCGCTAATGCATGCAGCATTTCCAGATACTTCGATGTCTTGAACTGTTCCGCCGCGATCAGCGCCTTGCAGCCGACCTTGTTCAACGCGTACTCGAGTTCCGCCAATCGATACGCCGGATTGATGTTCACCAGGATCGCGCCGATCCGCGCGGTCGCGAATTGCGTCAGCAGCCATTCGGCGCGATTCGGCGACCAGATGCCTACGCGATCGCCCGCTTCAACGCCAAGCTTGAGCAAACCCGATGCAAGGACATCGACTTCATCGGCGAATTCTCGCCAGCTCCAACGGATGTTTTGCTCGCGGAAGATCACCGCTGGACGGTCGGGGTATTTCGCGGCCGTACCGCGGAGAAAACGAGAAACGGTGGCGTCGCTCAGCGGCATATCCGTCGAGCCGCGAACGTACGACAAACCGTCGCGTGGTTCGATCTGCGGCCCGCTATGGATCGGTTGGGTAGGCATATCGAAGGTCTCCTCGGAGGGGCGCTATAAGACGAAGACGAAGCGCCATGAAAGCGATTCGGAAGCCTGATTGTGCATCGCGAGGGAGAGCTAGGGCATTGAGTGATACCCGCAAAACCGCCCGGATCAACGCATGTTCGTTGTGCAGTTTTGCGCGAAAGCGCCCGGATCCGGGCGCATGCATCGCCGTTTTGAACGCGCATAAAAAAAGCAGCCCGAAGGCTGCTTTTTCGTATCGCCAGACTCGCGAAACGCTTAGTGATTACCGCGCAGTTTCCGCAGCCGCTGAATTGCCGCGATCTGAGCCGTCGCGTACGCCAATTCCGCTTGTGCGGTTGCGTACTCCAGGTTCGAACCCGTGTTCTGCAGCGCTTCTTCAGCACGCTTCTTAGCTTCCAGCGCCTTCGCTTCATCGAGATCCTGACCACGGATCGCGGTATCGGCAAGAACCGTCACCACGCCCGGTTGAATCTCGAGAATCCCGCCTGCAACGAACACAAACTCTTCGTCGCCGTTCTCCGCTTCGATACGCACCGCACCCGGACGAATCCGCGTGATGAGCGGCGTGTGGCCCGGCAAAATGCCGAGTTCACCCGCTTCGCCCGGCAGTGCGACGAACTTCGCCCGGCCCGAGAAGATCTGCTCTTCCGCGCTGACGACGTCTACTTGAATAGTT
>DASYLW010000481.1:0-8338 GCA_036009385.1 Caballeronia sp.
CCATCGGGCAAGGTAACGCCACCGTTCGCGTTCACGCGCTCGACACCGAAGCGCAAATTGCGCTCGACAGCTGCGCCCGCGTTCGCGAACGGACCGGACATGCCTTCGATCATCGCGATACGGATAGGCGGCAAACCGGAACTGGCGTCCGCTGCACACGCGGGAGCAGCCCACGTAATGGCAACGCATGAGGCGAGGAACATCGAACCACCCAGGCGCTTGCCGACAAGCGACGCGCGACCGAGCAGCCGCAACCACCGTGCCGGCAGGAACCGATCACTTGCGTTGAGAAAAACCACGCGCGGCAAGCCGGGGCGGAGACCCATACAGTCCATTACAGTCCATCCCTGGGTAAATGACAGCAAAGTTGACAGCGAATCGAAGCGAATCGCGGATCATAGGGCGTTCGGCACGCTGCGTGCAACCGTCCAGGAAAATGCGAACGGACATGGAATAGCCACCCGAGCCTGCGCGTTCCATCTACATGTCACAGGCGAATCCCGACGACCGCGATCAAAACCTTCCTTCTACCCCGCATGTCAAAATAAGCAACACGGCGCAGATCAGCATAAAAACCCGCGACCGATCGAATACCGCGTCGATACTAATACGAAGGAGGCTTCAATGTTGAGCAAGGCAATACGAAAACCCGCGGCAGCAATGGCACTCGCCCTGCTGCTCACGGCGTGCGCCCAGCCATGGCAGAACTATCAGCCGGGTGCGGACTCGTCGACGATCACGGCGAAGCTGGGGCCGCCAAGAGAGGTCTACGACCTGCCGAACGGCGGCCGCCGCCTGATGTGGCCGACGCAACCGCTGGGTGAAGTGACGACGGCAGCGGATATCGATGCATCGGGAAAGATCGTCAGGGTGCGCCAGGTCCTCGATGAAAACGAGTTCTACAAAGCGCAGATCGGCACGTGGACGCGCAAGGACGTGTTGATCAACTTCGGCCGTCCGGTGGAGACGTCGTATTTTCCGCTGATGAAACGCGAGGTCTGGACGTATCGGTACATGGAGGCGAACGTCTGGTACATGATGTACAGCTTTTACTTTGACGACCAGGGCACGCTGCGCCTGACGCAAAAAACACCCGACCCGTTGCACGATCCCGACCAACGAAATTTCTTCTGATACTCCTGGGCACCAAAGAAATCTTTTGTCGACAAAAAAAATGCCGCCCAGAAAAAGCGGCATTTTTTTATGCCTGGACTGCCAGAATGTTTTCGTAGAAAGTAATTCGTAAGGTTTCGCCGCGACGCAGCAATGCCGTTGGAAACTCCGTTAAAAACCATTTCCAGCGATAATTTGACCGTTGCAGCGTTGTGCCTCGTCGTGCCTCTTTACGCTTTTGGAGCTGATACCCATGAATCGACCCAAACGCATGCTGGTTGAAAACGTCGGCTGGGCAGCTGAGATTGCCGCCAGCGACCCGGATTTCTTCGAAACCCTGGCTCAGGGCCAAAGTCCGACCGTCCTGTGGCTTGGATGCTCTGACAGTCGCGTGCCGGCCGAAACCATAACGCACTCGAAGCCTGGTGATTTATTCGTCCATCGCAACATCGCGAACCTCTTTTCACCGGACGATGACAACACCATGAGCGTGCTCGAATACGCCGTGAACGTGCTGAAAGTGGACGACGTCATTGTGTGCGGACACTACGGCTGCGGGGGCGTGCGCGCCTCGTTACTGCCGTTATCCGACGCCCTGCCCCACGTCAACCGCCGCATTGCCCCGCTGTGCGCGCTGGCACGTACGCACAGCAGCGAACTCGACGCAATCGGCACGATGGATTCGCGCATCGACCGGCTGGCGGAACTGAGCGTGCTCGAACAAGTGAACGCGCTGCGCGACGCGTCCATCGTGCGCAACGCCGAGCGTCCGCCGCGCGTTCACGGCTGGATCTTCGGTTTGCGCGACGGCCGCATCAAGGTGCTTTCATCCGGCGACCCCGCCGATGCTGAAGCGAGGGCAGAGGCCGCCGGTTCTTCAAATGCAACGGCGAAAGCGTCAGAAGCGCCAGAACCCGCGCCTGCACCTGGCGCCGCCCGGCGCGTGACCGAAACCGTCAACCACTAGCCGCACTACCCGCTCGATCCCCCGTTAAAAACCTTCACCGTGCGATGCCTTCCCGGCATTGCATGGACCCACTCGCGCCCAAAAAACTTATGACTCTACGTGATTCGTTCGCAACCTTCCCGCGTGATCTGTTCGCGGGCACGGTCGTCTTTCTCGTCGCGATGCCGCTATGCCTTGGCATCGCCAACGCATCCGGCGTCGAACCGTTCGCCGGCTTGCTGTCGGGCATTATCGGCGGGCTGGTCGTTGCGCTGCTGAGCGGCTCGCACCTGAGCGTGAGCGGGCCGGCGGCGGGACTGGTGGTAATCGTGGTCGATGGCATTGCCAAGCTCGGCAGTTTTTCGACCTTCCTCATGGCCGTAATGCTCGCGGGTGCGATCCAGTTCGGTTTCGGCATGCTGAAAGCCGGACGCTTCGCCGCCTACGTGCCGTCGTCGGTGATCAAGGGCATGCTGGCCGCCATTGGCTTGTTGCTGATCATCAAGCAGGTGCCGCTTGCTGCCGGCTTTGCCAACGGCGGCGCTCACGTTGCCGCGCACTCCCCCGGCACGCTCGATACGCCGTTCGGCGCCATGTCCCTCGCAGCGTGTGCCGTCGCCGCGCTCTCGCTCGCGATACTGGCTGGCTCGGAAACGAAGGCGATGCGCCGCTTTGCGCTGGTGCGCGCTTTGCCCGCGCCGCTCGCGGTGGTTATCCTGGGCATTGCGATCACGCTGCTGCTCGACTTCGCCTTGCCCGGATTTGCACCGCCGGCGGAGCATCGCGTGGTGTTGCCGTCGCTGGCTTCGTTTGCCGCGTTGAATGCCGCGTTCGACTGGCCCAACTTCGAGCAACTCATCAATCCCGATGTCTGGCGGCTCGCGATGACGCTTGCCATCGTCGCGAGTCTGGAGACTTTGCTGAGCCTCGAAGCCGTCGAGCAGATCGATCCGAAGAAGCGCACCGCGCATCCGGATCGGGAGCTGAAGGCGCAGGGTATCGGCAACATGATGGCGGGCGCGATCGGCGCGTTGCCAATCACCTCGGTCATCGTGCGAAGTTCCGCCAATGTTCACGCGGGCGCGCAGAGCCGTTGGTCGGCGGTCGTACACGGTGTATTCCTGCTAGCGAGCGTATTCGCGCTGACGGCCGTGATCAACATGATTCCGCTGGCGTGCCTCGCCGCTATCCTGATTTTCACGGGACTCAAGCTGGCGAAACCTTCGCTATTCGTGGCCGTTGCCAAGCAGGGATTCGAACGCTTTGCGCCGTTCGTCGTGACTATCATAGGTGTACTGACAACTGATCTGCTGATCGGCATCCTGCTTGGTATCGCGTGCAGTATCGGACTGGCCATTCACGCGAATCTGCAGCGGCCAATTACGATCGCGCAGCATGACGACCACTTCCTGCTGTCGTTTCGCAAGGACGTGTCGTTTCTCGGCAAGGTGTCGCTCAAGCATCACCTCAAGCAAATTCCCGACAATGCGACGTTGATCATCGATGCAGGCCGCGCGGATTTTATCGACCAGGACGTGCGTGAACTCATCGATAAATTCGTCGTTCACGCCCCCGAGCGCGGCATTCATGTGGAGTGCCGGCAGCTCGAGCGCACAGCGCGGGAGCGGCCGAGCTTGCAACAGCGGATGGCGTTTTTCAAACGGGCATTCGTCAAATAAAGCTGCAATGAAAAACGGCCCTCGCTTGTGGCGAGAGCCGCTTTTAACCGATAAAGCGCCTGATACGCGCCTCGTCCGACCAAGTCAATTCATCGAATCAATTCATCGAGTCAATTCATCGAATCAAACTGAGGAAAGCTGCGGATTCAGCTTCTCGACTTTCGAATGCAGCTTGTTCAGCGCCGCGAGATAAGCCTTCGCCGACGCTGCCACAATATCCGGGTCCGTGCCCACGCCGTTCACGATCCGGCCGCTCTTCGACAACCGCACGGTCACTTCGCCCTGAGCCTGCGTGCCGGTGGTGATCGCGTTGACCGAATACAGCACCAGCTCGGCGCCGCTCGTCACCTTTGATTCGATTGCGTGGAGCGTGGCATCGACCGGGCCATTGCCACGCGATTCGCCCTGCACCTCAATACCATCGACGGCAAACACCACGCGTGCATGCGGCTGCTCACCCGTTTCCGAGTGCTGAGCCAGCGACACGAAGCGGAATGTTTCCTTCGCCTGCATTTCCGCGGATTCTTCGGAGACGATCGCCATGATGTCTTCATCGAAGATCTCGGATTTACGATCGGCGAGTTCCTTGAAGCGCACGAACGCGGCGTTCACATCCGTTTCCGATTCCAGCGTCACACCCAGATCTTCAAGGCGCTGCTTGAACGCATTACGTCCGGACAACTTGCCGAGCACGATCTTGTTGGTCGACCAGCCCACGTCTTCGGCACGCATGATTTCGTAGGTGTCGCGCGCTTTGAGCACGCCATCCTGGTGAATGCCGGAAGCGTGCGCAAACGCGTTCGCTCCCACCACGGCCTTGTTCGGCTGGACGACAAAACCGGTGATTTGCGAGACCAGCTTCGAAGTCGGCACGATATGCGTTGTGTCGATACCGAGTTCCAGCCCGTAATAATCCTTGCGGGTTTTCATCGCCATGACGACTTCTTCCAGCGCCGTGTTACCCGCGCGTTCACCCAGACCGTTGATCGTGCATTCGATCTGACGCGCGCCGCCGATGTGCACGCCAGCCAGCGAATTCGCGACCGCCATGCCGAGGTCATCGTGGCAATGCACGGACCAAACCGCCTTGTCCGAATTCGGCACGCGTTCGCGGATGGTCTTGATCAGGTTGCCGTAACCTTCCGGCACGGCATAGCCGACCGTATCCGGAATATTGATGATGGTCGCGCCCTCATCGATCACGGCTTCGAGCACGCGACACAAGAAATCGAGATCGGACCGGCTGCCGTCTTCCGGCGAGAATTCAACGTCATCGGTGAACTTGCGCGCGAAACGCGTGGCGAGACGCGCCTGTTCGTAGACCTGGTCCGCGGTCATGCGCAGCTTCTTTTCCATATGCAGCGCCGACGTCGCAATGAACGTATGGATGCGGAAGTGATCGGCGGGCTTCAGGGCGTCGGCGGCGCGCTGGATGTCTTTATCGTTGGCGCGGGCGAGCGAGCAGATCGTGCTGTCCTTGATCAGGCCGGCAATGGTATGGATCGCGTCGAAATCGCCGTTCGAGCTGGCAGCGAAGCCTGCTTCGATCACATCGACCTTCATCCGTTCGAGTGCTTTGGCGATCCGGATCTTCTCTTCCTTCGTCATGGACGCGCCGGGGGATTGCTCGCCATCGCGCAAGGTCGTGTCGAAAATGATCAGTTTGTCTGCCATGTCGGGCTCCAGTAGGGAGTTTTAGAGTTCTGAAAACGGTGGGGAAAAACGGAAAAACAATACGGAATCCGGGTGTTCGCGCCACCGCTGGCGTCGAAAACCACGAACGAGCAGACGGGAGGCGGAAGCTTAGCGCGGTAGACGCGCCAGTAGCGGTAGCGCGCGTAGCGGCGCACCAGCTAGGGAAAACGAGAGGAGATGGGCGAAAAAAATCATTTGCAGACTATAACGAGATTTTTGAGAGCGTGCAATTGGGCTTTCCGATCGACGTCATTGAGGTTGCCTGCAAGGTTTTGGGCCACCAGGCGCCCAAAAGCAAAAAAGCGCGCACCGGCCTCAGGCCGATGCGCGCCGTATTCTCAATGCTCAATGCGCTTTTTCAGACGATCTGGCCGGATTCGGCCGGCCGCGGATGGCCATGTAACCCCACCACGCGTAACCGGAGAAACCGTACAACACGAACAAGCCGAACAACATCAAGGGCGGATCCGACGACACCAGCACAAATGCAACCACCACCAGCAGCACGCCGGCGAACGGGACCCGGAACCGCACGTCGAGCGCCTTGCCGCTGTAGAACGGCGCATTTGACACCATGGTGACACCGGCATAAATGGTTAGCGCAAACGCCACCCACGGCAGCCAGACGAGTTTCAGCGGCACGCGGTTATCGGTGGCGAGCCACACGAAACCCGCGATCAACGCCGCCGCTGCCGGGCTCGGCAGGCCCTGGAAATAGCGTTTATCGACTACGCCTACGTTCGTATTGAAGCGCGCTAACCGCAATGCCGCGCCCGAGCAATAGACAAACGCCGCGAGCCAGCCCCAGCGTCCCAGGTCCTTCAGTATCCATTCGTACATCACCAGCGCAGGCGCCACGCCGAACGAGACCATGTCGGAAAGGCTGTCGAATTGCTCCCCGAACGCGCTCTGCGTATGCGTCATGCGCGCGACACGGCCGTCCATGCCGTCCAGCACCATGGCCACGAAGATCGCGATGGCCGCAATCTCAAAGCGTACGTTCATGGCCTGAACGACCGCGAAAAAGCCGCAGAACAACGCGGCCGTGGTGAACGCGTTGGGCAGCAGGTAAATGCCGCGCTTCCTCAAAAACTGTTGCCGCTTCGCACGACGCGTTTCCAGCACGCCGATGTCCTGCGCCGACTTGTTGCGGCGAAACGCCCGCGGGGGTGTTGCCGTGCTTCGCGTTCGGCGCGGTTTGAGTGCCGCCATCGAGTCCTCCGTTATGCAGCCTGGTTTTACCGCTTTACTTGTGCTGATTTTCTGGCTGATTGCTCTGGCTGATTGCTCTGGCTGACTATTCTGCGAACTCGGCAAGGATGGTAGACGAGGCCGACACCTTCTCGCCAATCGCCACCCGCGGACGGCTGCCCACCGGCAAATACACATCGACTCGCGATCCGAAGCGGATAAACCCGTAACGCTGGCCACGATTCAGCGGTTCGCCCACATGGACATAGCACAAAATGCGCCGCGCGATCAGCCCGGCGATCTGCACCGAGGTCACCGTATGCCCTGCTGCAGTCTGGATCACGATCGCATTGCGTTCGTTCTCGGTCGATGCTTTGTCGACGGCAGCATTGAGATACGAACCCGGAAAGTACTCCACCTTGCTGATCGCGCCATCGACCGGCGAGCGCTGCGAGTGGACATTGAACACGTTCATGAACACGCTGATCTTCAGCGCTTCGCGGCCCGCGTAGGGATCGTGAGCGGTTTCCACTGCGACAATACGACCGTCGGCGGGACACAACACAGCGTTCGCCTGGACCGGAATCGGCCGGGCGGGGTCACGGAAAAACTGGACGACGAAGATCGTCAACAGCCAGAACGGCCAGGCAAAGCCAAAGCCGCCGATGGCCTGGATCAACACGGCAATGACAGCCGCAATGGCAATAAACGGCCAGCCTTCACGCGCGATGATCGGATGTGGATAGTTCATGAACGAGTTCTATGTTTTTAGTAAAACCGTAGGATAGCAAAAGCCGTCCGGCGCCAAGCGACACCGGACGGCTTGCGGTCCTCACCAGGACCGGCACACGAGGCCGGTCGTTCAGCTTTTTTAGTTCTTGGGCTGCTGGTTCTAAGGCTGCTTGCTAAAGCTGCTTAGTTCTTCGACTGATCAACCAGCTTGTTTGCGGCGATCCACGGCATCATCGCGCGCAGCTTGGCACCCACCGTTTCGATCTGGTGCTCAGCGGTCAGGCGGCGACGCGATTGCAACGTCGGTGCGCCAGCCTTGTTTTCGATGATGAAGCTCTTTGCGTACTCGCCCGTCTGGATGTCTGTCAGCACTTGCTTCATTGCCTTCTTCGTTTCCGACGTCACGATCTTCGGACCCGTCACATATTCGCCGTATTCGGCGTTGTTCGAGATCGAGTAGTTCATGTTGGCGATGCCGCCTTCATAGATCAGGTCGACGATCAGCTTCAGTTCGTGCAGGCACTCGAAGTACGCCATTTCAGGCGCGTAACCGGCTTCAGTCAACGTTTCGAAACCCGCCTTGATCAGCTCGACAGCACCGCCGCACAGCACGGCCTGCTCGCCGAACAGATCGGTTTCGGTTTCTTCGCGGAAGTTGGTTTCGATGATGCCGGCACGGCCGCCGCCGTTGGCTGTCGCGTACGACAACGCGATGTCGCGCGCCGAACCGGATTTGTCCTGATGCACGGCGATCAGGTGAGGCACGCCGCCGCCTTGCTTGTAGGTCGAGCGAACGGTATGGCCCGGCGCTTTCGGCGCAATCATGATCACATCCAGATCGGCGCGCGGCACGACTTGACCGTAATGCACGTTGAAGCCATGGGCGAAGGCCAGCGTCGCGCCTTGCTTGGCGTACGGAGCAACGTTTTCCGCATACACCTGGGCGATGTTTTCATCCGGCAGCAAAATCATGATGACGTCG
>DASYLW010000482.1:0-6301 GCA_036009385.1 Caballeronia sp.
CGAACGCAAGCGGATCGCGGTTCACGAAGCGGGCCACGGACTCGTCGCCGCATTGCTCGGCACTGGCGTGCTTGAAGAGGTCACGATTCTGCCGCGTGGCGGCGCATTGGGCGCCGCGCTGATCACGAAGACGCAGGACAAACACCTGTACCTGGAGACCGAAATACGCAACGAGATTCAGGTGCTGCTAGGCGGACGAAATGCGGAATTGCTGGCGTTTTCGGAAGCGTCGAGCGGCGCAGCGCAGGACTTGCAGGAAGCGTCGCGGATCAGCCTTGATATGGTGTCGAAGTTCGGCTTCAATGTGGATGGCAATCTGTTCAGCCTTGCGGCATTGCCGGCGCAGTACGCCGGTTTGCAGAAGAAAACCGCGATCGAGCACGCGAACATTCTGCTGAAGCACTTGAACGGAGCATGCTACGCGCTGCTGCGCGACAAGGAGCCGGTGCTGCGTGCGATTGCCGAACAACTGCTCGAATCGGAGACGGTGCGGGGCGCGACCGTCTATCGGCTGATCGAAGAGCACGAGGCAAAGAAGGACGGGTTGCATCTTGCGCAAAAGCTGGCGGCGGCCTGAACGTCGCCCATGAACTGAACCGGCTTCTAACGAAAGCCGGACACCCCGCCTCCCTGGTCGACGCCTCAACGCTGTCGCGGGTCCCTCTGTAATCTCGAACTGCACCGGCCGTTGCGTCTTCTGTTGCATGACCGTCGGCTGGGCGACTCGGAGTTCGCTCAGTGGGTGCATTGGTGCATTGGTGCATTGCGTCGCTCGGTCTGGAATACGGAACCCATACCATGCGCCGCACCAAGCCATCGTTGCTCTAGCGTCGCACAAAGCACCTCAGGGTGGTTCAGCTGTTGCTCGGCTATACGAAGCTTGACTATCTCCCACGCGGAACTATGTTCGGCGTTCTCCTTAGCGGGTTAATCGTTGCCTCTCAACTCGGACCCTGGCCGCCCTCTTTTGTGGGCGGCCAGAAGGCTTTTCCATGATTATCAATCTACGAACCGGATCCATTAGCGGCGGTATGGGCGGTTTTCAGTGGCGCGGATCTAGCGCGCTCCTCAGCCGGCGGAACTTCCGGGAAGGCCGTCTCCCACCCACCGCCAAGGGCCTTATAGAGGATGACGAGATTGACCGAAGCGATTGCACGGCTCTGCGCCAGATCGCTTTCGGCGTTCAGCAGGTCCCGCTGCACCGTGAGCACGTTGAGGAAATCAATGGCACCTTCGCGATAGCGCTGCTGCGCGACCGCAAGCGCGACCTGGTCCTGCTGCACCACCTCCTTCAACTGGTCACGACGGCGCTGCTCGGCATCGTAGGCCGACAGTGCGTCATCCACTTCATGCCAGGCCTGCAACACCGTACGCTGGAAAATGATCGCCGCTTCCTGTTGCTGAGCCTTGCGCAGCTCGAGTGTGCCCTTGAGCCTTCCGCCCTCGAAAATGGGCAGCGAGATGGAAGGACCCAAGACGAACTGATGTGACGCCCAGTCGCCGAGGCTGGAAAGCTGGAGCGACTGAAAGCCGAGGCTGCCCATGAGCGAGATCCGCGGATAGAAATCAGCCTGCGCGACGCCGATCTCTGCCGTCGCGCTGTGCAGTTGTGCCTCCGCTCGCCGGATATCTGGCCGCCGTCGTGCAAGTTCCGACGGAAAGCCGATCGGCACCCGGACCGGAAGGGACGGAATGTCGCCCACGTCCGCCAGCGTCTGTCGGAGCGCACCGGGTTCCTCCCCCAGCAGGAAACTTAGCGCGTTGATGAGCGCATCGCGGCGCGTCTCCAGCGGCGGCAGCCGCGCCTCGATCGACGCAACCTGCGCCGACGCGTTGGCGACATCGAGGTTGGTTGTGACCCCCTCGGTCAACCGCAGCCGGGTCAGCTTGACGGTGTCGCGGGCAAGCGTCAGGTTCTTTTGCGTGATGCCAAGCAGGGTCTGCGTGGCGCGCAGCTCGATATAGTCGCGCGCAAGCTCGGCTTGCGCGGAAAGCAAGACAGCGCGGCGGTCCTCAACCGATGCCTGCATCGCGGCGTTGGCTGCCTCCACGCCTCGCCGTGCATGGCCCCACAGGTCCAACTCCCAGGACGCGTCGAAGCCGTATTGCCACAGGTTGTAGGGCGGCGATCCGCTCGTGCCCGGCAAGCTCGCGACGCCGAATGCGGTGTCGCCACTGGCAGATTCGGGCTGTGCTCCGACAGGATTGACGCCCAACAGAGAAACAATGCCATTCGGGCTCGCCTGTTCGCGGTTATAGGACGCCGCGCTACCTATCATCGGATACTGCTCCGCACCGGCGATGCGCAACCCGGCGCGGCTTTGCAGGAGGCGTGCCGAGGCGGCCTGCACGTCGAGATTGTCGGTAGCGAGCCGCGACTCCAACGCGACCAGCTCGGGGTCGCCCAACAGGGCCCACCACTGCGGCGCGAGCGTTGCCTCAACGGGTCGACTCGGCGCCTGGGCGTTGTTGGCGCGGGTGAAGTCACTCGGCACCGCAACACTGGGCCGCTGGAAAGTCGGTCCAACCGTGCAGCCGGCAAGTGCCACACCCGACAGAAGGGCTAGCAGAACAGCCCGAATGGAAAGAAGGCGCACCGTCAATTTTTCCCCGTCCCTTCTACCGGTGCTTCATTTGCGGCGACATTGACAGTGGGCTCGACCGAAAGACCCACGCGCAATCGCGCTGCCTCGGATTGCCCGGGATCGATGGTGATCTTGACTGGCAATCGCTGGACGATCTTGGTGAAGTTGCCTGTGGCGTTGTCGGGCGCGATGGGCGCGAACGCAACGCCCGTCGCCGGCGCAAGGCTATCGACATGGCCTCTCAGGACAAGGCCCGGAAAGCTGTCCACCGTGATGCGCGCCGGCTGATGCTGGCGCATACGGGCAAGCTGGTTCTCCTGAAAATTGGCGATGACATACGCCTGCGACAACGGCACTACCGCCAGCAATGGCGTGCCCGCGCCGACAAAGGCACCCACGCGGATCGAGCGCTGACCGACCATGCCGTCGACCGGCGCGCGGATTTCCGTATAGGAGAGGTTGAGCTTCGCCTGATCGAGCGCGGCCTGCGCGCGTGCCAACGCACCGAGCGCCTTGTCGCGCCCTGCACGCAGGATATCGAGCTGCTCCTGGGCAGCAAGCAGCGCGGCACGGTCGCGATCCTGTCCGGCTTGCTGCTGGTCGAGCGCGCTCACCGCGCGCTGTTGCTCCTCCATAGTCCCAGCGCCGCCCGCGGAGAGATCGCGGTAGCGCGTGGCGTTGGCGCGCGCGAAGCCGATGGCGGCCTGGTCGGAGCGCAAGGTCGCTTGCGCCTGTGCCACGAGCGCGGGATGCTGCGCAATCCGCGCATCGAAATCACGCATCGCGGCCATCGCTACCTTCAGGTCGCCCTCCGCGCTGGCAAGCGCGGCACGATAATCCCGGTCATCAATGCGGGCGAGAAGCTGGCCCGCTTTCACCACCTGATTGTCGTCGACCAGCACGTCAGCGATCTGGCCGGCCACCCGCGGCGCGACGAGCGTGTAATCGGCGGTGACGTAGGCGTCGTTCGTAGATTCGGAGCCAGGTTTGGAGATCAGCCTCGCGCCACCCCAGCCGCAACCAACCAATAGCAAGGTTAAGACCCCTAGCAAGACCGTCTTTCGGGATGATTGGCGTGACAATGACATGTTCAATGCGTTCAGCGGGAGGTTGTCGGCGCGGTTGCGCGTGGCGGACGAACGCGCACAGGCACGATGGGAATAAGCAGCACAAGAGCAGTAGTAATGGCCGCCATGACGAGATAGAGGTCGGCCGACATGAGTACGACCGCCTGCTCGTGAATCCGCCCGGCCAGATCGGCAAACGTCCCCGTGCGATCGCCGGCTTGCGAGGCGGTCAACGGTTCGCTGCCCAGCCGGTCGACGAGCATCACGGAATGGTAATGCTCGCGCGCGGTGCCCAGCCCTGTCACCAGGCCGGTGCCGACCGCGGCCGCAAAGCCCTTCACCATGTTGAACATGGCCGAGGCGAATGGGCCCTCGGTTGGCGGTAGGTTAGTGGTCACCTGCATCAGCAGCGGAATCACGGCCATCGGCTCGCCGATCGTCAGAAGCGCCTGGAGCAGGTAGAAATTCTCGCGCACCCAGTCCGAGGTCATGAAGCTGCCCAGCGCGCAAGAGGCCGCCACAAGGGTGAGGCCAAGTCCCAGCACCCAGCGGCAATCGACGCGTTCAATGTTGAGGATCGCAGCCGTTACCGGCAACGCGATGAGCTGCGGCAGGGCAACGACCAGCGCCAGCGGTGCGATCTGTAGCGGCCGATAGCCGCGCACCTCGATGAGATAGTCGCTGGGGATGACGGCCACGCCCAGCAGAACCACCAGCACGCCGGCAAGCGTGATCAGTGAGTGGGTGAAATTGCGTTGGGCCAACATCCGTAACTTGAAGAAAGGCAGCGGGTGCGACCACTCGTTCAACAGGAACAAGCAGAACAGCAGGCCTCCTCCACCGAGCATCACGCAGATCAGCGGCGAGTTCAGCCAGTCCAGCCGGTCGCCCTGGTACAGCCCGATCACCAGCATCGAGATGGCGGGAAAACCGGTGAGCAAGCCGACCCAGTTGAACGAGCGGAAGCGTTCCAGCCTCTGCGGGTCTTGCGGCAGGCCGTACGCAATAGCCGCGGTGCTGACGAGGCAAAGCGGCACCACCTGCCAGAACACCATGCGCCAATTGACGTATTCGGTCCAGAAAGCGGCTAACGGCGTGCCCAGGTTGGGTCCGAACGTAGCAGTGAGCGCATAGCTGGCGAGGCCGTACAGCTTGATGTTGGGCGGCAGGTAGCGCAGCGCTGCCGTCATCAGCATCGGCGGCAGGCAGCCCCCTGCAAGCCCCTGCAGCGCCCTCAGGACGGCGAGCGTCTCGACATTGGGGGCGAACGGGCAAAGCAGACCCAGCAGCGCGAACATCAGCGCAGCGCCAATGGTGAAACGCCGCAGCGACAAGGTGACCGCGCACCATGGCGCGAACGCCATGGCGGCGACGTTGGTGGCCTCAAAAAGAGCCGTCAGCCAGGTTCCCTCGTCGTGGCCGATCGACAGTGCGCCGCGCACGTCCATCATCGCCACTTCGGTGACGTGCTCGTTCAGCCCGGCCGCAAGCGAGGTGAGGAGCATGCCGAGCAGCCCGATGACAACACGAGGGCTGAAAGTGGGTGGCGCTGGCGGCGCTGCCGGAGCAGGCGCCACGGGCATCCGCTGGCTCGGCGCGGCTGCCACAACTTCGGCAGTCGTCATACTGATAGGGGCAGCAAACGCGAACGAAACCGTGCCAGCCACGTTTTGGCCGGCCGCTACAGCACCTTCGGTGGGCGTGAGCGCTGCCGCGGGCTCGGCGCCGCCGCAGACGGGTTTGGACAGGGACCAGCGGGTGGCAAACAGATCTCGATGCGAACTTGTCACGGCTTGCACTCAACGCGTATATAGTGGATTACCCTTATTCTAGCAATTCCATCCTCGGCACTGCCGCGACGCGGTGACGCATCGATGCGCCACGCCAAACAGCATAGTCTGGCGTGTCATTCCCGGAGAACCAGAGGAAGTTGTTCATCGGCGCGGTTTATTTGATCCGCGTGTAGCTCGCGATCTGTGCTGCGTTCATCGGCACTGCTCGCTATCACTATCTTTTAACGGCACGGTCTGCGCCCTCACACTGGTACCGCTGCCGGCGCGCATCGAATCGGTGCCATAGCTGGCGCCGATCAGCCGCTACGTCACGAGACCATGCCAGCCCTACAAGGAGCACTGTGGATGAAGTATGAAAGCGCTCTGCAAAAGAGCATCAAGAACCGGCTCGAGCAAGTGATGGAAATGGCCGAACTGTTCGGTTTGCTGGTCATCGGTATCGGAACCGCTCTTGCGATGGGGCATCTGATCTGGAAGATGGCAGACTCCGACGGCGTCACACTGACCGATCTGCTGCTTATGTTTCTATACCTCGAAGTGTTTGCCATGGTCGGGCAATACCTGAAGGCGGGGCAATTGCCGGTGCGCTTTCCGCTTTACATTGCCATAGTCTCGATCGCGCGGGACGTGATCCTACGCGCTGGCGCGAATACCGAACTGCATCTTATCGCATCGGCCGGCGCCATCGTGCTAATAGCGATAGGTGTGCTGCTGATTCGCTATGGGCAGTACAGTTATCCGAGCAATCCTGATCAACGACACGACCAGAGTGCGCATTGAGCGGCACCGGTCATCGGGTCGGCACTCGTTGGGTGCCTGCAAGTGGTTGATCGATTCGGCGGGCAGGCGCCGGTGG
>DASYLW010000483.1:0-4657 GCA_036009385.1 Caballeronia sp.
AAACGCATCACCCACATGCCGGAACACGCGTGCTTCGAGATCGGCACGGCCATTGAACGGATCGATGACCGGCCCGGTCAGCTCGCCGTCCGGGCGCACTTCGCGCGCCATTGCGTTCACGGTCAGATCGCGGCGCGCGAGATCTTCTTCGAGCGTGACATCGGGCGCGTAGAAAAACTGAAAGCCGTGATATCCCGCCGATGTCTTGCGCTCAGTCCGCGCGAGCGCATATTCCTCGTGCGTTTGCGGATGCAGAAACACGGGGAAATCCTTGCCGACCGGTTTATAACCTTTCGCCGTCATTTGCTCGGGCGTCGCGCCGACCACGACGTAATCGCGGTCCTGAACCGGCAGGCCGAGCATGTCATCGCGGATCGCGCCGCCCACGGCGTAAATGTTCATCGCTCGTTCCGTGCGCCTTCAATCCACTCCGCAACCTCCGGCAGCGCCGTGATGCGGGCGGCGTAGCCAAGCGCGGTTTCGCTCAGCTTGGGCGCGTAGGAATTGAAGCGCATGACGACCGGCGCGAACATTGCGTCGGCAATACCGAATTCCTTGCCAAACAAGAACGGACCTCCGCGGGCGTCGAGGCAATTGCGCCAGATCAGGTCGATTCGTTTGACATTCGCGAGCGCGCCCGCCGTGAGTTCCTGGCCGAAGGCCTGGCGCTGGATATTCATCGACATCTGTTCGCGCAGATCAGCGAACCCCGCGTGCATTTCCGCGCTGATACTGCGGGCGTGCGCCCTCGCGGCGGTATCGCGCGGCCACATGGCGTGCTGCGGAAACAGCTCGGCCAGCGTCTCCATGATCGCAGCCGATTCCCACACGGCGTCACCGGCATCGGTCACGAGGCAAGGCACTTTCCCCGACGGCGAATGCGCAAGGATATTCGCGCTGGAATCCGGCCGCGCGAGACGAATCATGATCTCCTCGAAGGGAATGCCGAAGTGCTTGAGCACGAGCCACGGCCGCATGGACCACGACGATACATTCTTGTCACCAATAACGAGTTTCATCGCAAATATCTTGGGTTAAGGCACTGCTTAAGGACACCACGTTCAACGTCCGGCGGACGCGCGAAACGTATTGAAGCGAGTGCGCGACGACGCACCCGTGAGGTACATCGGCGCAATGACTTCAATGCTCGCCGGTTCGATACCGAGTTCCGGCGCCATCGGCCCGCTGGCGACCGCAGGCGTTTTCATGGAATCGAGATTATCGCGCGACATCATGGGTTCGCCAGGCGCGAGCTCAAGGGACATTGCCTGAAGGCGGCCAAGGCTGTCAGGCAGACGAATGATCTTCGCGTTCTTGCCGATTGCCGCGCCGCTGAAGCGGACCAGTTCTTCCAGCGTGTACACCGTCGGTCCGGCAAGCTCGTACACACGGCCACTGGCGGCATCGAGATCGAGCACGTTGGCAAAGGCCTTGGCAACATCGCCGACGAAAATCGGCTGCATCCTTGCCCGCGAACACGCCAGCGGAATCACCGGAAAAATCCGCTCGAGAAACGCGAACTGATTCAGGAAGTTGTCTTCGGGGCCAAACACCACGGACGGACGAAAGATCGTGGTCGCCAGATTCGATTCGCGTACGGCCTTTTCGCCGTCGCCCTTCGAGCGCAGATACATGCTCGGCCCTTTCGGATCGGCGCCAAGCGCGCTCATGTGGATCAAGCGCCGCACGCCTTTCGCCTGACACGCGGCCACAATCTTGCCGGGCAACTCGACATGCGCTTTGGCGAATTGCGGACCGTAAGGATCGCCGCGCTTTCCGTGCAGAATGCCGACCAGGTTGATCACGGCATCGGCTTGGGAGACGAAGGCGGCAAGCTGGACGGGATCGTAGACGTTGGTTTCGATCACATCGACCGGCAGCAGCGTCAGATGCGCCGCGTTCTCGCGCCGCCGCGTGGCAATGCGCACGTTCTTGCCAAGCTCGACAAGCGCATTCACCAGATGACTGCCGATAAACCCCGATCCGCCGATCAACGCGATGGTTTGATGTCGCATGTTCGCCTCCATAAGTGGCGGTCCGCGAAAGCGTCAGGGCGGCGCTGCCGCGCGTCGCTTTCGACTAACCGTATCGACCGGAAAAGCGAAACGCGCGGCGAGTCTTGTTCCAAGCCGCTTACGGCGCGATATAACCGAGCCGCGCTTTCAGCGATTGCGGACGGCCTTCGAACAGCGCTGCGTAATACACGGTGTTCGACAGCACGTTCTTGACGTAATCGCGGGTTTCGGTGAACGGAATGGTTTCAGCAAAAATCGCGCCCTCTACCGGTGCGCCGAGAGTGGAACGCCACTGCGTTGGGCGTCCCGGGCCAGCGTTGTAACCGGCGGTGGCGAGAACGGGGGAATCGTCGAACTGGTTGTAGACCATCGCCAGATAATTCGTGCCGAGCAGGATATTCGTGTTGAGGTCGTTCATCTGTTCACGCGATACCGGTCCCATGCCAATTTTCTTCGCCACAAGTTGCGCGGTGCCAGGCATCAACTGCATCAAGCCGCCCGCGCCCACTTCCGACCTCGCGTTGATGATGAAACGCGATTCCTGGCGAATCAGGCCATACGCCCATTCGACATCGAGTCCGGTGTTCTTCGACTCACGCTCGACCACATCACGATACGGCGCAAGATACCTCAACGAGAAATCGTGCTCGGTCTTGGTTTTGTCCGCTGTGTTCACCGCGCGATCGAACAATTCGATCCGCTTTGCGTACTGCGCAGCCGCGATCAATTGCCGGTCCGTCATGGTGCGCAGCGGCCAGTTCCATTCGCGGTTGCCTTCAAGCCGGAGATTCATGGCGTAGAACTTCTGCGACAACGCAAAACCCGGCACCGTTGCAGCCTGGGCAATTTCGGCGTCGCTAACGTCCGTGCGCGGCGGCACCGTGATCTTCTGGCCGAGCTCTTCGGATGCCAACTGGCCGTAGAAGTTGAACTGATCGGAGATGCCCGCGAACTCCTGGTTGGCCGTGGCGGTGTCACCCGCTTGCTTCAGTGAGCGCGCATGCCAATAGATCCACGCTGGCTGGTTGCGCAGCGTGGGCGGCATCTGCTCGATCGACCAGCGCACCATGGTCCAGTCGCCGGCGATCAATGCGCTGCGCGTGCGCCATTCATAGGCGGGATTCGACAACGGCGCATTCACCGAAAGCCGATACCAGTCGACCGCGCTCGGCATGCGCTTCACCGCAGCCTGATACCCAATCGTGCCCCAGCCGACAGCGCGTTCCGTTGGCGTCAACGCCGGCGCGACCGAGCTGAACGATGCTGCTGCCATGGCCGGATCGTTGCGCGCCATGCGCGTGATGGCGACGAGCGCCATTTGATGCGACGACGTGTCGCGGCCTACGCCGCGTGCCAGATATAGCGGCGGAGTGCTGGCGGCGGTGTCGAAGACGCTTTGATCCGGGCGTTGCTGGCCGAGTGCGTCCGCGATCTTGCTGCCCGTGTTCGTGTAGTTCTGCTCATAGGCGAGGCGGATTTGCTGCCAGACGTCGTCGGCGGTGAATTGCTGCGAGACCGCCAGCGCGTTGATCAGGTCGACGCAACCATCGCCATACCATTTCGGATCGACGAGCAAAGCGCGCGCGGCGTCTGACACATTTTCTCCGCGCGACGCCCGTGCTTCGAGCGCGTAGCATTTCACCTGCGTGTCGTCGTTCAGTACGAAGCGCGAATATTGATCGAGGAAATTGCGCCAGTCGTGGCGAGCGCCGAGCACGGACAGATAGTCGTTGCGCATGCGGTCGGCAATAGCCTGGCCGTCGTAGCGCTGCAAGAACGCGAGCACTGGCTCATCGGGGGCATCGATGCGCGCGTGGCCTTGCGAATCGAAGAGTTGCGGCTTGATCGTGAAGTAGTCGATATAACCCGGCGCCGGATAATTCGGAATTTGCGCGGCGAGTTGCATGGCACGGCCGGCGTCATTCGAGCGCGCGGCTTCGCGTAACTGGATGAAGATGCGGTCGTCCGACGAGAGCGAATAATCAGCTGCTGCGGGACGCACGGCGGAGGCGCTACCGCATCCGATCAGCGTGATCGCAGCGAGCGTGGTTGCGACTGCGAGATATACTCGTTTGAGACGTTTTGACATCGTTATTTCTGGAGCGCGAAGTGATGCAAAGCATAGCACGCAACCCTCTGCTGGAAACCAAAAGCGCGCTGCGTGCAAACCTGCTCGCAACCCGCGAGGCGCAAGGCGTTCGGGCCGATCAGGACGCGCGCGGTGAAGCGTTGGCGCGGCGTTTGATGGAAGCGGTCGCACGCTTTCCTGGTGCGTCATGCATTGGTTTTTATTGGCCGGTGGCCGGGGAGTTCGACGCGCGTGATGTGCTGACTGTCTGGCTGGCGGTGGATGCATCGCGCAAGGCGGCGTTGCCGGTGGTGGTTGCGCCACGGTCGCCGCTGGTTTTTCATGCGTGGCAGCCGAGCGCCGCGATGAAGAAGGGGCGGTACGGCATTCCCGTGCCGGCGGAAGAACGTATGGTTGTGCCGGACTTGCTCGTCATTCCTTGTGTGGGATTTGATACTGATCGATATCGGCTGGGATATGGCGGCGGGTACTACGATCGGACGTTGGCTGATTGGCCAGGTGGCCTGGCGCCGGCGACAATTGGGGTAGCGTTTGAATCCGCGAAATGCGATGC
>DASYLW010000484.1:0-3547 GCA_036009385.1 Caballeronia sp.
ACACCGTCGTCCCACAGACGTGCGCTTGCATAATACGGATGCCCCTGTACTTCGTACTGCTCGCGAATCGGCGACTTGAACGCTTCCTCCTCTTCCTTCGACCACGTACCGCCCTTGCCCTCTATGCCATCGCGGCGAACAGTCGCAAGCACGGACGCGGCCTGCTCGCCGCCCATCACGGAGATGCGCGCGTTCGGCCACATCCAGAGAAAACGCGGTGAATACGCGCGGCCGCACATGCCGTAATTCCCCGCACCAAACGAGCCGCCGATAATCACCGTGAACTTCGGCACCTTCGCGGTTGCAACCGCCGTCACCATCTTCGCGCCATTGCGCGCGATGCCTTCGTTTTCGTACTTGCGGCCGACCATGAAACCCGTGATGTTCTGCAGGAACACGAGCGGAATCTTGCGCTGGCAGCACAGTTCGATGAAGTGCGCCCCCTTTAACGCCGACTCCGAAAAGAGGATGCCGTTGTTCGCGATGATGCCGACCGGATGCCCCCAGATATGCGCGAATCCGCACACGAGCGTCGTGCCGTACCGGGCCTTGAATTCATCGAAAGCGGAGTCATCGACGATGCGCGCGATCACTTCGCGAATGTCGAACGGCTTGCGGGTGTCCGCCGGAATCACCCCATAGAGACTATGCGGATCATGACGCGGCGGCAGCGGTTCTTTAAGCGCCACCGGCGACACCTTCACTCGATTGAGAGTGCCAACAATGCTGCGCGCAATTCCCAGCGCGTGTGCATCGTTTTGAGCGAGGTGATCGACGACGCCTGACAACCGCGTATGCACATCGCCGCCGCCGAGATCTTCGGCGCTGACCTCTTCGCCCGTTGCCGCTTTCACCAGCGGCGGGCCGCCCAGGAAAATCGTGCCCTGGTTCCTTACGATGATCGATTCATCGCTCATGGCCGGCACATAGGCGCCGCCCGCGGTGCACGATCCCATCACCACGGCGATCTGCGAAATACCCTTCGCCGACATGTTCGCCTGGTTATAAAAGATGCGGCCGAAGTGATCGCGATCGGGGAATACATCGTCCTGATTCGGCAGGTTCGCGCCGCCGGAATCGACGAGATACACGCACGGCAAGCGGTTCTCTTCCGCAATCTCTTGCGCCCGAAGATGCTTTTTAACCGTCACCGGATAATACGTGCCGCCCTTCACGGTTGCGTCGTTGCAGACGATCACGCACTCCTGCCCCGCAATCCTGCCAATGCCCGTAATCACGCCGGCACCGGGGGCGTCGTCGTTGTACATGCCGTAGGCGGCCAGTTGCGACAGCTCGAGAAACGGCGTGCCTGGATCAAGCAATTGGGCGATACGGTCACGTGGCAACAGCTTGCCGCGCGACACGTGTTTATCGCGGGCAGCTTGTCCGCCGCCCAACGTGATCTTCGCGACCTTTTCCTTCAGATCCGCGACGAGCGCTTCAAGCGCCGCCGCGTTGGCGCGGAATTCATCGCTACGTGGATTCAGTTTCGATTCGATGATCGGCATAGGTTTGTCCGCTCGCTCAAGCTGTTTCAGCGAACAGTTCACGGCCGATCAGCATGCGGCGAATCTCGCTCGTGCCCGCGCCGATCTCATACAGCTTCGCGTCACGCCACAGACGGCCGACCGGATACTCGTTGATATAACCATTGCCGCCAAGAATCTGGATCGCTTCGCCAGCCATCCACGTCGCCTTTTCAGCCGTGTAGAGAATCACACCGGCGCAATCCTTGCGGACCTGGCGGCCATGACCTGCACCGAGCGTATCGAGTTGCCGCCCCACCGCGTAGAGATACGCGCGGCACGCTTGCAAGGTCGTATAAAGATCGGCGACCTTGCCTTGAATCAACTGGAACTCGCCGATCGCCTGACCGAACTGCTTGCGGTCGTGGATGTATGGCACAACCGCGTCCATGCACGCGACCATGATGCCCGTCGGGCCACCCGCCAGCACCGCACGTTCATAGTCGAGGCCGCTCATCAAAACCTTCACGCCGCCGTTCAATTCTCCAAGGATATTTTCCTTCGGGACTTCCACGTTCTCGAACACAAGTTCGCCGGTATGCGAGCCACGCATGCCGAGCTTGTCTAGCTTCTGCGCGACGGAAAACCCCTTCATGCCCTTTTCGACGATAAACGCCGTAATGCCCTTCGAGCCGGCTTCAATATCCGTCTTCGCGTAGACCACGAGCGTGTGACAATCCGGCCCGTTGGTAATCCACATCTTCGTGCCGTTGAGCACGTAGTGGTCGCCCTTTTCATCGGCGCGCAGCTTCATGCTGACCACGTCCGATCCGGCGTTCGGCTCGCTCATTGCCAACGCGCCAATGTGCTCGCCCGAGACCAGCCCCGGCAGATATTTGCGCTTTTGCGCTTCGGTACCGTTGCGATGAATCTGGTTCACGCACAGGTTGGAATGCGCGCCATACGACAACCCCACCGACGCCGACGCCCGCGAGATCTCCTCCATCGCGACCATGTGCGCCGTATAGCCCATGTTCGCCCCGCCGTACTCTTCGGACACCGTCATACCGAGCACGCCCAGATCGCCGAATTTCTTCCAGAGGTCCATAGGGAACTGGTCGGTTTTATCGATTTCAGCGGCGCGCGGCGCAATCTCCTTGGCAGCGAAATTGGCGAGCGAGTCGCGCAACATGTCGATATCTTCGCCCAAGGCGAAATTCAGACCGGGTACGTCGTTCATGCGGATCTCCTTCTTCGGTGTATCGGCTCGAGGCCGGCAGCGTGGTGGTTTTCTACTCAGCTACGAGTCAGACTATGAGTCACACTCACACACGCTGATTTCCATGATCGACGGCAGTTTCGCGCCGAATACCCCTTCCCGTCAATAGGGATTTGAGCTACGCTCACATCTGGCTCATCATCGTACACGTCTTCCTATGTCCTCCACCCCTGTCACCGGAAATCGCCGTACGCCCGCCGGCGTCAAGTCACAGCAGCGCGTGAAAGACATTCTTCAGGCCGGACGGGACGTCTTCGCCGAAAAAGGCTACGACGCCGCGACCAGCGCCGAAATCGCCCAGCGCGCCGGCATTTCAGAGGCCACCGTGTTCAGCTATTTCAGCGGCAAGCGGGAGTTGTGCGCGCGCGTGATCGCGGATTGGTATGACGAGATCATCGATGCATTCGAATCCGGCCTGCCCCGTGACGGCAGCGTCCGCCAGCAATTTGCATTTATCGTCAGGACGCATTTGCGGCTGATGCTGGTGAACGGGACGGGTTTGTGCGCGCTGGTTTTATCGGAAGGCCGGACGAAACATCATGATCTCAGCGACACGCTCACCGACCTGCAACGTCGCTATACCGCGCCGCTAATGAACGTGCTTGCTCACGGCCAGACAGTCGGCCAGGTGCGGGCCGACTTGCCGTTGCGGCTGATGCGCTCGCTGGTCTTCGGGCCAATGGAACATGTGCTGTGGGATGCGACGCTCGCGAAACGGCATCTGAGTCAGGCTCAGATCGATACGACCGCCGATGAACTCATCAATGTGCTGTGGACCGCGCTACAGCCCCCTGCTGCCAGC
>DASYLW010000485.1:0-4787 GCA_036009385.1 Caballeronia sp.
GATAGAGGTACCGGCACGTCGTATCAATGAAATTGTGCAAGGGAAACGCGCCATCACGGCTGATACCGCCGTTCGTCTCGGTGCATTTTTCGGCGTCGACCCACAAAGCTGGATGAACCTCCAAACGCATTACGATACCGAACAGGCGCGTGAAAAACTTGGCGACCGGCTCACGCAAATCATGCGAAATGGTGCGGCAAACGAAGCGATCGCGTCGCTGCGTTAAGCCGCGAAGGGACGGCGGGTGGCGCGCGCAACCCGCGCACGAACCGTCATGTTTACCACCCACCCGCCCCATCCTCTACACCGGCGACGGATTTCGATCCGCGAAACCGCGCTGATGCCAGTAAGGATATGGCAACGCCAACGTGCTCGCTTTATCCAGAGCCGCAATCTGCGCAGCACTCAGCGACCACCCTACACTGCCCAGGTTTTCGCGGAACTGCTTCTCGTCGCGAGCGCCCACAATCACGTTCGCGACTGTCGGCCGCTGCAGCAGCCAGTTCAACGCAATCTGCGGCACGTTCTTTCCCGTTTCCCTGGCCACGGCATCCAGCGCATCCACAATGCCGTAGACATAGTCATCGGCAACCGGCGGTCCCATGTCGGCCGTCTTGTGCAAACGGCTGTTCTCCGGCAACGGGCTGCCGCGACGAATCTTGCCTGTCAGACGCCCCCACCCCAGCGGACTCCACACAATGGTCGAGACCTTCTGGTCCAGTCCCAGCGGCATGAGTTCATGCTCGAAATCGCGGCCGGTGAGCGAGTAATACGCCTGATGCACTGAATGCCGCGCGAGGCCTTCACGGTCCGACACCGCCAGCGATTTCATCAAGTGCCAGCCGGAGAAATTCGAGCAGCCAATCACGCGGATCTTGCCCGCGCGCACGAAGTCGTCGAGCGTGCGCAGGGTTTCTTCCACGCGTGTCAGTGCGTCGAAACCATGCAGTTGATAGATGTCGATGTAGTCCGTGTTCAAGCGCTTGAGGCTGCCATTGATGGCTTCGGTCAAGTGATGCCGGGTCGAGCCGACGCTGTTCACGTCCGAGCCGAACTGAAACGTCCCTTTCGTCGATACGATCACCTTCGAGCGACGTCCGGCAATTGCCTTGCCGAGGATCTCCTCGGCCATGCCGTCGGAATAAACGTCGGCGCTATCGAACATGGAGACGCCCGCCTCCAGCGCAATATCGACCAGGCTGCGCGCGCCGTCGGCGTCAGTGCTGCCCCATGCCTTGAAAAAATCATTGCTGCCGCCGAACGTGGCGGTGCCCAGGCTCAGCACGGGCACCTTGAAGCCCGTTTCGCCCAGTAAGCGATATTCCATATCCACTCCTTTCCATTGAAAGCCGATGAGCCGCTGCCGCGCCCGCGATGCGGACAGGCAGCTTCGTTGATGCATCGGCCATGTTAAGAGATCGTTGAAAATCGCGCTTGGATGCACGGCGGCAGTAACCGGTCCTGCGCTCGAGCGAGAGCGATTACAACCTTTGGATTACATCCAGCGCCGCGCCCAACATGTCCTTCACCACCACCTGGACCTGGCTCGCTGCCTCGGGCGCATAGTTGAACGGCTCCGTCTCATCCATGTAGGTCGACTGGCACATTTCCAGTTGTATCGCGTGAACGCCGGTTTCAGGCGCTCCATAGTGACGCGTGTTGTAGCCGCCCTTGAAACGGCCGTTGGCGATCCACGTAAAAGCGCTCCGTGCAGCGGCATCGGTGACCGCTTGCAAGGCGCCTGGCGCCGCCGTGCGCCCATCCTGCGTACCGATGTTCAGATCAGGAAGCTTGCCCTCGAATAGACGCGGCAACACGCTTGCAATGGAATGTGCTTCCCACAGCAGCACGTTCGGATGCGTCGCCCGCAACCGGGCGAGTTCTGCCTCAAGCACGTCGTGATACGGCTGCCAGTAAGTGACTACGCGCCGCGCTTTCCCGGCCGCATCGGGCCCAGCGCCATCGCGATACAGCGGCATGCCACGGAAGGTTTCGCCCGGGCAGAGGCCCGTTGTCGTCTGGCCCGGATAGAGGCTTTCATCGTTCGATGGCCGGTTCAGGTCGATCACATAACGCGAGATGCGAGCGCCTAGAATTGTCGCGCCCATCTCGCGGGCGAAGTCATACAGGCGGTCGAGATGCCAGTCGGTGTCCGCAACGCTCAACGCTATGTCCGTGTACAACGGCCGCAGGCTCTCGGGAATTTCAGTGCCCAGGTGCGGGATTGAAATAAGCAGCGGTGCGTCGCCACGACGCAGGGTGTAGAGATCAGTCATGATCGATTCCGGGCGATGTAAGCGTATGAAAGAAGGTTCAAAAAGAGGTCAACAGGCAAGTTGATAAGCGTTATTTGAGCGCGTCGTCCGGCAGGTTGGGGAGCGCTTGCTGCAGCGCCAGGCGAATGCGCTGGTCGAGCACACCGCGCGTCAAACTGATCAGCTCGGCCGTAAAACCGTCCCATTCGCTCTCACGATGCAGCAGGAAAAAATCACGACGTGCGAGGCCGCCCGGCGGCAGCGGCAGCACATCGATTTCCTCCAGATAATGACGCGCCTGCCACAAGCAGAGCGGTGTGGAAATGGCGAAACCAAGACCCGCAGCAACGAGGCTGAGGAGAGGATCGGTGGCGTCGAATTCATAACGCCGCGGGCTGTCGATACCGAGGTGCCGCGCAAAACGCTCGACCTGCTGGCCGATCACCGAGCGCCCCGTATAACGGATCAAAGGAAGATTGCCAGCGAGGATACGCCAGTCCGCCGCGGGCCGCGACGCGAGAAAGCGCCGCGACGCAACCGCCACGAACGCCTCGGAGAACAATGGGATCTCCACGATACGCGGGTCCGAAATGACAGTCTGGGTGCACACGGCCAGATCGATCTCGCGATCGTGCAACTGCTTGGTCAACCCCGGTGTCAGGCCTGACCACAAGGCAATCTGCCGGGACGAACCCGAGAGTGCACGAATCAGTTCCGGGCCAACAGTGGCTGCGAACGAGTCCACACATCCAAGCCGAACCGAAGCATTGCCTGCGTCGGATACCTCGTCTATGCGGGCACTCACGCGTTGCGCGTGATCGAGCAAGGGCGTGGCGAGTTCAAGCAAGGCTCGCCCTGCGCTATTGGCACGCGGCGGGCGGCTGTCCCGGTCAAACAGGCTTGTACCCTGCTCGCGTTCGAGGGCGGATACCGACTGGCTGATCGCGCTCTGGCTCACGCCGAGCTGCTTTGCAGCGGCAGTCATCGAGCCTGTATCACAGACGGCAACGAACGCTTGCAGTGCGCGCAGGTCGATGGGGTGACGCGGTCGTCTCATGGGCGCTCCGGTTTGGCGCGGCGCCGGCTTGGCAAGGATGGCAGGATGCCCGTGCTGCCAAGGACCGCGCGAAGCTGCAGCATTTTCCGTCGATGTCCATAAGTTTGCCTTATGCAAAATGTTTGCGGAAGCGGGGTTTCCTTTAGTCGCAGTGAAGCGGGGACCAAAGGAAACCTCGGAGCAGGCGCGCTTATCTTGTGACGAGAGCTAAGCGATGCGCGCGAGATGCACACGCGCGCTTGATTGACTGGAGGTGTCCAACGGTCAAGGCGCACGCATCTCAGCCAGCGAAAACGAAAGAAGCGTGCGCCCCGGTTATAACTTGCAGCAAGGAATCAGAAAGACTCTCGCGCGAGTGTGACGGCTTAGCTCGATCCTTCAGGAAAGTCGGCGCCAATAGTCGTCTTTTCCCACGCGTCGAAGTCGTGAGTCAGCGAAGTGACTTTCTTGCGCGCCAGTTCAAGCGCGGCTTTGCCAAGCAACAGGCGCAACGGCGGGGTATCGGAAAGTGCCGCGTCAATGATCGCCTGCGCCGCGCGCACCGGGTCGCCCGCCTGATTGCCGCTGCGCGCCTCGGTCTGCTTGCGGCGCTCGCCTGCGGTTGCCGCATAGTCATCGATGCGCGTAGCCGATTGCTTGATCGACGGCCCCGCCCAGTTGGTGCGGAACGGTCCCGGCTCAACCACGAGGACGTCGATGCCCAGCGGTTTCACTTCGATCGCCAGCGACTCCGAGATGCCTTCCACCGCGTATTTGGTGCCGTGGTAATACCCCGTGGCGGCGAAACTCGTGATCCCGCCTATCGACGAAATGTTGACAATGAGTCCGCTTTTTTGCGCACGCATGATGGGCAGCACGGCCTTCGTCATGTCGACCAGACCAAACACATTGGTCTCGAACATCGCGCGTACGGCGTCGTCTTCACCTTCTTCAATCGCCGCCAGATAACCGTAACCCGCATTGTTTACGAGGGCATCGATACGGCCGAAATGCCTCTGCGATTTCGCAACAACGTCCGCGATCTGCTTGCGGTCAGTCACATCGAGTTGCAGTACGAGTGCGCGGTCCCCGTAGCCTTCGGCAAGGTCTTTGAGGCTGGACGGGTCACGTGCCGTCACGACGGCGCGCCATCCGCGCTCGAGCACGAGTTTGACCAACTCACGGCCGAAGCCGGTCGAGCAGCCGGTAATGAGCCACACGGGGTTGTCTCGATTCATCATGGAAAGCTCCTGTTTATCAATCGGAAAGTCAGTTGTATTAGTGCATCTGAAAAAGGAAGATCATGTCGGGCTGAAGCCCGAGAATGCATCGCCCGAATCTTGCCCGCGCGTAAATCCGCGCTAAAGCTTACTCGCGAAACGCGAACGCAGCACGACCCGCTCAAGTTGGCGCGCTGAGTCATTGCTTGGAGCCATTGCTTGGAGCCATTGCTTTCGATTGCCTGATCCTTCTGGCAGCATGCGGCTCCAGTCCCG
>DASYLW010000486.1:0-2788 GCA_036009385.1 Caballeronia sp.
ATCGATGAAGCGTATCAGCCGTTCGCGCAGCAAAGCTGGCTGCCCCGGGCCGCTGATTTCGACAACGTCGTTGTAATGCGGACGATGTCGAAGCTCGGTCTGGCGGGTATTCGCCTGGGTTATCTGGCGGGCAAGGCGTCGTGGACGACCGAATTCGATAAAGTGCGCCCGCCGTATAACGTCAATGTGCTGACGCAGGCGGCGGCGGATTTCATGCTCGATCACCTCGACGTGCTCGATGCCCAGGCCACCGAACTTCGCATCGAGCGCTCCCGATTGGAACAGGCCGTGAAAGCGCTGTCAGGCGTGACCGTTTATCCCAGCGCCGGCAACTTTCTGCTCGTTCGTGTTCCCGATGCTGCGGCCGTCTTCGAAACCCTGCTGACATCGCGGGTTTTGATCAAAAACGTGAGTAAAATGCATCCGTTATTGGCAAATTGCGTTCGTTTGACGGTCGGATCGGCAGAAGAAAATGCGCAAATGATCGCGGCTTTGAAACTCGCGCTGCACTGAAATCTCTTAAAAGTCTCAAAGGAAACACCATGCGCATTGCGGAAGTCGTTCGCAACACCAGCGAAACGCAGATCCGTGTGAAGCTCGACCTGGACGGCACCGGCAAGCAAAAGCTCGCTACCGGCGTGCCGTTTCTCGACCACATGCTCGACCAGATCGCGCGTCACGGCCTCTTCGACCTTGAAGTCGAAGCGCATGGCGACCTTCATATCGATGACCACCATACGGTGGAAGACACGGGCATCACACTGGGTCAGGCGGTGGCAAAGGCTATTGGCGATCGCAAGGGCATTCGTCGTTACGGCCATTCCTACGTGCCGCTCGACGAAGCGCTGTCACGCGTCGTGATCGATTTTTCGGGCCGGCCGGGGCTGGAATTTCACGTCCCGTTCACGCGTGCTCGCATCGGGACCTTCGACGTCGATCTCACCATCGAATTTTTCCGCGGCTTCGTGAATCATGCGGGCGTGACGCTGCATATCGACAATTTGCGCGGCATCAACGCGCATCATCAGGTTGAAACCGTCTTCAAGGCATTCGGCCGCGCGTTGCGCATGGCTGTCGAGATGGACGAACGCGCGGCAGGGCAGATTCCATCGACCAAGGGCAGCCTTTAAGCGCCTTCTAAACAACGCGAAACCGGCACATATCGGGCGTGTTCCCAGCGTCCGGGCCGTCGCGTCGATATGAGCCATGCCGGCCTGCGATGAATCTACTCAAATCGTTTATTTCGTTGCTCGCGCTGATCAATCCGGTCGGCGCGATCCCGTTTTTCCTGAGCCTGACGACCGATATGTCGAGCTCGGAAAAGGCCGGCACGATCCGGATCGCGTCCATTTCAGTCTTCTGCGTGATTGCTGTGACGGCGCTGCTCGGGCAACAGATCATCGCATTCTTCGGGATTTCGGTCGGCTCTCTTCAAGTGGGCGGCGGCATCATCATGTTGCTCATGGCGATCAACATGTTGAACGCACAAGTGGGCAACACGCGCTCCACGCCGGAAGAGCGCCACGAAGCCGAGATGAAAAACAGCATCGCGGTCGTGCCGCTTGCCATTCCGCTGCTGACGGGACCGGGTTCCATCAGCACGGTGATCGTCTATTCTGCAAGTGTGGCGCATTGGTATGAGCGGATCGGGCTGGTCATGATCGGGGCGGTACTGGCGGGATTGTGTTTCGGTGCGCTGATGCTCGCCGAACCCATTGCGCGCTGGGTCGGCCGGACCGGCATCAACATCGGTACGCGGCTGATGGGTTTGATGCTCTCGGCGCTGGCCGTGGAATTTATCGTCAATGGATTGAAGGCGTTGCTGCCCTCTTTGAAATAGCGTTCTGGAACGTGCTGAATTGAATACTTCGATGAAAACTTCAATAGCAATCGTGGATTACGGCATGGGCAACCTGCGCTCTGTCTATCAGGCGCTCCGCAAGGCTGCGCCGGAAGCGGACGTAGCGATCGTCGAGCAGCCCGAAGCAATCCGCGCGGCGGAGCGCATTGTGCTGCCGGGGCAGGGCGCCATGCGCGACTGCATGGCGCACCTCGGCGCGTCGGGCTTGCAGGAAGCGGTGATGGAAGCCGCGCGCGACAAACCCATGCTGGGTGTGTGCGTCGGCGAGCAAATGCTATTCGACTGGAGCCAGGAAGGCGACGCGAAGGGCACGAATGGCCTCGGCCTGATACCCGGCAAGGTTGTGCGCTTCGAGCTGGAAGGCCAACTGCAGGACGACGGCTCCCGTTTCAAGGTTCCGCAAATGGGCTGGAATCGCGTGCGCCAGACGCAGCGGCACCCGCTGTGGGACGGCGTGCCCGATGAATCGTTTTTCTATTTCGTGCACAGTTACTACGGCGTCCCTGACAATCCGGTGCATACGTCGGGCGAAACCCTTTACGGTGCGCCGTTTACCTCGGCTATTGCCCGGGACAATCTGTTCGCGACCCAGTTTCACCCTGAGAAGAGCTCGGATGCGGGCTTGCGGCTGTATCGAAACTTCGTAAACTGGAAACCGTAAGTTGCGCGTTTTTGGTGCTGTTTTAGCGATGGTTTGACGCTTTGGCTTATGCCGTTTGCAGCGGCGAGCCTTGCATTACTTGTACTACACTAGCGAGACGGCAAGCAAAACAAGGCGCTGAGCGTCAGGTTTGCAACCGTTCGATTAACCCTTATCCGATAACGCTATTTCTATGTTGCTCATTCCGGCCATCGATCTAAAAGACGGTCAGTGCGTACGCCTCAAACAAGGCGATATGGACCAGGCGACCATTTTTTCCGAAGATC
>DASYLW010000487.1:0-8250 GCA_036009385.1 Caballeronia sp.
CTGGGCCGCGATCTTGTTTTCGAAACCCTCTCCCTTGTCATTCGAGAGCGGCATGTTGTTAGGGTCAGCGCACACGCGCAGCACGCCGTCGGCTCCGTCGTTGTGAGGCAGCGCAGGACCGTCGGCATGGGCTGTACTGAACCCAAGCGCCATGCAAGCTATTGCGAGCGTCGTGCGCACGAACGCGCCAAGCCTGGAGTGAGTTCCATGTGCTACACAAACGCCATAAGCAACGTAAGCGTCAGACATCAGTCCCTCCGGTAAAGCGTGTTACAGGCGCCAACATCAGCGACGCGCGGGCAGTGTCGATGCTTAGCGTGGGTCTATTTGGCATCGATCGCCTGCAGGTCACCCGGCTTGATCTTGCCGTCGGAACGCCCTTTCAGATACGCAAACAGGTTCTGCCAATTCTTCTGCATCATGTTGCTGGAACTGAAGTCGGGCATACCCTTGTCAAGACGTCCGCCGAACACTGTCCGATGAAACTCCGCTTGATCGAGGGTCTTGAACGCATCGATCAGCGACGGCCCTACCATGCCCTGCTGCTGCGCACCGTGACAACGTTCACAGGCAAGCGCTCGCCAGGTCCGCCAGCCTTGCAACGTGTTGTTATCAACCTTGTTACCATCGACAACCTGGTAAGCAACCGGCTTCATTTGCGCCGGATCGGTCTGGGCGTATGAAACGGGTAACGTCGCCAACGCTATCGCCAGCGGCAAGAGTATTCGGCCTTTCATTGCACGTGTCTCCTTCGGTGTGAACGTGGCTGCGCCATGCGTCTTGCACGCAATGGCGCAGGATTGGAACGATGGGTGTCAGGTCCCGGGTTCGGGCCGCGCCCGGCCGCCTCTGTCATGCAAGGCCGGCCGGTGCGTGTCGCCAGGATCTCCTGGATCCTGAGGACCGACTGGAAGAGGCTGAAGCTTGAGCCCCTGTCAACTCGGGATGGCAAACACAAACAGCGTGCCGCCAAGCGCCGTGTACTTCGCAAGTTCGCGATAACCGCCGACCGCGCCCAGACCTTCGGTGGACTTCTCAAGGCCCGCCGCCATGCCGATACCCGCCCATCCGCCAATGCCGGAATAGACGCCGACGAACTGCTTGCCCTGATACTCATACGTGAACACGTTGCCTATGATTCCAGACGGCGTCTTGAACTTCCAAAGCTCCTTGCCATCCGAGATACGCACGGCTTTCAGGTAGCCTTCGAGCGTGCCGTAGAACGCAATGCCGCCCGCGGTCGCCAACGCACCCGACCATACCGAGAACTTCTCCGGCTTGGACCATGCAATTTTGCCCTTGCTGGCGTCCCAGGCAATGAAGTTACCCATCGCGCCCTTCTCGTTCGGGCCCGGGTACATCGACAAGGTCGCGCCCACGTAAGGCTGGCCGGACACGTACTCAACCTCGAACGGTTCGTAGTCCATACATACGTGATTGGTCGGGACGAGGAACAGGTTGCTCTTCGGATCGAAGGCAGCCGGTTGCTGATCCTTCGAGCCGAGCGCCGCCGGACAGATGCCCTTCACGTTATGGTCCGAACCTGCCGCCTGAGTCGAATAGGCCGCGTTGCGAATCGGCAAGCCGCTCTTCAGGTCCACGCGATCAGCCCAGTTCACCGCCGGGTCGTACTTGTCGGCCACCAGCAACTGTCCTGTTTCGCGATTGAGCGTGTAGCCGAAGCCGTTACGGTCGAAGTGGACGATTGCCGGCACTTTCTTGCCGTTCATAGGCAGGTCGGCAAGGATCATTTCGTTCACGCCGTCATAGTCCCATTCGTCGTGAGGCGTCATCTGGTAGACCCATTTCGCCTGTCCCGTGTTCAGGTCGCGGGCGAAGATGGACATCGACCATTTGTTGTCGCCGGGTCGTTGCGTCGGATTCCAGGTGCCGGGGTTTCCCGTGCCGTAGTAGACAAGATTCAGCTTCGGGTCCCATGCATACCAGCCCCAGGTCGTGCCGCCTCCGGTCTTCCACTGGTCGCCCTTCCAGCTCTTGAGCGATGAGTCCGCGCCGACCGGCACCATCTTGCCGTCGGCCCACGTCATGGTCTTGTCGGGGTCGAGCAGCATCTCGTTGTCCGGACCCGTGCTGTAGGCGGTCCAGACCGGCTTGCCGGTCTTGATGTCGTAGGCAATCAGCCGCCCGCGGACACCGAACTCGCCGCCTGAGATGCCGGTGAGCACCTTGTCGCCGAATACATGCGGCGCGTTGGTGTTGGTTTCACCCGCCTTCGCGTTACCGTTCTGCGCGGTCCATTTCACGTCGCCGGTTTTCGCGTCCAGCGCAACGAGCTTCGTGTCGGCTTGCTGGAGAAAGATCTTGCCGTCACCGTAGGCAAGCCCACGGTTTACCGTGTCGCAACACATCACCGACACCACCTGCGTGTCCTGCTTCGGTTCGTATTGCCAGATGAACGTCTGGTCTTTCAGGTTGATCGCAATAACCTTGTTGGGAAATGGCGAGTGGATATACATCGTGTCGCCGATGACAAGCGGCGAACCCTCGTGACCGCGCAACACACCGGTCGACATGGTCCAGGCAACCTGCAGCTTTGCCACGTTGCTTTCATTAACTTGCTTGAGCGGGCTATAGCGGTGGTTGGAATAATCACCTGCTTGAGCGGCCCAGTTCGATGAGTTCTTCATCAGGGCGTCGAGCTGCGAATCGGCCTGTGCAACAAAAGAGTTGAAGGCCGTTACCGCAACCACCGCCAGTCCGAGAACCAGGGTGCGTAATTTCATGTCTCCTCCAGAATGTGTTGCCGTCCGACTCAGGGATGACCCGACCGCCTATGCTCCGGGCGCGCCTTCACCGGTGCGGGCAGCGAGCTGAAGTTCCGCCCGGTCAATGCCGGGCTGCTGTTTGCGAAGACGAATTGCATAATCCATGCCGGAATTTCACAGGCCGTCAAATCGTTCTCTTGAGACCGATGGAGATTGACGGGGCACGGCGCGGATTGCGGCGGAATCGGCGCGGAGGGACAATTCCGGGGGAACGGATAGCGTCACGATGACGAGAGGGTGAGACGCTTCATTCGGATTACGACACATACTGTGTCAAATCCGCGATACACACCCCTATCTGAAAGGCGCTGCGGTTCAGTGTTCCTCAACGGACAGGCGGTGCGCTGCAGCACGGGGCGCGGCGCGTGGGTGTTACGCACGTGCGAGGCCCGGTCTTCACACAGGCTGGCGCGGTGTTTGCACGGGCTTATAAGGTTAAACCCGATTGAACCCGGTTGCGGTTCGCTACGAACGAGCGTGGGGAGGTATCGCCATGACCAGCACACAACCCGAGAGGGTCTACTCCGACGACGAGATCCAGCAGCGTCTCACCGGCGCGCTCCAGCACTGGTACATGGAGGACGGCTGGCTGCGCCGCAAGTACAAGACAGAGGGATGGAAAGGCACGCTGATGGTGGTGAATACCGTCGGGCATCTCGCGGAAGCGGCGTGGCACCACCCGGACCTGACGGTGTCGTATGCGTTCGTCACCGTGAAGCTGAAGACGCATTCGGCCAAAGGCATCACCGACAAGGATTTCGCGCTCGCGACGAAAATCGAGGAAGTGATCCAGTGGCAACCCGGACTGGAGGGAGGACCGCTCGAGGGCACTCCTCGCGACGACCAGCGTTTCCGCTATATCAAGTACGACGCACCGAAGGCCTGAGCCAGTCCGTGTATCTATTGGTACGGCTCTTGCCTTGAAGCCCACGCACCCGGCTTCACCGCCACGGCTTTGACCACGACATCGAACCCAGGGACACTCGCGATGCAGCTTCGCCTGGATCATGAATCGGACCAAGAAACGCATACCGCGTCGCCGCTTTCCACTGTAACGGTCGACGCCCCCGCGCGCCTGCACCTGGGTTTCCTCGACCCAAGCGGGTCGCTTGGGCGCGCGTTCGGCAGCGTCGGACTGACGATAGACGCATTCGGTACGCGGGTCACCGCGCAATATGCCGATTACACCGATTACGCCGGCGAGACGCAGGTAATCGGCGCCCGCACCGACGCACAGCGCGAGCGCATCACGCACTATCTGGGCTTGTTGCGTGACGCCTACGGCGGACCGCCGGTTCGGATCGATGTCCGGCGCGCTCCTCGCGCACACGCGGGCCTTGGCTCGGGCACGCAGCTCGCGCTGGCGGTCGGCACTGCGTTCGTCAGATTGCTGGGACGGCCCGCGTCCACCGCCGATCTCGCGCGGCTGCTCGGACGCGGCGCGCGCTCGGGCATCGGCATGCTCGGTTTTGATCACGGCGGATTGATCGTGGACAGCGGGTCCGGCACTCGCCATCAACCTCACGTGCCGTCGATCCTGACACGCCTGCCGTTTCCCGACGCATGGCGCATCCTGCTCGTCGACGACAGCCGTCAGGTGGGCCTTCACGGCGACGAGGAACGGCGAGCGCTCGCGACCCTCGCTCCATTCCCGAAAGAGCTGGCCGCGCACCTGTGTCACCTCGTGCTCATGCTCGTGCTGCCTGGCATCGCGGAACATGACTTCGATACGTTCGCCAGAGGCATCGGTGAACTGCAGCAGACCATCGGCGAGTATTTCGCGCCCGCTCAAGGCGGCGTGTTCTCGAGCCCCGCGGTCGCGGCGGCACTCGGCGCCGCTGCCGCAGCCACGCAGCACCGCGCGGGCATCGGCCAGACGTCGTGGGGACCCACCGGTTTCGCGTTCGTGCAGAGCGCCCAGGATGCCGAGCGTGCGCTGGCCGCCGCCATGGGCACCACGCGCGGCATAGCCGGCGTCGCGTGTTCGGTGACGGCGGCAAGCAATCGCGGCGCGTCCATTCATGCCGTTGGCCTGCAACGCTGCAACAGCGGCACCTCTTAAGCACTGCACGCGTCGACACATCGACACATCGACCCACTGCCCTATTGACCCGCCATCAACCGGAAACGAGTCCATCGCCATGCCCGAAGCCACAGAAAGGCCCTACATCCTGCACATGTTGACGGCCACGCCGCAGATGAGTCCCTTCGACGTCAACATGGCCGCCGATGCCGGTTACCAGGTCATCGTTCCCTATTGCAATGTCGGTGCGGAAAACGTCGTCACGCTGACCCAGGATGCGATTTTTTCGCGCGGTCCGAAAGGCGTGTCGCGCACGGGAATCTTCATCGGCGGACGCGACGTGATGCTCGCCGCCGACATGCTCGACACCGCGCGCCACGCAATGGTGCCGCCCTTCGAAGTATCGGTATTTGCCGATCCGAGCGGCTCGTACACGACCGCCGCCGCGCTCGTCGCGCTCGTCGAACGCCACCTGAAAGCGGCTCATGGCGCGGAACTCGGCGGCAAGCGCGTACTGATTCTCGGCGGCACCGGCGCGGTGGGTCGCGTGGCCGCTGCAATGGCCGCATCGCTGGGCGCGCAAGTCCTGATAGCGAGCCATTCGGACGTCGCCCGCGCGACCCGGGTGAGCGACGAAGTCAACCAGCGTTTCGATATCGCGACCACGGGCGTCTCGGTTCACTCGCGCGATGAATTGCATCACGCGCTCGCGAGCGCCGAGGTCGTGATGGCAACGGCGGTCGCGGGCGTACAAGTCATGAGCGCAGCCGACGTTGCGGTTTCAAAACACCTTCTGATCGCCGCCGATGTCAATGCCGTGCCGCCCGAAGGTATCGCGGGCGTGCATGTCATGGACGACGGCAAACCGCTTGCCGGCGCGGTGCGGGAGGACGCGCTTGCAATCGGGGCGCTTGCGATCGGCAACGTCAAATACCAGGTCGAACATCGCCTGTTCGTGCGGATGCGCACCGGCGGCAAGCCGGTCTATCTCGGCTTTCCGGAAGCCTTCGATGAAGCTCGCGCGGTCGTCGGCGGCCTCGCCTGATGGATCGGTCGTTCATGACGCCCGGCAACCGCTGCGCGCAGGCTCCTTACATCGTAGCCGTCGGCTTGTCGGCGCGCATGGTGGCGCAGTCCGCGCGGCGCGCGGGGCTGAACGTGGCCGCGCTGGATATCTTCGGCGACCGCGATACGCGGCGTTATGCGCCGCTATGGTTCGATATCGGCGGCGAGGGTTTGTCGATCGACCCTCAACGTCTCTTCGACGCGCTCGAACGTACGGCACGGCTGCCGCGCGTGCTCGGCTTCGTGACAGGCAGCGGACTCGAGCCGCTGATGCAGCAATTGTGCAGTGCACCGCGATTGCCGCGCCTGATAGGGAACAGCGCTGACGCAAGCGCAGCCGTGCGCGAGCCGCGCCGGTTTTTCGCGCTGCTGGATCACCTGGGCATCGCGCATCCGGATGTGTCGTACTCACCTCCGCCGGCCCCCTCCGGCTGGCTCTTCAAGCGCGCCGACGGCTGCGGCGGCATGCAGATAGAGGCACTGGATCCGACATCGGACACGCTGGCGGCCGACGGCTATTTCCAGCGTATGAGCGTAGGACATTCGATGTCCGCACTGTTTGTCGCCGCACGGCGAAAAGCGTCCGTCATCGGCTTTGCAGAGCAACTCAGCCAATCCGTTGGCAACCGGCCATTCCTGCACACCGGGTCGATCGGGCCCGCGGAGGTCTCACCGCAAATCATTGACGACGTCACGACCGCCATCGGCGCGATCGTGTCGAACACGGGCCTTGTGGGGCTGAACAGCATCGACTTCCTGCTGGACGGCGACACGTTCCAGGTTCTCGAAATCAATGCGCGCCCTTCTTCGACGATGACACTCTACGAGAGCGCCGCGCCCGAAGCGTGGCCGCGTGGCCTGATCGCGTGCCACCTCGATGCGTGTCTCGACGGCCGCTTGCCAACGCCTTCATCTTCCGCTTCGACTCGATCAAAAGCCGGTCAGCGCGTGGTGTTCGCGCCGCGCAGCCTTATCGTCTCCGGCCCCTTCAGCGATGCCTGCCTGGCCGACCCCGCGTGCCATGACGTGCCGCATCCCGGCGTACAAATCGGCGCGGGCGAGCCGGTCTGCACGTTAGTGGTCACGCAGCCCTCCACCTCCGCTGTCCGGGACGAACTCGAGCGTCGCCAAGCGCTCGTTTTGCAACGCATCGAAACCTGTCATGAGCACACTGATGCCGTCATCTCTTCCTCCGCCTGAACTCAGCGTCAACGCATTAAGCGAACGGCTCGCCAGCCGGCTCGTCGACCATGCCGCGCGGCTGCGCATAGCCATTTCGCGCACGCCCGACGGCACGGTGATCGTCGACGCGGGTATCGGCGCAACGGGCGGCATCGAAGCGGGCGTGCTGATCGCGCGGCTGTGCATGGGCGGTCTCGGACGGGTTGCCGTGCGCACGAGTCTCGACGCAAAACCGCTCTGGCCGAGCATGATCGAGGTCCATACATCGTCACCCGTGCTCGCCTGCCTTGGCAGCCAGTACGCGGGGTGGAGCCTCTCGGCGACGAAGGAACAAACCGGCGGCAAGAAGTTCTTCTCGCTCGGCTCAGGCCCGGCGCGCGCGCTGGCGAGCAAGGAAACGCTCTTCGATGAACTCGGCTATCGCGACCGCCACGATCGCGGCGTGCTTGTGCTCGAAGTGGACCGCTTGCCGCCGCCAGTCGTGATCGACAAGATCCTGCGCGACTGCGCATTGGCGCCCGACAAACTCACGCTGGTCGTTACGCCGACACACTCTGTCGCGGGAACGGTGCAGGTCGTCGCGCGGGTGGTCGAGGTTGCACTGCACAAGACGCATGTGCTTGGCGTGGACTTGAGCGAGATCATCGAGGGAAGCGGCTCCGCGCCCTTGCCACCGCCCGCGCCCGACGCGATCCAGGCGATGGGCCGCACCAACGACGCTATTCTCTACGGCGGCCGTGTGCATCTGACAGTTAAAAGCGATGCCGTCGCACAACGGCTCGCGGCGGAATTGCCGTCATCGAATGCACGTGATTACGGGCGTCCTTTCGCCGATATCTTCACATCGTTCAACTACGATTTTTATCAGATCGACCCCGCGTTGTTCGCGCCCGCCGAAGTGTGGGTCAGCAGCCTCGAAAGCGGCTTGACCTATCACGGCGGCGAGCTCGACATGGCGCTGCTCGACGCGCAATGGAGCGGCACGTCAGCGCCGCAATCCGGCGGAGAACAGTTGCCATGAGCGCCGGACTTCGGGTCGCCATCATGACCGACGAAACCGGCTGGCACACGGGACGCCTGAAGAAAGCGTTCCTCGCGCGTGACGTGGACGCGCGCTGCGTGGATCTGGCGCAATGCCGCATAGATACCACGTGGGCGCCTCACGGTCTCGCGATCCCGGGCTTCGGGCACGCG
>DASYLW010000488.1:0-2395 GCA_036009385.1 Caballeronia sp.
CGGTCGGTATCTCGGGCGCGATCCAGCACTTGGCCGGGATGAAGGACAGCAAGGTCATCGTGGCGATCAACAAGGATGCCGAAGCGCCCATTTTCGGCGTGGCGGATTATGGCCTTGTCGGTGATTTGTTCACGGTTGTACCGGACCTCGTGAAAGAACTTGGCTGATCGTTCTTAGGCCACTGGCTGGAAGCAAAGCAAGACCGTAAAAAAGGGGCGACATACGTGCGCCCCTTTTCACATCTGTTGGGGGAGACAAGACATGAGCTATAGCGCACCCGTCAAGGACATGCTGTTCGTGATGAAGGAACTAGCCGACATGGAAAGCATCGCGGCGTTGCCGGGTTTCGAGGACGCAAGTCTCGACACCGCGCAGGCCGTGCTCGAAGAAGCGGCGCGCTTTAACAACGAAGTCGTCGCGCCGTTGAACTTCGAAGGCGACAAGAACCCGAGTTTTTGGAAGAACGGCGAAGTCACGACCACGCCTGGTTTTAAAGAAGCTTTCCGTCAGTTCGGCGAGGGCGGCTGGCAAGGCGTTCTGCATCCGGTCGAATACGAAGGCCAGGGACTTCCCAAGCTGATTGCAACCCCTTGCATCGAGATGTTGAACGCGGCGAACCTGTCGTTCGCGTTGTGTCCGCTTCTCACCGATGGCGCTATCGAAGCACTGCTTACCGCCGGGACCGAGGAACAGAAGCAGCTCTATGTGCCCAAGCTGATCTCGGGCGAATGGACCGGCACGATGAACCTCACCGAACCGCAAGCCGGTTCCGATCTCGCTCTGGTCCGAACACGCGCCGAGCCGCAGGGCGACGGCACGTTCAAACTCTTCGGCACGAAGATTTTTATCACCTACGGTGAGCACGACATGGCGAAGAATATCGTCCATCTCGTGCTGGCGCGCACGCCCAACGCGCCCGACGGCGTGAAGGGCATCTCGCTCTTTCTCGTACCCAAATTCCTCACCGATGCAAACGGCACGCTCGGCGCTCGCAACGACGTGCATTGCGTATCGATCGAACACAAGCTCGGGATCAAGGCGAGTCCGACCGCCGTGCTGCAATTCGGCGATCACGGCGGCGCCATCGGTCAGTTGATCGGCGAGGAAAACCGTGGACTGGAGTACATGTTCATCATGATGAACGCGGCGCGGTTCGCGGTCGGAATGCAGGGCGTGGCTGTGTCGGAGCGGGCGTATCAGAAGGCCGTCGCGTTCGCGAAGGATCGCGTGCAAAGCCGGCCGGTTGATGGCTCGGCCAAACAGCCGGTGTCGATCATTCATCACCCCGACGTGCGACGCATGCTCTTGACGATGCGCGCGCTGACGGAAGCGTCGCGCTCGCTCGCCTACGTCGCGGCGGCACATTGTGACCTCGCGCATCATCATCCTGATGAAGCCGCGCGCGCCAGCCATCAGGCGATCTACGAGTTTCTTGTGCCGATCGTGAAGGGCTGGAGCACGGAGCTTTCCATCGATGTTGCGAGCCTCGGCGTGCAGGTTCACGGCGGCATGGGATTCATCGAGGAAACGGGCGCGGCGCAGTATTACCGCGATGCCCGCATTCTCACCATCTACGAAGGCACGACGGCCATTCAGGCCAACGACCTGATCGGCCGCAAGACCGTGCGTGACGGCGGCGCGACGGCGCAGGCCATTCTTGCGCAGATGGATCAGACCATTGCCCAACTGGCCGAGCGGGAGGGACAGGCGTTCAAGTCGATGCATCGGCATTTGAGTGCGGGAAGCTTGTCGCTGGCACGGGTGATTGAGTTCATGGTCGCCAAGATGAAAAGCGATCCGAACGCGGTGTTTGCCGGCAGCGTGCCGTATCTGAAGCTGGCCGGCATTGTGCTGGGCGGATGGCAGATGGCGCGCGCGCTGATGGTGGCGTCGGCCAAACGTGGCGAGGACGAGGCGTTTTATGGCGCCAAGATCGCGACGGCCCAGTTTTTCGCGGAGCATGTTTTGTCGCAAGCGCCGGGCATCGAAGCATCAGTCGTCAGCGGCAACGGGCAGGAAGGATACCTTGCACTGAGCGAGGATCAGTTCTGAATTGCGGAGGTGGATGAGCCGTTTTTCCGGTGCTTGCATACCCGCCCACGCCCCGGGTTGGCAACGTGAACCGCGATGGCACCCGAAGCGGTGTAGGTTTAAATCCTATTCAGTTCACCGGGATAACCACCATGCGTTCCACCCAGCAATTCAGCATCACTTTGCCGAACGAACTGGCCGAACTGGTTCGCGCCAAGGTTCAGAGCGGCGAGTACGCCACCGATAGCGAAGTTATCCGCGATGGTCTGCGGACCTTGGCTGCTCGCGACCGCGTGGTGGAGTCCTGGCTGCGTGACGAGGTCGGTCCAGCATTTGACGCGCTCAAGGCGGACCCTTCACGCGC
>DASYLW010000489.1:0-14504 GCA_036009385.1 Caballeronia sp.
GGCGGAAATGATGCTGCGCCACCTTGGCTGGACCGAAGCGGCGGACATCATCATCAAGTCGATGGAAGCATCGATTCTGAAAAAGCGCGTGACGTATGACTTCGCGCGCTTGATGGAAGGCGCGACGCAGGTTTCGTGCTCGGGGTTTGGACAGGTGCTGATCGAAAACATGTAAGAACGGCCATGCAAGGAAAGCCCCGGTGCGAGTAACTCGCCCGGGGCTTTTTCACGGGCAGTGCGAATGCGATTGGGCTACTCCGCACAGCTTTGTCAAAACTTGTCGCAAGCGGCTGTTTCACTACGGCGGAGTGATACTCTCGATTCGTCGAACAACCATATGTGTTTTTATACAGTTCACCTCGCTGGACGCGCCAACGCCTCACCAAAATTCGAACCTGAATGCGTTGTTCGCCCGCTGGCTCGCGAAAGAAACGCGCGGTTTGCTTGGCGGCCTCGCTGGCGGCGTGGTCGGGGGTGTTGTGGCGTTCACGTTGATAAACCGTTTCAGTTCAACAAGCCTGGCGAGCGGCGCCGACGCAATTTCCATTGCCAACACATACATAGTTTATTCGACACTCATGATCGCGGCGGTTGCCGTTTTCCTGACCATGGCGGGTTTGATATTCACGCAGCATTTCGCCATGGAGAAAGAACGCCACGTCGCAGACGCCTTTGCGGCGTTGGTGGGCGAAATGGCCCGCACTAACGGGTGCGCGGTCGAAGTCGTGAAAGAAGTCATGAAGAACGCCGAAGTGGTCCAGCATTTCGACGATCAGGTAAAGGAAAAACTCAGGGAAGTGATGCGTGCGCAACTGGACAACGCGAACCAGCGTAAGGCGCGGGCACGCAGCGAGCATGATGCGCTGTCCCGTATTGCCAGCGATTTGGAAAGTGCCTAGACCGTTCGTGAGGGGAGAATATGACAATCGTTTCCGCAATACCTGCCTTGCGAACCACAGCAGCGTTGGCGGCATTTTTAATGGCCGAGCGCCATTACGACTTGGTCGAGTTCGCTCCACCCATCGACGTCGACGAAATCGCGAGGCTGCTCCAGATCGAGGTGACTGAACATGCGGATCCTGGCGCTGCCAATACGATCGGCAAGATAACGCTGAGTCCGGAAGGGCCGGCAAAGGTTTGGATCAATCCGGCGGAAAATGCCTATGGACCAAGGCGTCGATTCACCCTGGCTCACGAAATAGCGCACTTTTGCATGCACAGGTCCAGTGATCGCCACGAATTTATCGACGACAAAAGTACTATGAATCGCAGCGAATCCTATTGGAACAGTTACGAATCCGAGGCAAACCGTTTCGCTGCCGAACTGTTAATGCCCCAACAGCTCATTGAATCGTTGGGACGGCGCGTAATCGATGCATACAAGGCGGAGCACAATACCGAAAAAATGCCGCTGACGCGCTTTATCGATGTGATGGCGGCCAAATTTCGCGTTTCCCATCCGGCCATGGAGTTCCGATTGAGGAATGTCGGAATTGGCAAACACAAATAGAAAAAGAAAACAAATCCCGGGCGCGTCCCGGGATTGTTTCGTCCATCGCGCGGAAATAAAAAAACCCGGCGCAATGCCGGGTTTCGAGGACAGCGCGCTATCGAACGGTCAGGCGGCAGATTCCTGGATGTTCGATGCCTGTTTGCCCTTGGGTCCCTGGACAATCTCGAAGCTGACCTTCTGGCCTTCCTTGAGCGTCTTGAAACCATTCATTTGTATCGCCGAGAAATGAGCAAACAGATCCTCGCCGCCTTCATCGGGCGTGATGAATCCGTAGCCTTTCGCGTCGTTGAACCATTTGACCGTACCAGTTGACATCACTTCCCCTCTCACTCTCGTCGCTACCACGAGCACGCTCGAAAAGCTTGGCAACCCACAATCTGGACCGCCCCCTCCTCACAAGCTCACCGCGGCCTTTCTTCACCTGAAACGCTTCGGAAAAAAGTGCCAATTTGATTGTTTAATCTCTTAAATCAAGTGTCAAGAAAATTTTGAGATGGTCGTAAAGACGTTGTAAAGACCTCATTTCAAGGGTTTTTCCCGCTTTGCGCGTATCCCGCCGCACAAGCACGCCATCTTGAAAAGTCGCATAATCGACGCACATGAGGAGTACAGGCAACAGGCGGTTATTACCCTTGACCGCCGCGGCTCGCAGTTCAGGCCGCACGATTGCTTCGAACGATTGATTCGCTCGAGTGATTCTAATAAGGGTCACCCAGTCAGTCGCAGCGGGTTGAGCGTCCAAGCCGGGCCGCGGCCAGGTGGACAATTCGTTTTTTTGAGAGCTGTGCGATACTGGATTCAACGATGTTTCAAGAGGGCCGGCCGGTGTCACAAAGGCTGGCGGAATTCAGCAAGCGACAGGTTGCGCGAAGTGTGCGGCGACGCCGTTCGGTTCTCATGGCGAACGGAGTTTTGGCGAGATGGCGAGCCTGTCCGAGTTGTTTAGAATGGGCGTATGGCGATCAATCCCAACAAGCAGGATGGCACCGTACTGGAGCGGCAGGAACAGAAGCTGAAACAGCCGTCCATGTACAAAGTGGTGCTGCTGAATGACGACTTCACGCCGATGGAATTTGTCGTGTTCGTCGTGCAGGAACATTTCAATAAGGATCGTGAGACTGCGACGCAAATCATGCTGAAGGTTCATCGCGAGGGCAGGGGAGTTTGTGGGGTCTATACGCGGGACATCGCGTCGACCAAAGTTGAGCAAGTCGTTAGCCACGCGAGGCAAGCGGGTCATCCGCTGCAGTGTGTGATGGAGGAAGCATGATTGCCCAGGAACTGGAAGTCAGTCTGCACATGGCGTTTATGGAAGCACGTCAGGCGCGGCACGAGTTCATTACGGTCGAGCATCTTTTACTGGCCTTGTTGGACAACCCGACCGCGGCTGAAGTGTTGCGCGCGTGCGCAGCAAATATTGAAGATTTGCGTCAAAACCTGCGCAATTTCATTCACGACAACACCCCGACCGTACCCGGCACGGACGATGTCGATACCCAGCCGACGCTTGGTTTTCAGCGCGTGATTCAGCGCGCGATCATGCACGTGCAATCGACATCGAATGGAAAGAAGGAAGTGACCGGCGCGAATGTGCTTGTCGCTATCTTCGGTGAAAAGGATTCACATGCCGTCTACTACCTGCAACAGCAGGGAGTGACGCGCCTCGACGTGGTCAATTTCATCTCGCATGGCATCGCGAAGACGAATACCGGCGACGCCGCGAAGGCCAGCAGCGACGCGAATCCCGAAGCGGAAGACGCGGCTGCGCAAAAGGAAACGCCGCTTGCACAGTTCACGCAGAACCTGAACCAGCTCGCGAAAGACGGCAAGATCGATCCGCTGATCGGCCGCGAACTGGAAGTCGAGCGTGTCGTGCAGGTGCTGTGCCGTCGCAGAAAGAACAATCCGCTGCTGGTCGGTGAGGCCGGCGTGGGTAAGACCGCCATCGCCGAAGGGCTTGCCTGGCGCATCACGCGCGGCGAAGTGCCGGACATTCTTGCGGACGCCCAAGTGTATTCGCTCGATATGGGCGCATTGCTGGCCGGTACTAAATACCGTGGCGATTTCGAGCAACGCCTCAAGACGGTGCTGAAAGAGTTGAAGGAACGCCCGCACGCGGTGCTGTTCATCGACGAAATTCACACGCTGATTGGCGCGGGCGCGGCTTCGGGCGGCACGCTGGATGCATCGAATCTGCTGAAGCCTGCTTTGTCGTCGGGTCAGTTGAAGTGCATCGGTGCGACAACGTTCACCGAATATCGCGGGATCTTCGAAAAAGACGCAGCGTTGTCGCGTCGTTTCCAGAAGGTCGACGTTGCCGAGCCGACAGTCGAGCAGACCATCGCCATTCTGCGCGGTCTCAAGTCACGTTTCGAAGAACATCACGGCGTGAAATATTCGTCGGGTGCGCTGTCTGCGGCGGCTGAATTGTCGGCACGCTTTATCACTGACCGTCATCTGCCGGACAAGGCTATCGACGTAATCGATGAAGCGGGCGCGGCGCAACGCATCCTGCCGAAGTCGAAGCAGAAGAAGACTATTGGCAAGAACGAGATCGAAGAAATCATCTCGAAGATCGCGCGTGTCCCGCCGCAAAGCGTGTCGCAGGACGATCGCAGCAAATTGCAGACGCTGGATCGTGACCTGAAGAGCGTGGTGTTTGGTCAGGATCAGTCTATCGATGCATTGGCCGCCGCTATCAAGATGGCGCGGGCGGGTCTCGGCAAGACGGACAAGCCAATTGGCGCGTTCCTGTTCTCGGGTCCGACGGGCGTCGGCAAGACGGAAGTGGCGAAGCAACTGGCGTTCACGCTGGGTATCGAATTGCTGCGCTTCGACATGTCCGAGTATATGGAGCGTCATGCGGTCAGCCGGCTGATTGGCGCGCCGCCGGGTTATGTTGGATTCGATCAAGGCGGTTTGCTGACCGAAGCCGTCACGAAGAAGCCGCATTGCGTGCTGTTGCTCGACGAAATCGAAAAGGCGCATCCGGATATCTACAACGTGCTGCTGCAGGTGATGGACCACGGCACGCTGACCGACAACAACGGCCGCAAGGCGGATTTCCGCAACGTCATCATCATCATGACGACGAACGCGGGTGCCGAAGCGATGCAGAAGTCGGCGATCGGATTCACGAACCGTCGGGAAACCGGCGACGAAATGGCCGATATCAAGCGGATGTTCACGCCTGAGTTCCGCAATCGTCTGGACCAGATCATCAGCTTCCGCTCGCTGGATGAAGAAATCATCATGCGTGTGGTCGACAAGTTCCTGATGCAGCTGGAAGATCAGTTGCATGAGAAGAAGGTCGACGCAGTCTTTACCGACGGCTTGCGCGCGCATCTGGCGAAGCACGGTTTCGACCCGCTGATGGGCGCACGTCCCATGCAGCGCTTGATCCAGGACACGATTCGTCGTGCGTTGGCGGACGAGTTGCTGTTCGGCAAGCTGATGTCGGGTGGGCGCGTGACGGTAGACGTGGACGAGAACGACAAGGTCGCGCTCACGTTCGACGAAAGCCCGGTGCCGCGCAATCCGAATCCGGAAGCGGTCGAGGTTGAATGACAGGGCAGTATCGATGACTGAAGTCAGATGACACGCGCTTGAGGTGTGTCATCATCGGCGAGGCGGCGCGGGGAAGTTTCCCGCGCCGCCTCGCTTTTTTGCGTCCGCATTGTTGCGGATATTGACTTCAAGAGGTTGATTTGAGCTTTAAACGGGGATCGTTCGAGACCATCGTCGAACGGGAGAAGGGGCTGCACCGGAGTTTGACCGCCGGGCAGATGTCGATGATTGCTATCGGCGGGGCAATTGGAACGGGGCTTTTTTTAGGCAGCGGTTTCGCGATCGGTTTCGCCGGGCCGAGCGTGCTGGTGAGTTACGCGATCGGCGCGCTGATCGCGTTGTTGCTCATGGGCGCGCTCGCTGAGATGACCGTTGCGCACCCGACCTCCGGGTCGTTTGGCGCGTACGCGGAGTTTTATATCGGGCCGCTGGCGGGATATCTCGTGCGCTACGCGTACTGGTCGGCCGTCGTATTTGCGGTCGGTACCGAGGTTAGCGCGGTCGCGGTGTTCATGAAATACTGGTTCGCGAATGTCCCGGGCTGGTATTGGATCGCCGGTTTTTCCGCCGCGCTGATTGGCGTGAACGCGGCGAGCGTCAAGGTGTATGGCGTGATCGAATACGCGTTTTCGATGCTGAAAATCGTGGCGATCGTTGCGTTTATCTTGCTCGGCGCGGTGTTCGTGTATGGCGCGCCGGTGTCGTCGGGCGTCGGGCTGAACAACTTCACGGCGCACGGCGGCTTCTTTCCGCACGGCGTGAAGGGTATGTGGTTCGCGGTCATTGTTTCCATCTTTAGCTACCTGAACATCGAGACGATCGCAGTCGCGGCCGGCGAAGCGCGTGACCCGCAGCGCGCCGTGGCGCGAGCGTTTCGCTCCACCGTGTTCCGGCTGGTGCTCTTTTATCTGCTCACGCTGGCGTTGATGCTCGCAATCGTCCCGTGGACGCAGGCCAGCACCGACGAAAGCCCGTTCGTCAAGGTGATGGCCGCCACCCACGTTCCGTACGCTGCGGGCGTCATCAACTTCGTGGTGCTCGTCGCGGCGCTTTCCGCGATGAACAGCCAGCTCTACATCACCACTCGCATGATGTTCAGCCTGTCGCGGGCCGGTTACGCGCCGGCGCGCTTCGGGCGTCTGAGCGCGAATGGCGTGCCTACCGCAGCGCTGTCCTTGTCGACCAGTGGCATAGCATTGGCCACCATCCTCACGGCGTTCTGGCCGGCGATGGCGTTCGGCCTGATGATGTCGGTCGCCATCTTCGGGGCGATGTTCGCCTGGTTGATGATCTTCGTCACGCACCTCTTTTTTCGCGCCCGCTATGAGGGACCGGCGCCGTCTTTCCGGATGGTGCTGCATCCACTCGGAAGCTTGGCTGGAGCGGGTTTGATGGCGGCAATCATGATTACCACCGCCTTCACGAACGAATTCCGCATGACGCTCGTCTACGGCCTCGCATTCATGATCGTTCTCGTCTCCGCGTACGCGCTCTGGTATAGAAAGCGCGGGTAAACACCGACCATAAACTCCTTTGCGTCTCTTTCGTTTCGAAACTAGAATCTTTCGAAACGAAAGTGCAAAGGTGGTGCTGCCTGTGTTGGCCAACAAGAACTCGCTTCATCGGCGTCTGCGCATCGTCGAACTTGTCCGCAAGCGCGGGGAAGTTTCGGTCGACGAACTCGCTACGGCGTTCGACGTCTCCAGCGTCACGATCCGCTCGGACCTGAATTATCTGGAGCAGCAGCGCTACCTGATCCGGGCGTTTGGCAAGGCGCGTTACGTCGCTCAGCGGCCCGGCGAGAACGTGCTGGCGGCTGTCCCTTCGAGCGCGACGCGGCAGGCTGCGGACATGGCGATTGCGCAGATGGCAGCTGATTTCATCGATGACCATGCGTCGGTGTTCATGGGCGCGGGAGTGATCACGCATAAGTTGCTGCCGCTGCTTGCCGATCGCGCAAACCTCGCACTGACGCTTAACGACATCGCGATGGTTCCGACCGTCCAGCGTTTCATGCGCTGCGAATTGCGTCTCACCGGCGGTTCGCTGGATGACGATTCCACCGTGCTGCTTGGGCCGGACGCCGAGCGCTCGCTGTTTGCGCTGTCGCTGGATCTGGCGGTGCTGGAGGCGAGCGGTATCGATCGCGCGGGCAATTTGCTGTGTGCCGATCCACGTCTCGCAGGCGTGTTCAAGGCTGCTTTAAAAAACGCCAAACGCTGCGTGGTCGTGGCTTACCAGCCTGCGCTGCAAGGCGAAGGCGAGGTCTTCTGCAACGTCAGCCGCTTGGGCGGACTAGTGCTCGATGACGCCATCGACCCGCCGACACTCGATCTGATTCTCAAAGCCGGACTGGATGTGCATCGGAGAGAAGAAGGGATTCTTGAATTTCGTAGTCAGTAACCCTAAACAATAACTGGAGACAATCACATGTTTCGTCGTCGTTCACTTCTTGCTGTTCTCGTCGCCGGGTTCGCCGCAACCGCGACCGCCGCTCACGCCGCCGATACAAAGATTGGCGCATCGCTGCTCACACAACAACACCCGTTCTACGTCGAGCTTGCCAACGCGATGAAGGCGGAAGCCGCGAAGGACCACGCGCAAATCGATATTGCGATTGCGAATCAGGACTTGAGCAAGCAGATTGCCGACGTCCAGGATTTCGTGACGAAAAAGGTCGATGTGATCGTGATCTCGCCGGTCGATTCCAAAGGCGTGAAGGCTGCTGTGCTGACGGCGCAGCGCGCGGGGATTCCCGTGATCACCGTCGATATCAGCGCGCAAGGCGTTGAAGTCGCGTCGCACATCGCCACCGATAACTACGCAGGCGGCCTGCAGGCTGGCACGTTGATGTGCAAAGTGCTGGGCGGCAAGGGCAAGGTCGGCGTGATCGACTATCCGACGGTTCAATCGGTGATCGACCGCGTAACGGGCTTCAAGAAGGCGCTGGAAGCGTGTCCCGATGTGAAGATCGTCGCGATCCAACCGGGCATTACACGCGCCGACGCGTTGAGCGCCGCGCAGAACATGTTGCAGGCGAATCCCGATCTCGCGGGCATCTTCGGTTTCGGCGACGATGCTGCAATGGCGGCCGCGGTCGCCGGCAAGTCGGCGGGGAATCACGTGAAGGTGATCGGCTTCGACGGCATGCCGGAAGCGCGTGCAGCGGTGGACAAGAACCCGAACTTCGTTGGCGTGATCCGCCAGTATCCGGACAAGATGGGCGCGCTCGCGGTGGACACCGCCGTGAAGGTCGCAGAAAAGCAATCCGTGCCGAAGCTGCAACCGGTGACACCGGGTCAGTACCTGAATGCGTCGGTGAAATGAACACGGTGTTAAAACCTCGCCCGACCGTGCCGCTGCTCGAGCTGCGCGGTATTGCGAAATCGTTCGGTCCGGTCGAGGCGATTAAAGACGTCTCGCTCTCGATCCTGCCGGGCCGCGTGCATACGCTGCTTGGCGAGAACGGTGCGGGCAAGTCCACGCTGATGAAGATTCTCGCCGGCGTTCATGCGCCCACGCGTGGCGAGATTTTCCTGAATGGATCGCCGGCCACGTTTGCGAATCCCGGCGAGTCGCAGAAGGCGGGCATCGCGATCATTTATCAGGAGCTCAGTCTCGCGAAGAACCTGAGCGTGGCCGAGAACATGTTCGCGGGGCACGAGCCGCGGCGTTTTGGTGTCGTCGATTTCAAGCGTTTGTATGCGCAGGCGCAGACGCTGCTAGACGACCTCGGTATCCATATCGACGCCGCCGCGCCGGTTTCGCGACTGTCCATGGCACAGCGTCAACTGGTTGAAATTGCCAAGGCGCTGAGCCGCGATGCGTCGCTCGTGATCATGGACGAACCCACGTCTTCGCTAAGCGACCGCGAAGCCGAGATCCTTTTTCATATCGTCGCGAAACTGACGGCGAAGGGCGCGGCGGTCGTGTACATCTCGCACCGGATGGACGAGATCATGCGCATCTCCGACGACATCTCGGTCATGCGCGACGGGCGTTACATCGCGACATTGCAGAAGGACGAGACGACCATCGGTACATTGATCGCGATGATGGTCGGCCGCGAAATGCAAGATGTCTATCCGCGTCGTGAGGCGCCTTATATACGTCCCTCCTTGCCGCTGCTGACGGTGAATAACCTCGCGCTCGCCGGCCAATTCGAAGACATCAGTTTCCAGATTCACGCCGGCGAGATCCTCGGTTTCTTCGGACTGATCGGCGCGGGTCGTTCGGAGGTGATGAAGGCGTTGTTCGGGATCGGCCGGCCCAGCGGCGAGATCATCATGAGCGGCAATCGCCTGAAGTTGCGTAATCCCGCGCATGCCATCCGGGAAGGCATTGCGTTCGTCACGGAAGACCGCAAGCACGAGGGCCTGGTGCTGATGCATTCGATTGCCAACAACGTGACGATGGCGAGTTTCGAAGAACACGGTTCGCGCTTCGGCATCCTGAATCGCCGCTTCGAACGCGATGAAACCGCGAACGCGATCACCCGCATGAATATCCGTGCTTCGGGTCCGTTTCAGGCGGTTGGAAACCTGAGCGGCGGTAATCAGCAGAAGGTCGTGTTCTCGAAATGGCTCGCGTTGAAACCCAAGGTCCTGATTCTCGATGAACCCACGCGCGGCGTCGACGTTGGCGCGAAGTTCGAAATCTATCGAGTGATCCGCGAGTTGGCTTCGACCGGGACCGCGATCATTCTTGTCTCGTCGGAATTGCCGGAAGCGCTCGCCATGAGCGATCGCCTGGTCGTGATGCGCGAGAAGCGCATCGTCCATGAATTTGGTGCACACGGTCCTACGCAAGAAGAAGTGATGTCGTACGCAACGGGAGCCACAACAGCATGAACCGGACTCAACTCAGCGGCGCCGCATCCACGCGGCGCTCGCACGCAAGCGGTGCGCTACAACGAGCGCTCAGGCACTACGGCGGGATCGTCGTCGGACTGATCATCCTGTGCGGATTTTTCTGGGCTCTATCGCCTAATTTCATGTCGGTGAACAACCTCGTGAACGTGGTGATGCAGGTTTCCATCATCGCCATACTCGGTTTCGGCATGACGTACGTGCTGTTGCTCGGCGATATCGACCTGTCGGTCGGTGCAACCATGGCGCTGGTCGGCACCGTCTGCGCGTTCGCGCTGGAGCATGGTGCGTCGCCGTTCATGGCCGTGCTCGCCGCCATGGCCACCGGGCTCGTTTTAGGGGCCGTGAACGGCTCATTGACCGCCTTGCTCACAATCCCGTCGTTTATCGTCACCGTCGCCACCATGGGCGTTTTTCGGGGCTTGGCCTACCTGACGTCGAATGGCGTGCCCATTTCTATCGACGATGACCGCTTCGCTTTCCTCGGCAACGGCCTCGTGCTGGGCATTCCGCTGCCGATCTGGATTCTCGCAGTGCTGCTGCTGTTGAATCACTTCGTGCTCTCGCGTACCGTATTCGGACGCAAGGCGTATCTGGCGGGCGGAAATCGCGAGGCGGCGCTGTATTCCGGTATCGATGTAAACAGGCTGCGAATCATGATCTTCATGATCTCGGGCTTGCTGGCGAGTATTGGCGGCGTGCTGATCACATCGCGGCTTTATTCGGCGCAGCCGAATGCGGGAATTGGCTATGAACTCGATGCCATCGCCGCCGCCGTGCTGGGCGGAACGAGCCTTTCGGGTGGTTACGGAACGATCACCGGGACGCTGATCGGCGCGCTGATTATCGGCGTGATCAACAACGGGATGAACCTGCTCAGCGTTCCATATTTCTATCAACTCATCGTGAAAGGCATCGTGATCCTGGTCGCGGTGTGTATCGATGTTCAAACGAAGAAACGTCATGCCTAACTCAAACGGTGTTCCCTCCAGAAAGCCCGGCACCATTGTCGCGATGGGCGAGATTCTGGTCGAAATCATGGCTACTAAAATTGGCCAGCGCTTTCGTGAGCCGGGTACGCTCATTGGCCCGTTCGCCAGCGGTGCGCCGGCCATTTTCATCGATCAGGTCGCGAAGCTCGGCAGTCCGTGCGCGATGATCGGCTGCGTAGGCGATGACGATTTCGGCGTGCTCAATGTCGAACGGTTGCGCAGCGATGGCGTGGATGTTTCCGGTATCGCGGTGCTGAAAGACGCGACGACCGGCAGCGCGTTCGTCACCTATCGCGAGGATGGCGATCGCGATTTCATCTACAACATTACGAATAGCGCGTCGGCGCAATTGTCGGTCGCGAATTTGCGGGACGATCTGCTTGCGAAGTGCGGCAACTTCCATGTGATGGGGTCGTCGTTGTTCTCGTTCAGGATCATCGAAGCGATGAAGCAGGCTATTGAAACGGTGAAGACGAACGGCGGCACGGTGAGTTTTGATCCGAACATCCGCAAGGAAATGCTGCGGATTCCCGAGATGCGCGACGCGCTCGATTTCATCCTCGACTACACCGACGTCTTCCTGCCGAGCGGTCACGAAGTAACGCTGCTCGCCAGCGCGACGTCGGAGCGTGGAGCGATTGATGAACTGCTGAAGCGCGGCGTGAAAGAAGTGATCGTGAAGCGCGGCGCTGAGGGTTGCAGTTACTTCGATGCCAACGGTGAGACGCATCGGCCCGCATTCAAGGTGCACGAACTCGATCCGACCGGCGCGGGCGATTGCTTCGGCGCCACCTATATCAGTTGCCGCGCGCAGGGCATGGACGTGGACGCGGCGTTGAAATACGCGTGTGCCAGCGGTGCGCGGGCGGTCGGCGTGAAGGGCCCAATGGAAGGCACCGCGACGTTCGCCGAACTCGACGTATTCTTGAAGTCAGCCACGGAGTGATGTCATGAATTCGATTGTCTCGCGTTTGAGCAATGCGCATCCGGCGTCGGCGTGGCTTGCCGGCATCTATTCGATTTGTTCCGCGCATCCGTGGGTGCTCGAAGCGGCCATGCGGCAGGCGCTGGAGGACGAGACGCCGTTGTTGATCGAATCGACATCGAATCAGGTCGATCAGTACGGCGGCTATACGGGCATGAAGCCCGGGGACTTTGTGGACTTCGTGCGTTCGATTGCAGAACGTGTTGGTTTTCCGCATGAGCACCTGATTCTTGGCGGCGATCACCTTGGGCCAAACGCGTGGCGCCATCTTCCCGCTGAAGAGGCGATGCAACGCGCCGATGCATTGATCGACGCGTATGCGTCAGCGGGATTCACGAAGATTCACCTCGATACCAGCATGTCATGCGGCGGTGATCCCGAGCGTTTATCAGATGCAGTCGTTGCGGCAAGGGCTGCGCGCTTGTGCGCGGTGGCGGAAGCCGCGGTGAAACGCGCGGGTCTGGGCGTGAGTCCTATATACGTGATCGGCACCGAAGTACCTGTGCCGGGCGGCGCGGCGGAAGAGCTGGATATCGTGGAGCCAACATCACGCGAGGCGGCGATTGAAACGGCTTTGGTCCACAGGCAAGCGTGGCAAGAGCACGGCGTGCAAGACACGTGGCCGCGCGTGATCGCGCTTGTTGTGCAGCCCGGCGTAGAGTTCGATCACACGAAGGTAATCGACTATGTGCCGGCGCGCGCGGAGTCGTTGAAGAGCGCACTCGATGATCTGCACGGCATGGTTTTTGAAGCGCACTCCACCGATTACCAAACGCCCGAAGCGCTGAGTGCTCTAGTCCGCGATGGCTTTCGTATTCTCAAGGTCGGTCCGGGCGTGACATTCGCATTACGCGAGGCGTTGTACGCTTTGTCGGATATCGAAACGCAGCTGGTTCCAGAGAATCAGCGATCGAATCTACGCGATGTAGTCGAGCGTGTGATGCTGAGCAAGCCCGACTACTGGGAAAAGTATTATCACGGCGATGCCGAACAGCAACGCGTGTTACGAACCTACAGTTATAGCGACCGCGTGCGTTATTACTGGGCGGATCCGGAAATTAACGAGGCCGCGCAAACGCTGCTGGATAACATGAGCGCTCTGAAGATTCCGGAGAATTTGCTCAGCCAGTTCATGCCGGAGCAGTATTGGGCGGTGCGGCGCGGTCAGTTGAAAAACGAGCCGCTCGCGCTGGTGCAAGATCGCGTGCGGCAGGTCATTCGAATGTACGCGGCGGCGTGCCGCGCATAAGGCTTTTAACTGTTAGCGGACCAAACGCTCAGTGCTTGCCCGTGCTGCCGAAACCACCGGCGCCGCGCTCGCTCTGGGCGAAGTCATCGACAATATTAAACGTTGCCTGCACCACCGGCACGATCACCATTTGCGCGAGGCGTTCAAACGGGTTCAGCGTGAACGCAGTCGCGCCGCGATTCCACGTCGAGACCATCAACTGGCCTTGGTAATCCGAGTCGATCAACCCGACCAGGTTCCCCAGCACCACGCCATGCTTATGGCCTAAGCCTGAGCGCGGAAGAATCACCGCCGCGTAACCCGGATCTTCGATATGAATCGCCAGGCCCGTGGGCACCAGCACCGTCTGGCCGGGTTCGAGCGTAATGGCTTCGTCCAGGCACGCACGCAGGTCGAGTCCGGCACTGCCGGGCGTGGCGTACGCGGGCAGATAGTCGCGCATGCGCGCATCGAGGATCTTGATGTCGAGTTTCATGAGGTCTGTTTGTTGAGTTCGAATGCTTCAGCCAGCAGTTCATACGAGCGCATGCGCGCCGGATAACTTCCTGCAACTGTCAGCACGATCAGCTCGTCGGCGTCGAAACGTTGCTGGAGTTCATGCAATTGTTCAGTCACGCGTTCCGGCGTGCCGATGATGCTGCGATTCTTTTCGCGCGCGATTACGCTCAGTTCACGTTCGCCGAATGCCTGGTTTGCCCCTTGCGCAATCGATGGAATCGGCATGTTAAGCCCGTACGCCATCTGCACGCGGCGTAAGTCGACCGCGCGTTCCAGCGCGGCGGCTTCCGTTTCCGTATCGGCGCAAATCACGAACACGGCGGCGGCAAGATACGGCGTCGAACCATTGCGCGATACAAACCGCTCGCGATACGCCTCTGCCACCCGATGCCCATACTGCGCGTTAATGAAATGCGCGAACGCGAAACGAATGCCGAGCTGTGCCGCGAGCAGGCCGCCGAAGTCGCTGGAACCGAGCATCCATAACTCGGGGCGCGTGGCAATGTCCGGCTGCAGCAACACGCCATGCGCGAGGTGATCCTCGGGCAGCGTGCCGTCGAACAGGCCGACGAGTTCGCCCACTTGCTGCGGGAAAATATCGCCGCGATTGTAGTCGCCTGCGGCCACCGCTTGCGCGGTACGCATGTCGCCGCCGGGTGCGCGTCCGACGCCCAGGTCCACACGATTCGGAAACAGCGCTTCGAGCATCAGGAACTGTTCGGCGACCTTGAACGCGCTGTAGTAGGGCAGCATGACGCCGCCCGAACCGATGCGTATTTGCTTCGTGATGCTGCCGATTCGCGCGAGCAAAACCTCAGGGCACGGATTCGAT
>DASYLW010000490.1:0-3185 GCA_036009385.1 Caballeronia sp.
TCCTGGATATCGAGCGGCGACCTGTCCTGACCGAGCCACTCTTCCGCAAGCACGCGGTAGCTGCAGCCATCTGCGAACGCAGCGAGCGAACGCACGGTGATATCCGCGCCCTTGCGGACAGCGGCATGTCCGCGCGGCAGCACAAGCAGGATCTCTTCGCGAAAGACCGGTTCGCCTCGAAGCCCGGCTGCTTCCAGATCTGACGCCGTCGTCATCTCGCCGCATGGCGGCAGCGCGGCGAACGCGCAATCGAGCAGACCGCTGCGAACCTGTTCAAGCAATTGCCGCGAGGGTGCTGTCGAAATCCTGAGCTGGACCTCGGGGTACTGGACGTGAAGGGCGGCAAGCGGTGCCGGAAGACGAGCCGCAGCCGTACTTTCCATGCTGCCAATTCTCAGCGTGCCCGAGGGCGCTTGCGGGCTTAGCACTTGTCGCGCTTCGTCGGCGAGCGCGAGCATGCGGTTGGCGTAGCCGAGAAATCGTTCCCCTTCCGTGCTCAGCGTGAGACGGTTGCCGTCGCGCCGGAACAGTGCCACTCCCAGTTCCTCTTCGAGTTGCTGGATGCGCGTGGTCACGTTCGACTGCACGCGGCCGAGCCGCTTGGCCGCGCGGGTCACGCTGAGTTCGGCGGCGACGACGCGAAAAATGTCGAGACTGGTGTGATCCATCTAAATCTCAATTGGAGAACGATGGAAATATGATATTCCCGAACTGAGATAATATGCAAGCGCTCTACTTCTTTGCGGCGGTCACCCGGACCGGCACCTGCGCGACCGGCCATCGGTCAACGCCTGATAGAACGTTTCGAGGCTCTCATGAATCAAGCAAGCAGTTCATTTATGCCGCCGGACGGCCATGCCCCGCAGCTGAGCTATGCCGAACGCAACGCGCCATACTGGCGGCGTAATCTATTTGTCTGGCGCAACGTTCTTCGGCACGGATTACTGCGCCACTCTGGGGACGCCTGGCCGACCGTTATGGCCGCAAGCCCATGGTGATCCGCGCGGCGGTGGGCATGGCCATCGTGATGTCGTTGATCGGCCTTGCGCATAAGCTCACCGAGCGGGTCGTGCTGCGGCTGATCGCGGGATTGATCGGCGGTTATGCCTCTACATTGATCGTCATGGTCGGCACGCAGGCTACACGCGAGCGCGCAGAGTGGGCGTTAGGCGTGCTGTCGACGGGTGCGCTCGCGGGCAATCTCGTGGGACCGCTGGTCGGCGGTTTCTTGCTGACATACGTGAGTATTCGCGGCACATTCTTCGTGGGCGGCGCGATCATCGCCGTGACTGCGCTGCCGACCATTGCGGTTGTACGCGAAGAACCCGCCGATGTCGCATCGGCGATGCTCTTTCTTGGGTCCGCCGAAGCGTCGTGGATTACGGGCGCGATGCTGCCAGTCGATGGCGGCGTCACTGCCGGCCGGATCTGACTGGAGAGGCGAAGATGATGATGGACTGGAATGGCTACCGTGACACGCTGCTTGGGCGTGTTTGAGAGTTGGCGGAAATCAGCCCGGAGGTGATGCGCGGCCTGCAAACGGTGGAGAAGGCCGCGGCAAAGACGGGCCACCTTGACGCCAGGGTCCATGAACTGATCGCGCTTGCCGTTGCGTCACAACACGCTGCGACGGTGGTATTGCCGCGCAGGTGAAAGCTGCTGTCAAGTGTCAAGCATGGCGCCACGCGGGAAGAAGATGCGGAGGCGCTCTGTGTGGCGATCGCACTGAACGCCTGGGCGGCCCTCGTGTACCCCGCGCGCGTACTCGACGCGCACGCCGCGCTTGAAAGCGCTATTGACTAGCCGAGCTCACAGGGCTCACCGCACTCGCGGCACTTGCCGCAGTCTCCGCACTCGCCGCTTCCACCGGATGCCGTGGATCGTGCAGCGCGCTGTCCGACCAGCCGCCGCCCAGGTCGCCGATCAGCGACGCGGCATCGAGCAGCCGCGTCTGCTGCACGTTCAACGCGGTTTGCTGATTGTTCAACTGGGTCGCCTGAGCGGTCGCAACGGTCGTGTAGTCCACGGTACCGGCCTGATACTCGTTGAAGGCAATCTCGGCCCCACGCGTTGCATCGCGCACGGCGGCATCCAGTGCGTCGGACTGCTCGGCCAGGATACGCAAGCCGGACAGATCATTCTCCACATCTTCAAACGCCGTCAGCACGGTGCCGCGATAATTGGCGACGGCTGCCTGATAGGCCGCCTTGGCCGCCGCAACCTCGGCGCTACGCTCGCCGCCGTCGAACAGCGTTTCCGTCGCGCTTCCACCCAGCGACCAGACGTAATTGGCAACGTGCAGCAATCCGCCCAATGGCGACTGCGTAAAGCCGTCCAGCGCGGACAGCGACACCGTCGGGTAATACGCCGCCACCGCGACCCCGATCGCGGCATTCTGCGACGCCATCTGGCGTTCTGCTGTTGCTATATCGGGCCGGCGCTGCAGCAGGGTCGAAGGAACGCCGATCGGAATAGCCGGTAATGTGGGCATCGCGATGCTGTGCGGGATGACCAGGTCCTCGGGGTTCTTGCCGACCAGCACCGCAATGGCATGCTCGTTCTGGGCGCGTGCGACGCCTAGCGCAATCAGGTTCGACTGCGCGGTTTCGAGCTGAGTGCGCGCGGTGATCACGTCAGAAGGCGCGACGGTGCCGAACTTGTCCTGGTCGGACACCACACTCAGGAAGTGCTGGTACGCCTGGACCGTTTGCTGCAGCAAGTCGATATCGGCGTCGCTTGTGCGCAATTGGATCACAGCGATCGCGAGCGCAATTTGTTCGGAGAGCGTTGCATTCGCGAGCGTCGCTTCGCTGGCCTGCGCGGTCGCTGCATTCTGTTCAATCGTGCGGCGCACCGAGCCCCACAGGTCGGGTGCCCAACTGACATTACCCTCGAGCGAGGCCGAGTTGTTCACCGTCTGCAAGTTGCCGAAACTCCGGCTCGCGCTGCTGCTCGTCGTGCCGGTTGCGCTGCGTTGGCGGGTGCCCGAACCTGTCACGCCGATAACTGGGAACAAGCCGGAGCGCGCAACCTTTACCTCGGCAAGCGCCTCCTGGTAATTGGCGTAGTCCAGGGCCACGGTCTGGTTGGAGACCGCGACCAGCGGTTCGAGCTCGTCAAGCAACGGATCGTTGAAGCCGGTCCACCACGCGCCCTTGGGCCCGCTCGCATTCGGCTCGGCCTGG
>DASYLW010000491.1:0-3371 GCA_036009385.1 Caballeronia sp.
TATCAGGATCTCGCGCTGGTGCCGCTGCTGTCGGTGGCGCGCAACTTCTTCATGGGACGCGAGCCGCAGAAAAAACGCTTCGGCTTTATCAACGTGATGGACCTGGATCTCGCCGCAGAAACATCGCGTGCGCGGCTCAGCGAAATGGGCATCAACGTGCGGGATGCGCATCAGCCTATTGGCACCATGTCCGGCGGCGAGAAACAATGCCTCGCCATTGCGCGGGCGATCCACTTCGGCGCGCGTGTTCTGATCCTCGATGAACCCACTGCCGCCCTCGGCGTGAAGCAGAGCTTCAATGTGCTGAAGCTGATTCACACGGCGCGCGCGAAAGGCATCTCGGTGATCTTCATCACGCACAACGTGCATCACGCGTATCCCATCGGCGATTCTTTCACGCTGCTCAATCGCGGCAAGTCGATGGGTACGTTCACTAAAGACACGATCACCAAGAACGAAGTACTCGACATGATGGCGGGCGGCGCCGAAATGCAGCAAATGATGAGCGAACTGGAAGACGCGCCAGCTTGAGCCGGCACGCGCGGCCACTGCACTCTTCGTCATCTACAGAACAGGATCGAACATGGCATTGCAATCATCAACCGGATCGCGCTTTGCAACCGGGCGAACCCGCGACATCGTGTGCCTCGGGCGGCTCGCGATCGATCTCTACGCGCAACAAGTCGGCGCCCGGCTCGAAGACGTATCGAGCTTTGCGAAATATCTTGGCGGGTCGTCGGCGAATATCGCGTTCGGGTGCGCGAGGCTCGGCCTCAAATCCGCGATGCTCTCGCGCGTCGGCAACGACCACATGGGCCGCTTTCTTACCGAGACGCTGGAGCGCGAGGGCTGCGATACGAGCCACGTGCGCATCGATCACGCTCGGCTGACGGGTCTGGTCCTGCTCGGCATAGAAGACCGCGATACGTTCCCGCTCGTGTTTTATCGCGATGACTGCGCGGACATGGCCGTCGATGAAAACGACTTCGACGAGGCGTTCATCGCTTCATCGAAAGCGCTGCTGATTACGGGTACGCATTTCTCCACTGACCAGGTCAACCGCACGAGCCGCCGCGCACTCGATTACGCGCGCCGCAACCAGGTCCGCACGGTGCTCGATATCGATTACCGGCCGGTACTTTGGGGGCTCACCGGTAAAGCCGATGGCGAGACGCGGTTCATCGCGAACGAAGGGGTAACCGCGCATCTGCAAAGCATCCTGCCGCTGATGGATCTCGTGATCGGCACGGAAGAAGAGTTCCGGATTGCGGGCGGCAAGGACACGATGATCGATGCGCTCGCGGCCGTTCGCGCCGTGACGGACGCCATGCTGGTGGTCAAGCGGGGGCCGATGGGCTGCTCGATCATCGATGGCGCCGTACCGGTTTCCATCGACGATGCGCCCGTTTATCGTGGCGTTGAAGTGGAAGTGCTGAACGTGCTCGGCGCAGGCGATGCCTTCGCGTCCGGCTTCCTCGCCGGATGGTTGCGAGACGAGCCGCTGGAAGTCTGTGCGCGCACGGCGAATGCATGCGGCGGGCTTGTCGTATCGCGTCATGGTTGCGCGCCCGCCATGCCGACGCCTGCCGAACTCAGCTATTTCCTCGATGCCGCCCGAGCCGACCCTGTTCGCATGCGCAGGCCCGATCGCGATGCGACGCTCGCGCGTCTGCATCGTGTCACGCCAGCTCGTAAAACATGGGACGAAGTGCTCGGTTTTGCCTTTGATCACCGCAACCAGTTCTTCGATCTCGCGCAGCAAACCGGCGCGGATGAAACGCGTATCGCCGCCCTCAAGGCCTTGTTCGTGGAAGCGGTGGCGCAGACGGAAATAGAACGCGGACTGGAAGGACGTATCGGCGTGCTGATCGATGACCGCTATGGTCAGGACGCGTTGAATGCGGCAACGGGTCGTGGCTGGTGGATCGGCCGCCCGGTGGAATTGCCCGGCTCGATGCCGCTCGTTTTCGATCATGGCCGGTCGATCGGCACGGCGCTGATCGAGTGGCCGCGCGAGCATGTGGCGAAGTGCCTGGTTCACTATCATCCGGATCATCCGCACGATCTTCGCCTCGAACAGGAAGCGCAGATTCGCACGCTATACGATGCGGTTCAGGCCAGCGGGCATGAACTATTGCTCGAAGTGATCACGCCAAAGAACGGTCCCCCGATCGCGGACGATACCGTGTTGCGCTCGTTGAAACGCCTCTATAACCTTGGCATCTATCCCGAGTGGTGGAAGCTCGAACCCATGAGCGCGACGCAGTGGCAAGCGGTCGATGCACTGATTGCCGAGCGCGATCCGGCATGCCGCGGCGTCGTTCTGCTGGGCTTGTCCGCCGCCGTCGATCAACTGTGCGAGGGCTTCAAGGCGGCTGCGTTGTCGAAGACGTGTCGCGGATTCACCGTCGGCAGGACGATCTTTCACGAGCCGAGTCATGCGTGGCTGGCTGGGTCCATCGACGATGCCGAACTTATTGTGCGGGTTCGACGGACGTTCGAAACGCTGATCGATGCATGGCGCGAGGCACGGACAGGGAACGCCACGCAAGCACATACGCAGGAGCAGGCAGCATGAACAGCACGCTTCGATTAACCACCGCGCAGGCACTGGTCCGCTATCTCGCCGCCCAGCAAACGCCGGATGGTGAGCCGCTGTTCGGCGGCGTCTTCGCAATCTTCGGGCATGGCAACGTGGCAGGCTTGGGCGAGGCGTTGTACGCGCATCGCGAGACGTTGCCGACCTATCGTGCGCATAACGAGCAGGCGATGGCGCATGCGGCTATTGCGTACGCGAAAGCACACTTTCGACGTCGCATGATGGCGGTGACCACGTCCATTGGTCCGGGTGCGACCAACCTGGTGACGGCCGCTGCGCTCGCGCACGTGAACCGGCTACCGGTGTTGCTGCTACCCGGCGATGTGTTCGTGTCACGCGCCCCCGATCCGGTCTTGCAGCAAGTAGAAGATTTCGCCGATGGCGGCATTTCCGCGAACGATGCGTTGAAACCCGTCTCCCGTTACTTCGATCGCATCGTGCATCCGGCGCAGTTACTGACTGCGTTGCCGCGCGCACTGCGCGTGCTGACAGACGCCGCATTGTGCGGACCAGTGACGCTCGCGCTGCCGCAAGACGTGCAGGCGATGGCCTACGACTACCCTGCGTCGTTCTTCGAGCCGCGTGTGGTTCCGTTTCACGCGCCCTCGCCCATCGATGAAGAAATTGCGCACGCCGCCGCTGCATTGCGCGCGGCTAAAAAGCCGTTGCTTGTGTCGGGCGGCGGCGTTCTCTACGGCTTGGCAACCGATGCATTGCGCTCTTTCGCCGAACGCCACGGTATCCCCGTTGCCGAAACGCAAGCCGGAAAAAG
>DASYLW010000492.1:0-3487 GCA_036009385.1 Caballeronia sp.
ATGGCTTGGCGCGATTGCGGGTGTCGCTGTCGCGCTGATCTTCTTCCTGCGGATGCGGATCGAATCAATGGCGGGCAAGAGCGGCACGAAGCAGGCGTCCATGGCGGGTTTCGAGACCGAAGACGTCTTGTATCTGCTGCCCGTGATGACGCTGCTCAACGGCATGACGCCGTTCCTCGTGGCTGCCTCTATTGGTGCTCCTCTGTTTGCTGTCTGGGTCGTCGTGGATTACCAGCGCGCAGTGCGGCGTTTCGCCCGGGCCACGGTGCTTAACAAAGATGCTGATGGTCAAGATCAAGATCAAGATTTGCAGGCTGTTCAATGAATTCATCTGTCGATTCCATAGCCCCTCGTGCGGTTGGCGGCAGGTCCGCTGAGCGCAAGAGCTCTCACGCTCTCGACGAAACCCTGGCCGCGCATCTTCAGCGCCTGTCGCCGGAGCGGCAGACCGCGAAACTGCATGAAACGTTCGATAACCAGGGCGCGTTCCTGTATCTAAACGACTTTCTGCCACGCGAGTTCACCGAGAAGCTGGTCGCGGCTGTCCACGCCGTTACGCCCGCTATTAACCGCAATTACTTGCCGGGACACAAGCAGGGCGGCAGTGTCAGCCGCCACGCGATCGACGAGCTCGCGCCGTTTATTGCCGAGTTGTATCGGTCACCGGCGCTGATCAGCTGGCTGGAGAAAATTAGCGGCGACACGCTCCAGGAGTCACCGGCTGACGACCCGCATGCGTACGCGCTGTATTTCTATACGAAGGCGGGCGACCATATCGGCTGGCACTACGATACGTCGTACTACGAAGGCCGCCGTTATACGTTGCTGCTCGGCGTGAAGGACGATTCGTCGTGCCGTCTCGACTACGAACTGCACACGCGCACGCCTGAGATTCCCGATCAGCCGGGCTCCGTGCAAATTCCACCGGGCGGCCTGGTTTTCTTCGATGGCGACAAGCTGCGCCATCGCATCACGCCTGCTCGCGCGAACGAGTTCCGCGTGTCGCTGACCTTCGAGTACGTCACGAATCCGAACATGCGGCCGTGGCAGCGTTTCATCTCGAACATGAAGGACTCGATCGCGTACTTCGGCTTCGGACAGGTTTTCCGCCGCAAAGGCGGGAAGAACGGCGCAGCATGAGCCGCGCCGGAACGGTCCTCCTGTCGCTCGGCGTGGTGTTGTTCATCGCGCTGCTCGGCTGGCAGGGCTTCGGTTCCGTCGCGACCGCGCTCGCGGCCGCAGGCTGGGGTCTGCTCGCGGTGGCGGCGTTTCACTTGCTGCCTGTCGTGATCGATGCGCTGGCTATCGAAACGCTCTTTTCCCGCAATGAACGCGATGTGACTTTCCGCGACGCACTGTTCGCGCGCTGGACCGGTGAGTCGGTGAATAGCCTGATGCCGGCCGGACAAATCGGCGGCCCGATGTTGATGGTGCGTTACCTCTCGCAACGCGGCATGCGGGCGCGCGACGCCGCGGCAGTCATCACCGTCAGCACGACCATGCAATCCGTCGGGCAAATGATCTTCGCCATGATCGGCCTCGCGTTGCTGAGCAGCTATGCGTCGGGCGTGGGCATGCTGCTGCCGGTGCTGATCGTGATCGTGGCGTGCTCGCTGATGGTCGTCGGTTTCTTCTTCGCCCAGCGCAAGGGTTTGTTCGGCCGCGCGACCCGTTTTGCCTCGCAATTCGCCGCGCGTTTTTCGCAGAAACGCGACTGGTCGTCACTGGTGTCGCGTGCAGAAGCCGTGGACACCGCCGTACTCGATCTCTACAAGAAGCCCGGACCGGTCGCGGCGAGTTTCGCGCTGAGCCTTCTGGGCTGGTTCGTGGGTACTGGCGAGGTGTGGCTTGCGTTGCACTTGCTGGGCTCGCCGGTTGGCTGGGGCGAAGCGCTGATGCTGGAAAGTCTGGGCCAGGCCATTCGGGGCGCGGCGTTCTTCATTCCGGGTTCGCTGGGCGTGCAGGAGGGCGGCTACTTGCTGCTCGCGCGTCTTATCGGCTTGCCGCCGGAGGCCGCGCTCGCGCTTTCGTTAGCGAAGCGCGCGCGGGAATTATTGCTCGGCTTGCCGGGTATCGTTTATCTGCATTTCGCTGAAAAGGGCTGGCAGCGCCGTCGTCTCGCGCGCGTGCCGGATATCGAATAAAGCATCACCGACAGGATCAACATGCGCGCAATTATTCTTGCCGCCGGGATGGGTTTGCGCCTGGTTCAACCGGAAGGGCAGCAAAAGCCGAAGTGCCTGCTGCGTTTCGGCGAGTCGTCGCTGCTCGAACGCCATCTGCAACTGCTGAAGTCGGCGGGCGTTGACGAAATCGTCTTTGTGCTCGGCTTCAAGCATGAGCAGGTGGAAGCGGAGCTCGCTGCGATCGACTGGAGACCGCATACGGAAGTGGTCGTGAATCGCGAGTTTTCGCTCGGCAGCGTGCTGTCCGTACACACGGCGGCCGAAGCACTGACCCGCGGCGGCGATGTGCTGCTGATGGACGCCGACGTGCTCTACGACGAACGTATTCTCGAACCGCTGGTGGCGGGCGCGGGGCCGGTGAACCGGTTGTTGATCGACCGTGATTTCGAAGCCGGCGATGAACCCGTGAAGCTGTGCGTGGCGAATGGCGTGCCGGTGGAGTTGCGCAAGCAGGTGCTGGCGGATTTGCAATTCGACGTGATCGGCGAGTCGGTAGGATTTTTCCGCTTCGACGAAACCGCGGCGCGGCGTCTGGCCGAACTCGTGGCGGGATATGTTGCAACGGGCCGCGCCAACTTGCCGCATGAAGAAGCCGTACGCGATTTGCTGCTGGAACGCAGCCAGCTATTCGACGTGGCCGACGTAACCGGCGCGCCATGGATAGAAATCGATTTTCAGAACGACGTTAAACGCGCGGCCGACGAAGTCTTGCCGCAACTGCGTCAGCTTGCAGGAGCTCTACGATGAACGCACCGTATCAACTACCCGCTGCCTATGCCCGCAGCCTTCGCCTTCGCGAGATGCTGCAAGGCAATCAGCTCGAATTCCTGATGGAAGCGCACAACGGCTTGTCCGCACGCATTGTGAAGGAAGCCGGCTTTAAGGCAATTTGGGGATCGGGTCTCACGATCTCCGCGCAGTTCGGCGTACGCGACAACAACGAAGCGAGCTGGACGCAAGTGGTCGACACGCTCGAATTCATGGCGGACGCGAGTGACCTGCCCATCCTGCTCGATGGCGACACCGGTTATGGCAACTTCAACAACGTCCGCCGGCTCGTGAAAAAGCTGGAGCAACGCGGCGTTGCCGGCGTATGTATCGAAGACAAGCAGTTTCCGAAGACCAATAGTTTTCTCAACGGCGAGCGTCAGCCGCTCGCGGAGATGGACGAGTTCTGCGGCAAGATCAAGGCCGGCAAGGACTCGCAAAGCGATCCGAATTTCTCCATCGTCGCGCGCGTGGAAGCGTTGATCGCGGGCTGGGGCATGGAAGAAGCGCTGAAGCGTGCGGAGGCTTATCGC
>DASYLW010000493.1:0-5216 GCA_036009385.1 Caballeronia sp.
CGACACGCGAACGCGAGCGCCGCATGCGTGGCTTTCGCGACCCGAAACGCACGCGGACATTTCCTCTCGTGCTCCGGGCCGATCCAACAACATTTCGCGCTCAAACGGCATCTGCTGCGCGCTTCACTCTATCGCAAACAGTTCGCTGCCCGGTTCGTCGCTTGGCGCGAATTCACTGAGCTTGCCCAAGATCCGTCTTACGCTTTCTGACGGATGCTCTTTCTGCCGCCTTTACGCAGTGGTCTCGACAACTTGACAACGCCGTCTGCGGTTCACGGCCTGTCGGGTTCACGGTTCAACGCTTCGGTCGCCGGCGACCGAAGCGGCAACTCACAGGTTGTCGATCTTGACCGGCTCGATATCGCCCGCGGGCTCGAAGCCGAAGATCTTTCCGTAGAAGTACAGTTCGGCTTCGAAGCATCGGCTGATGTTGGCCGCCACACGGAAGCCGTGCTGCTCGCCCGCGAATAGCACATACGCGACCGGCAACCCCTTGGCACGCACCGCGCTGTACATCGCTTCGGCCTGGTCCGGCGGCACGACCTTGTCTTCAGCGCCCTGGAACAGGATCATCGCGCATGACAGGCGGTCAGTGTAGTTGATCGGCGAGCGCTCGTGGTATAACGCCTTCTGCGCGGGATACTCGCCTATCAGCCGGTCCAGATAGCGGGACTCGAACTTGTGCGTTTCTCGCATCAACGCCTCGAGATCTCCAATTCCGTAGTGACTCGCGCCTGCCTGGAAAAACTCGCGGAAGGTCAGCGCCGACAGCGTCAGGTAGCCGCCAGCGCTCGCGCCGCGCACTGCAAGCCTTGCCTTGTCAGCGACGCCGCGCTCTACAAGGTGGTGCGCGGCTGCGACGGCGTCGTCGACATCGTCAACACCCCAGCGCCCGTTCAGTTGCTGCCGATATGCCCGCCCGTAGCCGCTGCTGCCGCTGTAGTTCACGTCCACGACTGCGAAGCCGCGGCTCGTCCAGAACTGGATCGCCCACTTGAACGAACGGTTGGTCGAACTCGTGGGACCGCCATGGGCCATCACAAGCAGTGGCGGGCGTGCATCGGCCGGTCCCGCGTATTCGGCATTGCCCGGCGGATAGTAGAGCGCATGCGACGCCCTGCCGCCCTCCGACGGGTAGTCTATCGTCTGCCCGATCGAGGTGAAGGCCCGGTCCGCCTTGATGCGGCTCGAACTACGCAGGACCCGGTGCGTGCGCGTGGTCAGGTCGAACTCGATCACGGCTTCCGAGTCAGTTGGCGTGGCGCCGATGAACACAGCCCTATCATCGCTTACGTGCAGGTCGCGCATCGTACAGAACGGCGTCTCGATTTCCTCGAACGTACCGGCGGTGTCGTCGAGCAGGGCAAGGTGCGAATCGCTGTCCTGTTCGTAGATGCATAGGATCCGGCCGCGCGAATCGAATCCGTAGGTGGTCATGCCGAAGAGCCATTGCGGCGTGCCGAATTCGGCTGTCATCGGATGCAAGGCGAGCGCTTTGTCGCCATCAATGCGGTACAGATTCCACCAGCCGCTGCGGTCGGACACCACATGCAGTGCTCCAGACGGCGACCACGCCGGCTGGAATAGCGACTCCGCCACGTCCGTGGCCGCCACCCGGCGCGGCGAGCGGAAGCTGCCATCGCCGGCGATATCAGCAAGCCAGAGTTGTGTAGCGTCCCACGGCATGTCCGGATGGTCCCAGGCCAGCCACGCGAGGTGGTTGCCATCGGGACTCAGGCATGGCGACGAAAAAAAATCGTGGCCATCGGCGATGCGGCTCAGCGCACCGGTGTCGAGATCGATCGCGGCGAGGATGCTGAGCGGCTCGTGGGCTCCTGCCCGATGGTCCTCGCACACGGCAATCAGTCGCAGGTGGCGGGTGTCCTCCACCGCGTCGGCGTAGCGCAGGCCTTCGGTCGTGGTCAGCATGCGGGGCGCGCCGGCGGCATCGAGCGTGTGAATCTGCTGGTCGGCTGCATTGCTGAAGAACACGCCACTCTTGCCGACCGCATAAGCTCCGCCCCCGTACTCATGCGCAAGCGTGCGAACGTTGAATGGCGCGGGCGTCAGGTCAGCAGTAGCGCCATCGGCGGCGTGGCGGACGAGCACATTACGACCCTGCTCCTGCGGCCGGCCTTCGGTCCAGTAGACGGCGCCACGGGTGATCGCGGGTTGACCCAGGCGTATCGTGTCACCGACGATCAATTGCGTCGTGACCGGCGATGTCCAACTACCGTAAGGCATGGAAATAGGTGCGGATGTCATCGATATCGCGTTCGTGTAAGTGAGGACCACCTAGACTAAACACTATTCGGCGGCTTGTCTCGCTGAAGCCAAGTGGTTCTCACTGGCGACCGCCTAATGTAAGGTACGCATACGTTTTCGTGGAATGGCGTAAGCGGTCCGCGAAGGACACTCTTCGGATTGCAATAGATAATGCCGAGACGTCCCTTTCAGGCTTGCCGAGGTTCCAAGGCAACAATGCCGATTCTGTCGCGCTAAGGCGATCATGCAAAATTCGGCGACGGAAATTGAGACGACCACGATGGGCATGACGGCAAGACGACGCGCAAGACTCTACCTCCAGGAATCCCGAAGGTGCTCAAGCGCTTGCATTTTCCGCTGAATGTGATCCTGCTGTGTGTGCGGTGGTACGTGGCCTACTCGCCAAGCCTTCGCAATCTCGAAGAGGATGATGGCTGAGCGCGGCTTTGAGGTTGACCATTCGAGCGTGCATCGCTGGGTGATCAAACTGATGCCGCTGTTCGAGAAAGCCTTTCGCCGGTATAAACGTCCGGTGGGTAAGAGTTGGAGGATGGATGAAACCTACGTCAAGGTGCCCGGCCAGTGGAAGTGCCTGTATCGCGTAGTGGATAAGGCCGCTAATACGGCCGATTTTTTGTTGCGGGCGCATCGCGACAAGGCTGCAGCGCGCCGCTACTTCGAAAAGGCCATCGATCGCAACGGCGCGCCTGAGACCGTAACCATGGATAACAGCGGGGCCAATCTGGCGGCCCTGCAGGCCATCAACGCTGAACGGGAAACGCCAATCAAGGTCCGGCAGGTCAAGTATTTGAACAACATCGTCGAACAAGATGATCGGGCCATCAAACGTCGAATCAGGCTCATGATGGGCTTCAAAAATTTCCGGTGTGCCCGCATCATCCTCTCAGGCATTGAGACAATCCACATGATCGGGAAAGGACAGATGAAGGACGACGGAGTCACGCGAACAGCTGCCGCTCAGTTCTATTCTCTGATGGCGTAAGGAATCCTTACCATATAAGATTTTTCGCCTTGTCGATTTTATCGCGACACAACCATCGAACCTGCCCTCGTTCACTTCGTCAAGCAAAGCGGTCGCGCCATCGAGCAGCAACTGGACGCTTCCTTCAAGAGAACTTTTTCCGTTGGGTGTCAAATCGACCCGGCGCGTGCTGCGAACCAGCAACGGCCCCCCGAGCTCGTCTTCACGCATCCGTATTGTTTGTGAAAGGCCGGACTGCACGACGTTCAGCCGCAGTGCTGCCCGCGTGAAGTGGCGCTCTTCGGCTACGGCAATGAAACACTCAGGTCGCTTTATATCCATTTACTTATCCCGGATGAGCCGAGCTCGTGCGGCAGTCCGACTATAGCAATTCAATTCTTAGTTCGCTGACGACCTCGGTCGTGCGGGAGTTGCGAACAATGCGCCTTGCGGACTCGCCCGCCTGGATGGCGAAACCGAGTATGGCACCGGCACTGCAGGTAGATCCGAAATCAAGTATGGTTCGACGCTGCGGGTACGAGACTCCGCAAGCACATGTTCCACAGTTGTCACCCCTGTCCTACGATGAGCTGGGCGTCCAGACGGGGATCTCGGTGGCACGAGACCTAGAAAGTTAGAGAACCAGATACATGGACAATAGACACACCGATTCAGCCCATATGGATCCCAGCACCCGCCAAAGAGGCGTCGTAGCGGGTCTGGTGTATGTTTTCGAGCAGGTTATGCCAGACCCGTTCGTTCTTTCAATTGGTTTGACGGTAGTCGTCAGTCTGCTGGCCGTGGCATTCGCGCCGCATGGCTCGCTGCCGACCGTGCTCACATCCTGGTATGCGGGCACTTTCAACATCCTTGGCTTTGCCTTGCAGATGATCTTGATCCTTGCAACGGGATACGCAATCGCCGATGCGCCTGTCGTCCAGCGGGGCTTGCGCGCCATGGCGGCGCGGGTGCAGACACCGGCTCGCGCTGCGCTTGTCGTGTTTCCGATCGTAGCGGTTGCGGCGTGGTTTAACTGGGGGTTTGGCCTGATCGTCGGCGCACTGTTGTCGCGCGAGATCGCCCGGCGTGTGAAGGTGGATTTTGCGTGGCTTGTCGCGGGCAGCTACTCTGCGTGGTCGGTTTGCAATAGCGGGCTATCGAGTTCGATTGCGTTGTCTCAGGCTTCTCATCGCAACGCCCTGAATCTCGTGGAAAAGGTCACGGGGCAGGTCGTTCCTTTGAGCGCGACGGTTTTCGCGCCCTTTGTCGTTATCCCGACGGTGCTCGTGGTTGTCGTCATGACCGCTATCTTCATCTGGATGCACCCGAAACCGGAAAACGTTGTCGCGTTCAACGATGCGCAGACCGGCGATTCGACAGGTGCCGGGAGCGAAGCAGACCCCCATGCGCGCCCCGCGGGGGCGTCTTCGTTCGCAGCACGCGCTGAAAAATCGCCACTCGGTACGTGGTTCATGCTGGCTCTGGGTGTTGGCTATCTCACGAGCACCTGGCACGCCACAGGCGTCGACCTCGACATCAACACGACGATCCTCATCTTCCTGCTCGCGGGCCTCGCATTGCAACGCACCCCAATCGCCTACGCCGATGCAATCCGCCGCGCTGCCCGGCAAACCGGTTCAATGCTGCTGCAATACCCGGTCTACGGCGGCATCATGGGGATCATGACCGGCACGGGGCTCGCATCGATGATCGCGAAGACCTTTGTGGCGATCGCGACACCAGTTACGCTGCCGGTGTTAAGCTTTTTAAGCTCGCTGATTATCACGCTGCTCATTCCGAGCGCCGGCGGGCACTGGGCAGTGCAGGGACCGTTCGTCCTGCCCGCTGCGCTCAGCCTGCACGCATCGGTTCCGCGCACGGCGATGGGTGTCGCGATGGCGGAAAATGTCTCGAACATGCTGCAGCCGTTCTGGGCGGTCCCCGTCGTTGCAATCGCGGGCATTCGGAT
>DASYLW010000494.1:0-4071 GCA_036009385.1 Caballeronia sp.
TGGCGGCAATCTTCAGCGGAAGACCGCTTTGAGCAGCGATCTTGATGGCGAGATCGGCGCGCTTTTCCGGGCAGATTCGACCCAGGAACGCCAGATACTCCGGCTTCTTGTGTGTTTGCGGTGTCAGCAGCTTTTCTGGCAACCCGTGATAGATCGTGTTCAGCCAGCCAGCCTGCGGGAGCGGCACGCGCTGCGAATCCGAGATCGATATAACCGACGCATCGGGAAACGCGCTGAATACAGGTTGCAGCTCGGGTAGATCCAGCCGCCCATGAAGCGTGGTCAGAAACGGCGTGTCCATTTGCGAAAACACCGAAAACGGCATGTAGTCGAGGTGAAAGTGCAGCACGTCAAATTCGTGAGCCCGGCGACGGACATTCTCAAGGAGGAGCGCATGCGGCGCATTCCAGTCGCGGATGGACGGGTCAAGGCGCAACGCGCGCGGCCACGCGGCTTCCAGCTTCGCCTTGGTCTGCGAGTCGCCGCTCGCGAACAGGGTCACGTCGTGTCCAAGATCAACCAGCGCGTCGGTCAGATACGAGACAACCCGCTCGGTGCCGCCATAGAACTTCGGGGGGACTGCTTCGTGCAATGGGGCAATTTGTGCGATACGCATAACGTGACTCTCCTGTTCGTGAGGGCTTCGATGCACAGTCTCCAGTCGATAGCGAATGGAAAACTAGTGAAGCCTTGCGGACGGGCCAGCGTCAATGCTGCCGCCCCCGGAAAATAGGACCCGGATGAATCGGGTTATCCCTTACGACCCATTATCGAGATGACTCTCCACATCAACGAGTCATTTTTCAAACGCTTAACCTTGTTACAGCGCGAAACACCGGCCGTTACGAAGCTCGGGCGATAGTCCGACACCCTTACGCGGCAAGCGATTGCGCGCCCGTCATCAAATTGCGCAGTGCAAGATGCATTGCCCAGGACGCAAGATATAGCAAAGCGTGTGCCACCGCGCAAGCATGCTGGTCATGCCTCGCCAGCATTGGTGCCGGCCCTTGGCTGTGAAAATAAACGCTCGTCGCGTAAAGCTTTAGCAGACGCTGTCGCTAGTCAGACATTGGCTAAGGCGGTCATGGAACCCGCTCGGAAAATGATTCGCCCGCTCTTAACCAGCCAATGCTTGCTTACAGTTTATTGCCGATCTGTAAGCTGAGAATCGGCATTTTTGCCCGAGTATTTGGCTGACCCGCGTCCGGCAACTTTGGCGGCGCGACCGAACCGGCTCGCCAGCTGACTGCCTCGGCGGCTTGAATGCACCGTCAATCAAGACGCTGCGCGGCGCCCGACCGCCGTCCCCCATCCGCTATTTCCCTTCAAAGTTTTCCAGCCACTTGCCGTAAACCACTTAACGGCGGTTTCGCCGATGCAACCATGAGGGTTCAACTGTGCTGATTTTCATCGGAACACTAGTGACGCTGTTGTCCGTTTTCGGCGGTTATGCGCTGGAAGGCGGCCACCTTGGCGCATTGGTCCAGCCCGTTGAAATCCTGATGATCGCGGGCGCCGGTCTGGGCGCGTTCATCCTCGGTAACGGGATGAAGACGATCAAGGCCACGCTGCGCGTGATCCCGACGCTCTTCAAAGGCTCGAAGTACAACAAGGACGTGTACATGGAGCTGATGGCGTTGCTCTACGTACTGCTCGCAAAAGCACGCAAGGAAGGCACGCTGACGCTGGAGTCGGACATCGACGATCCGGCCAAAAGCGCCATCTTCGGCCAGTACCCGAAGATCCTGGCGGATCGGCATATTGTCGAATTCCTGACTGATTATTTGCGCCTGATGGTCGGCGGCAACATGAACGCGTTCGAGATCGAAAGCCTCATGGACGAGGAGATCGAGACCCATCACGCGGAAGGCGAAGGCCCGGCGCAGGCGCTGCACAAGGTAGGCGACGCGATGCCGGCGTTCGGTATTGTCGCAGCCGTGATGGGCGTGGTTCACACGATGGCGTCCGCCGACCAGCCACCGGCGATCCTCGGCGAAATGATCGCGCAGGCGCTGGTCGGGACGTTCCTCGGCATCTTGTTGTCCTACGGGCTGATCGGCCCGCTCGCGAGCGTCGCGGAACAGCGCGTGGCGGAGTCGACGAAGATGTTCCAGTGCATCAAGGTGACGATCCTGGCGAGCCTGAACGGCTACGCACCGGCTATCGCGGTGGAATTCGGCCGCAAAGTGCTCTTCTCCACCGAGCGTCCGTCGTTCTCCGAACTGGAAGAACACGTGCGCCGCGTGAAGGCGAAGTAACCGCCTTTCGCGACCGAGCGACCCGAGCCCGTCATGCCGACCAATAAAGATCGTCCGATTTTCATCAAGCGCGTCGTAGCGAACAAGAAGCCGCACCACGGCGGCGCGTGGAAGCTGGCTTACGCCGACTTCATGACCGCGATGATGGCGTTTTTCCTGTTGATGTGGCTGCTGAGCGCGGTGTCGCCGGTGCAGCGCCAGGGGATTGCCGAGTATTTCAACATGCCGCTCAAGAACGCGATCATGGGCGGGCAGAAGAGCGGCATGGACTCCAGCATTATCGACGGCGGCGGGCGCGATATTTCGAGCCCCGAGCCTGGCACCACCCGCATGAGTGACGGTACGCGGCGCGTGGACCGGCTCGACGAGCAGACGCTGAGGGCGGCGCAAGGCGAACTCGAACGCCGCGACCAGGGCCGCCTGCACGACCTGCAGGTCAAGCTTATGTCCGCGATCGAAGCGAATCCGGTGTTGCGCCAGTTCAGGCAGCAGATCCGGATTGATTCGACGCAGCAGGGTCTGCGCATTGAGATCGTCGATACCCAGAAGCGCCCGATGTTCGCGCTCTCCAGCAACAACGTGGAGCCCTACATGCGCGACATCCTGCGCGAGATCGGCAAGGCGCTCAATGACGTGCCGAACCGGATCGTGGTGCAGGGACACACCGACGCCACGCAATATGCGGGCGGTGAAAAGGGTTACAGCAACTGGGAGTTGTCGGCGGATCGTGCGAACGCGTCGCGGCGCGAGCTGATCTCGGGCGGCATGGATGAAGCGAAGGTGCTGCGGGTGCTTGGACTGGCTTCGACGCAGAACCTGAACAAGCAGGATGCTTTTGATCCCGAGAACCGGCGCATCAGCATTCTTGTGTTGAACCACAAGTCGGAAGAGTCCATGACGCGCGAAAGCATGCCGGCGACCACGATTACCAGTAACGCGGGCAGCCCTGGCGGCCCGGGCGAGCTCAAGCCCAACCTCGGCGCACTGGCACCGGCATTGCCAGCCAGGCCGGTGGCGCCGTAACGACGGCAACACAAGACACGCTCACGAAAGCAGAAGAGCACGAGAGCACGACTAGAACACCGGACAGAGGGCGGCACACATCATGATCAAGAACATTCTGGCTATCGACGACTCGGCTGCCATGCGGCAAATCCTCTCGGCGACGTTTGTTGCGGCGGGGTATCGCGTGGTGCTGGCCATGGATGGCGCAGAGGCCTACGAAGCGGCGCTCGCCGAACAGTTCGATGTCGTGATCACCGACCAGAACATGCCGGCAATGAGTGGCCTGGAGCTGATCGGGAAATTGCGCGGACATCGCGCGTATGCGAATACGCCGATCCTCGTGCTGACGACCGAGTCGGGCGAGCCCTTCAAAGCCGCAGCGCGCGCGGTGGGCGCGACGGGCTGGATCGAAAAACCGTTCGACCCCGACATGCTGACCGAACTGGTTGCCACGTTGTCGGGCGCGGAACACCCGCACTGAAGCAAACCATTTATGCATTAAGCATCAGGTACGAAGCAAACATTAGTTTCTACGACGCGCATAGCGACGACAGACAAGGCATCCGGTGGTGACCCAGGCATGACACTCGACATTACGCAGTTCTATCAGACATTCTTCGACGAAGCCGACGAGCTGCTCGCGGACATGGAGCAGTTGCTGCTCGCACTGGATCTGGCGAATCCCGATCCCGAGGATCTCGGCGCGATTTTTCGCGCGGCGCATTCGATCAAGGGCGGCGCGGCCACGTTCGGCTTCTCGGCGCTGACCGAGACCACGCACATCCTCGAATCGTTGCTCGACCGGGCG
>DASYLW010000495.1:0-20458 GCA_036009385.1 Caballeronia sp.
GTTGATCGACCAGCTTGGCATTCGTGACAAGGAAGCAGGCGTGGCGCTGCGCGCAACGTTCGTTATCGATCCGGACAATGTGATTCAGCACGTTTCGGTGAACAACCTGAACGTCGGCCGTAATCCGGAAGAAATCCTGCGCATTCTCGACGGCCTGCAAACGGACGAGCTGTGCCCGTGCAATCGCGCGGTCGGCGGTTCGACGCTGTAAGTTGTATCGGCGAAAGCCCGATGGCTTTTGCCCTGGCCCGTCAGCGTTTCGAGTCAAGCTCGAGCCGGCGGGCTTTTTTATCGGTTATAAAATAGGAGAAATTTATGGAATTCCTCGCATCGATTAAAGAACTCATTCCCGATTATGCAAAGGATATCCGCCTGAACGTGGATGGCACGATCGCCCGTTCATCGCTGGAAGGCAATGACGCGGTGGGCGTTGCGCTGGCTGCCGCCTATGCGGCGAAGGCGACGAAGATTGTCGCGATCATCCGTGCGGCAGGCGTTTTGCCGGCCGAGGAAACGAATGGCGCGTTGACCGCAGCCGCGTTGATGGGCATGAACAACGTCTGGTATCCATACCTGGAAATGGCCGATAACGCCGACCTCAAGACACAGCCCGCTGCGCTACGCATGAATGCGTATGCAACGCATGGCGGCGTCGATAAACGCCGCTTCGAGATGTACGCGCTGGCGGCATCGATTATTGGCAAGTGCCACTTTTGCGTGAAGTCGCACTACGAGAATCTCGTTGGCGAAGGAATGAGCACGACGCAATTGCGGGATGTGGGTCGAATTGCCGCCGTAATCAACGCCGCTCAGTTGGCGATTACCGCTGAAGGCAACTAAGCCGGTTCAGGTTCGAGCTTGGCATAAATACCGCGCCACGTTTAATAAAACGTGGCGTTTTGCGTTTTCAAGCGCCAAGCGTTCAGGCGTCGATACCCGTACGCATCAGCAGCACGGCGGCTTGCGCCTCGATACCCTCTTTGCGCCCCAGATACCCCAGCTTCTCGTTGGTCTTGGCTTTCACGTTCACGCGACTAAGCGGCAACTCAAGATCTTCGGCAATATTCGCCCGGATCGCTTCGATAAACGGTGCGAGCTTCGGCGCCTGCGCGATCACCGTCGAATCGACATTCATGATCGCGAAGCCGGCTTCCGAGACTCTTGAAAATGCTTCGCGCAGCAGCACCCGGCTATCTGCCCCGGCAAAGTCCGCATCCGTATCCGGAAAATGCCGGCCGATATCGCCCATCGCGGCAGCGCCGAAGAGCGCGTCTGTAATGGCGTGCAGCAGCACATCAGCGTCCGAATGACCCAGCAGCCCGCGTTCGTAGGGAATAGTGACCCCACCGATGATGAGCGGCCGGCCTTCGACCAGTTGGTGAACGTCGTAGCCTTGTCCGATTCTGAAATCCATCGATAGTCCTAGAAAGTAAAGGGCAACTGCATCAAACTGCCGAATCAAATACCGCCGAATTAAATACCGCGAATTAATACCGCTGCGTCAAGCGCCGCCGAGCATAGCGGACGCGAGCGCGAAATCTTCCGGATACGTCACCTTGAAATTGCGCAGGCTTCCCTGAATCAGCCGCGGCGCGTGCCCGAGCCACTCGATGGCGCTCGCTTCGTCCGTGAGATCGTGGCCGTCCTGCTGCGCTCGCGTGATCGCATCGCGCAACATGCCCAGGCGGAACATCTGCGGCGTCTGAGCCTGCCACAAGCCGTTACGGGACTCCGTACGGGCAATGCGCCCTTCCGTGTGCTCCAAACCCTCAGCTTCGATCCGCTTGAGCGTGTCGGCCACCGGCAGCGCCAGAATTCCGCCAACCGGATCGTTCTTCAGCTCGCTCACCAGCCTGCGGATCATCTCCGGCGTGAGCCCGGGGCGCGCCGCGTCGTGTACAAGCACCCAGTCGTCGTCGCGCGCACCAAAACCCGTCAGCGCGGCAAGCCCATTAAACACCGATGCTTGCCGCGTCGTCCCGCCGCAGCGTTGCACGGCGAAGCGCAAGCCGGCGAAACGGCGGTCATCGAAATGATGATCGCCCGGCGCCAGCACCACCAGCGTCTGGGCAAATTCGGAACAGGCGTCGAAGGCGGCGAGCGAATAACGCAGCATCGGATGGCGGCCGATGGTCTGGTATTGCTTCGGCATCGGCGCACCAGAACGGCTGCCGGAACCGGCGCACGGGATGAGGGCGAACAGGCGGGAAGTCACGAGTTGAAAACGCCCAAGTCAAAAGTGAAGCCCGGATTTTATAATAGGACCATCGCGACCATGCCGGTCCCGCGTGCACTTTCGCATGCGAACGGTTCCCCGCACACTTTATGCCTTCAAAAGCCGTCAGTTTGCAGTCAACGTCCCCTATCGCACTCGTCAAAGCTGGTCAGCGCTTTGCCTTCGATGGCGCCACCGGTTCCTCCGACGCCCTCGCCCTGGCGCGCTACCACCTGGCTTTTCGCGAAAAAGTCCCGTTATTGGTCGTCATGTGCGCGAGCGCCGTCGATTCGCAACGTCTCGCCGTGGAAATTCCGTTTTTCGCGCCGGACGCCCGAGTAAGACTTTTGCCCGACTGGGAAACGCTGCCCTATGACACGTTTTCGCCCCATCAGGACTTAGTCTCGGCGCGATTGGCAACGTTGCACGACCTGGGCGAAGGACGCTGCGACATCTTGCTCGTGCCCGCGGCCACGGCGCTGTATCGAATGCCGCCGGCATCGTTTCTCGCCGCATATACGTTCTCGTTCACGCAGGGCGAACGGCTGAACGAGGCAAAACTGAAGAGCCAGTTGACGCTGGCCGGCTACGAGCATGTCAGCCAGGTCGTGCGTCCGGGCGAATATTGCGTGCGTGGTTCGCTCCTCGACCTGTACCCGATGGGCTCGCCGCTGCCGTACCGGATCGATTTGTTCGACGATCAGGTCGATTCCATCCGCGCCTTCGATCCCGATACGCAGCGCAGCCTGTATCCGGTGCGCGACGTGCGCCTGCTCCCGGGGCGCGAATTTCCCTTCGATGAACCCGCGCGCACCGCTTTCCGCAGCCGCTGGCGCGAGGTGTTCGAAGGCGATCCAAGCCGCTCATCGATATACAAGGACATCGGCAATGGCGTGCCGGCGGCGGGCATCGAGTATTACCTGCCGTTGTTCTTCGACGAAACTGCCACGCTGTTCCATTACTTGCCGCAAGACGCGCAACTGGCGTTCGTCGGCGACATGGACGCGGCCATCAAGCGCTTCACGAACGACACGCGGCAGCGCTACAACTTCCTGTCCCACGACCGCGAGCGGCCGCTGCTCGAACCGCAGCGCCTGTTTCTGAGCGACGACGATTTCTTCTCGTTCGCCAAGCCGTTCGCGCAGATCAAGTTCCCGGCCACGCCCGAAGGCGGCTGGGCGGTGCCATTGCCAGGTCTGGCCATTGATCGCCACGCCGAGGAGCCATTGCTCGCGTTGCGTCACTATCTGGAGCAAACGCCGAATCGCGTGTTGTTCGCGACTGAATCCGCCGGCCGCCGCGAGACGATCCAGCAACTGCTCTCCGATAACGGCTTGCGCGCGACGCTCGACGATACGTTCCAGGATTGGCTCACCGGCGACAACAAATTCTCGCTGGGCGTGGCTCCGCTTGCGAACGGCTTTGCGCTGCCCGGCGAAGGCATCTCGATCATCACGGAGACTGAGCTGTACGGACAGCTCACGCGCCGTGCGGGACGCCGTCGCCAGGAGCAGGCGAGCAACGTCGATTCGATGGTGCGTGACCTCTCGGAGCTGAAAATCGGCGATCCGGTCGTGCATACGCAACATGGTATTGGGCGCTATATGGGCCTCGTATCGATGGATCTGGGCGAAGGCGAAACCGAGTTCCTGCATCTCGAATACCAGAACGAAAGCAAGCTGTACGTGCCGGTCGCCCAGTTGCACGTGATCTCGCGCTACAGCGGCGCGGACCCGGAAAGCGCGCCCTTGCACGCGCTAGGCTCCGGCCAGTGGGACAAAGCCAAGCGCAAGGCCGCGCAGCAAATCCGCGATACGGCAGCCGAACTGCTCAATCTTTACGCACGCCGGGCGCTGCGCGAAGGTCACTCGTTCCCGCTCGAAGCGCGCGATTACGCGAAGTTCGCGGAGAGTTTCGGCTTCGAGGAAACGCCCGACCAGGCCGCGGCGATCACCGCCGTGATAGGCGACATGACAAGCGGCAAGCCGATGGACCGGCTGGTTTGCGGCGACGTCGGTTTCGGCAAGACGGAAGTGGCGCTGCGGGCGGCGTTTATCGCGGTGATGGGCGGCAAGCAGGTAGCTATTCTGTCGCCGACCACCCTGCTCGCTGAACAACACACGAACACCTTCACCGACCGTTTCGCCGACTGGCCAGTGAAGATCGCCGAACTTTCGCGCTTCAAGAGCACGAAGGAAGTCGCGTCGTCGATTCAGGCGATCAATGAAGGCACGATCGATATCGTCATCGGCACGCACAAGCTGCTGTCCACCGATGTCGTGTTCAAGCGGCTCGGGCTGGTGATCATCGACGAGGAGCATCGTTTCGGCGTGCGTCAGAAGGAAGCGTTGAAGGCGCTGCGTGCGGAAGTCGATGTCCTGACACTCACCGCTACGCCCATCCCGCGCACGCTCGGCATGGCGCTGGAAGGCTTGCGCGACTTCTCGATCATCGCGACCGCGCCGCAAAAGCGCCTCGCGATCAAGACCTTCGTTCGACGCGAAGAAGACGGCGTGATCCGCGAGGCGATGTTGCGCGAACTGAAGCGCGGCGGCCAGGTTTATTTCCTGCACAACGAAGTCGAGACGATTGAAAACCGGCGCGCGATGCTCGAAGCGCTCGTGCCCGAAGCGCGGATTGCGGTCGCGCACGGGCAAATGCACGAGCGCGAACTCGAACGCGTGATGCGCGATTTCGTCGGCCAGCGCGCGAACGTGCTGCTGTGCACGACGATTATCGAAACGGGGATCGACGTGCCGAGCGCAAACACGATCCTGATCCATCGCTCCGATAAATTCGGCCTCGCGCAGCTGCATCAGTTGCGTGGGCGCGTCGGGCGCTCGCACCATCAGGCTTACGCGTATTTGCTGGTTCACGATCCGGCCGCGCTCACGAAGCAGGCGCAGCGGCGGCTGGAAGCCATCCAGCAGATGGAAGAACTCGGTTCAGGCTTTTATCTGGCGATGCACGACCTGGAGATTCGCGGTACGGGCGAAGTGCTCGGCGATAAACAATCGGGCGAAATCCACGAGATCGGTTTCCAGCTTTACACCGACATGCTCAACGACGCCGTGAAAGCGCTGAAGGAAGGCCGCGAGCCCGACCTGAACTCTCCGCTCGCCGCCACGACGGAGATCAACCTGCACGCACCGGCCATTCTTCCCGCCGATTATTGCGGCGACGTGCAGGAACGTTTGTCGCTGTATAAACGCATGGCGAACTGCGAAACAAGCGATGCCATCGACAGCATTCTCGAAGAGCTGATCGACCGTTTCGGCAAGCTGCCGCCGCAGGCGAGCGCGTTGGTCGAGACGCATAAGCTGCGTCTCGCGGCCAAACCGCTGGGCATTATCAAGATCGACGCGGCCGAGCATGTGATCGCGTTGCAGTTCATTCCGAACCCGCCCGTCGATGCCATGAAGATCATCGAGATGGTGCAGAAGAACAAGCACATCAAGCTCGCAGGGCAGGACAAGCTGCGCATAGAAGTGCGCAGTCCGGATCTTGCGGTGCGGATTTCGACGGTCAAGGAAACGCTGCGTGCGCTGGGCGCGCCGGTGCGGCAGCAGAAACCTGCCGTCGCGTCTTTGCCCGCGCGCTGAAGCAGACACATCCGCGCACTGCCTTGTCCGGCGGTGCGTGGCCGGTTTTTTCGGTATTATCGAACGTGAAAAATTCCAAGGAGAGCGTCATGTCACAGATCGCTGAATCGACGGATTCCGTCGCCCAACCCTCGTCCAATGCATCGTCCCCTGCTGAGCCGGCTTCGTTGCCGTGGATCAAGAAGCTCGTCTCCTTCGACACCGTCAGCCGCAACCCGAATATGGGTTTGATTGAAACCGTGCGCGACGAACTGCGCGCCGCCGGTATTGAAAGCACGCTCAGCACCGATCCGACCGGCAAATGGGCCAACCTGTTCGCGACCGTGCCCGCGCACGACGGTGCAACGAACGGCGGCATCGTGCTCTCGGGCCATACGGACGTGGTGCCGGTCGACGGCCAGAAATGGGACAGCGATCCTTTCAAGCCGGAAATCCGCGATGGACTTTTGTACGGCCGCGGGACCTGCGACATGAAAGGGTTTATCGGTGCATCGCTGAGCTTGTTGCCGAAGATGCAGGCCACGAAACTCGCTCGGCCGATCCATTTCGCCCTCTCCTTCGACGAAGAAATCGGCTGCGCCGGCGCGCCGCTGATGATCACCGACCTGCAAAAGCGCGGATTGCGTCCCGATGGCTGCATCGTGGGAGAGCCGACCAGCATGCGGCCGGTCATCGCGCATAAGGGCATCAACGCGTACAACTGCTGCGTGCGCGGGTTTGCCGCGCATTCGTCGCTGACGCCGAAGGGCTTGAACGCGATCGAATATGCAGCGCGGCTGATCTGCTACATCCGCGATGTTGCCGATGAGTTCCGCGCGCAAGGACCGTTCGACGAACAGTACGACGTGCCCTTCACGACTGCGCAGACCAGCACGATCAATGGCGGCAACGCGATCAACACGGTGCCCGCCGAATGCAATTTCGCGTTCGAATTCCGCAATTTGCCGACGCTTGATCCAGAGCCGATTTATCAGCGCATCGAGAAATACGCACGGGAAGAGTTGTTGCCGAAGATGCAGAAGGAACACGCGAACGCAGCAATCGAGTTCTCGAAGATTGCCGCGGCTCCTGGGCTGGATGCATCCGAGCAGGCGGCCATCACGCAACTGGTACGCGCGCTGACCGCGAATCAGGAGAAGCGCAAGGTGGCTTACGGGACCGAAGCGGGCTTGTTCCAGCTCGCGGGCGTGCCGAGTATTGTGTGCGGGCCGGGGAATATCGAGCAGGCGCATAAGGCGAACGAATACGTGTCGCTGGAGCAGCTGGCGGCGTGCGAAGCGTTTTTGGGCAAGTTCATTCACAGCATGTCGGTCGAGGCGCAGGCGCGTTGATGCAATGAAACCTTCGGCCGCTCTGGATCTCAAACGCGACACGGTTCGCGAAACGGTACGCCGCTTTCGCGCGGCAAACCCACGCGTGTTCGGCTCGGTTTTGCATGGCACCGATCAGGATGGCAGCGACCTGGACTTGCTGGTCGATGCGTTGCCCGGCGCAACGCTGTTTGACTTGGGCGGATTGCAGATGGAGCTGGAAGACATGCTTGGCGTCGCGGTCGACTTGCTCACACCAGGCGATTTGCCGCTGCGGTTTCGCGAGAGCGTGTTGGCCGAAGCGGCGCCGGTATGAGTGAAAATATTCGCCTCCCCGATTACGTCGATCACATTCAGCAAGCGGCGTTGGATGCATGCAGTTTCGTCGAAGGCATGGACAAGACCAGCTTTCTTGGCGATAAACGTACACAAAGCGCGGTGGTTATGAGCTTGGTGATCATGGGTGAAGCGTCTACGAAGGTGATGGATCGACACGCGGAGTTCGCGCAACGACATGCCGAGATTCCCTGGCGTAGCATGCGTGGAATGCGCAATCGTATTGCACACGGATACTTCGAAATTGACCTCGAACTAGTCTGGGACACCGTGCAAACTGCCTTGCCCGCGCTTTTAGCGCAATTGAAAGCGACGCGCGAAGATGCCCTCGCGCACGCGAATTCAGATCCGTCACTGCCCTCACTCGATTAGCCGTCAACCATACGCCATGTCCGCCGCCCATCACTCCGATAACACCATCGACGGCACGCCGATTCCCACGCTCGACGATATCGCCAGCCAGCACATGACGCTCTCTCCGTGGGTCGCACGCACGCCGACCTTCGAGCGCCACGACTTCCCCACGCTGGAAGGCACGCCGGTCAATTTCAAGTTCGAGCTGTTGCAGGTTGGCGGCACGTTCAAGACGCGCGGCGCGTTTTCGCATCTGCTCGCGCTCACCGAAAGCGAACGCGACGCGGGCGTGACGTGCGTATCGGCGGGCAATCACGCGGTGGCCGTCGCGTATGCCGCGATGCGTCTTCAGATCAGCGCAAAGGTCGTGATGATCAAGACCGCCAGTCCGCCGCGATTGGCGCTTGCCCGGCGGTTCGGCGCGGAAGTGGTGATGGCGGAAAACGGCGCTGAAGCGTTCGAGATCGTGCGCCGCATTGAAGCCGAGGAAGGCCGCTACTTCGTGCATCCGTTCAACGGCTACCGGACGATCGTGGGCACGGCGACACTCGGCTACGAATGGACCTCGCAGGCGCCCGATCTGGACGCGGTGATTCTGCCGATTGGCGGCGGTGGACTGGCGGCGGGCGTATCGCTGGCATTCCGGCTCGCGAATCCATCGATCCACGTGTATGGCGTCGAACCCAAGGGCGCCGATGCCATGGGCCAGAGTTTCGCCGCGAATCACACCGTGAAGATGGGCGCGATGCACAGCATCGCCGATTCGTTGATGGCGCCGCACACAGAGGACTACAGCTACGAACTGTGCCGGCGGCACATCGACCGTCTGGTGACCGTGTCGGACACTGAACTGCGCCACGCGATGCTGCATCTGTTCAACGAACTGAAGCTCGCGGTCGAACCGGCATGCGCCGCCGCAACCGCCGCATTACTCGGACCGTTACGTGAGACCTTGCACGGCAAGCGGGTCGGCGTATTGCTATGCGGCACGAACACTGACTCGGCCACGCTCGGCAAACATCTTGCGATGGCGGCTCAAGACGACTGAGCCCTGCCGCATCTAAAACACTTTCGTCAGCCGTTTGCGCTCGCTTCTCTGCATGAAGTAGTTCGCTGCGATCACGCCAACGGTCACGAACGCAATAAACAACGTGGCAAGCGCGTTCATCTCGGGATTCAAGCCGAGCCGGACGCGCGAAAAAACAACAAGCGGCAGCGTAGTCGACCCCGGTCCCGACAAAAACGCGGACAACACGAGGTCATCAATCGACAGCGTGAATGACAGCAACCACCCCGCCACCAGCGCCTGCGATATCAGCGGCAACGTAATCGCGAAAAACACGCGCAATGGCGTCGCGCCCAAATCGAGCGCGGCCTCTTCAAGCGACGGGTTCAATTCCCTGACTCTCGACTCCACGATGATCGCAACGTAGGAAATACACAGCATCACGTGACCGATCCAGATCGTGAAAATGCCGCGCCCTGCCGGCCAGCCGAATACTTTCGCCATTTCCACGAACAGCAGCAGCAGTGAAATTCCCTGGATCACTTCGGGTATCACGAGCGGCGCATTGATCATGCCGGCATAGAGCGTGAAGCCGCGAAACCGGCCCATGCGCGCGAGCACGTATCCGGCCCATGTCCCGATCACCACCGACGCGCACGCCGTGAATACCGCGATTCGAATCGATAACCATGCGGCGTTGATCAGCTCATCGTCGTGCAATAACGCCGCATACCACTTTAGCGAAAATTGCGTCCATACCGTCACGAGCTGCGACTCGTTGAACGAGTACACCACCAGACTCACGATCGGAATATAGAGAAACAGAAATCCGAGACCAAGAAACGTGAACCGGAGCGAGCGACTGGGTTCAATCATCGCTTCTCCTCCAGTTGCTTCGCCTGATAGTGCTGGAACAGCGCCATGGGAACGAGCAACAGCAGAACCATGGCGCAGGTGACGGCGGAAGCCATCGGCCAGTCGGCGTTATCGAAGAACTCATTCCACATTACGCGGCCGATCATCAGGGTATCCGCGCCGCCCAGCAATTCCGGAATCACGTATTCACCCACCGCCGGAATGAACACCAGCAAGCAGCCCGCGATAATCCCGTTCTTCGACAACGGCAGCGTGATCTGCAAAAACGCTTTCCACGGTTTGGCGCCGAGATCGTAAGCGGCTTCGAGCAAGGTGAGATCCATCTTCACAAGATGGGCATAAAGCGGCATCACGAGAAACGGCAGATACGAGTACACCATGCCGATATAAACCGCGATATTCGTGTGATACAGCTCAATAGGCGAATGAATAATCCCGGTCCACATCAGGAAGTTGTTCAGCAAGCCGTTGTTCTTCAGAATCCCGATCCACGCATACACCCGGATCAGGAACGACGTCCAGAACGGCAGCATCACGGCCATCATCAGCAGATTGCGGGTCGCCGGATTCGAACGCGCGATGTAATACGCCATCGGATAACCAATCAGCAGGCACAGAAGCGTCGACACCCCCGCTACCAGCAGCGAATTCATGTACGTCGCGAAGTACAGGCTGTCGGTGAACAGGAACGCGTAATGCGAAAAATCGAGCGCGATACTCAGCACGCCGTCTTTCATCGCCGTCAATTCCGTATAAGGCGGAATGCCGAGACGCGAATCGGAGAAACTGATTTTGACGACCAGCAGGAATGGCACGAGGAACAGCAGCACGAGCCATAGATATGGCCCGAAGATGACTGCCGTCCTGCCCGACAGGCCGAAGCGTTGCCTGATCAAATTCAGCGTTTTCATGCCGTGAGCACCACGCCTGCCGACGCTGTCCAGCGCACGAAGACTTCGTCGTCCCAGGTAGGCGAATCGATCTGGCCAATCGCGAGGCTCGACAAGTTCGCGACGACCACTTTGCCGCTGTCCAGCTTCACGTGATACAGCGTGTAGCCGCCCATGTACGCAATGTTCGCCACGGTGCCGCGGCCCCAGTTGTACGCGCCGTCGGGCGGCTTGCGCGTCAACGCTATCCGCTCGGGTCGCACGGAGATGGTGACCGGCATGCCGAGCGGGCCCGTGATGCCATGATTCACATACAGCCGCGACGGCAACTCGGGCGTCTCCACGAACACGTGATCCGGTTCGTCTTCCACTACGATGCCGTCGAACAGATTCGTCGAGCCGATGAATTCGGCGGTGAACCGGCTGTTCGGATATTCGTAGACCTCGTGCGGCGTGCCGATCTGCACGATCTCACCTTCGCTCATGACCGCGATCCGGCCGGCCATGGTCATCGCTTCCTCCTGATCGTGCGTGACCATCATGCAAGTCACGCCGACCTTATCGAGAATATTCACCAGCTCGATCTGCGTGCGCTGGCGAATCTGTTTGTCGAGCGCGGACATGGGTTCGTCGAGCAGCAGCAACTTGGGACGCTTGACCAGGCTGCGGGCCAGCGCCACGCGCTGCTGCTGCCCGCCCGACAACTGGTGCGGCTTGCGCTGCCCGTACTTCGCCATCTGCACGAGGTCGAGCGTCGCGTGGACACGCTCCTTGAGTTCCGCGCCGCGCACGCCCTCTTGCTTGAGCCCGAACGCCACGTTCGACTCCACCGTCATATGCGGAAACAGCGCATACGACTGGAACATCATGTTCACCGGTCTGCGATACGGCGGCATGCTCGCGAGATCCTCGCCATCCATCACGATCTGCCCCGACGTGACCGACTCCAGCCCGGCAAGCATGCGCAGCAAGGTGGACTTGCCGCAACCGGAACTGCCGAGCAGCGCGAACAGTTCGCCCTTTTTCACCGACAGGTTCACGCCCTTCACTGCAACGGTCTCGTCGAATTTCTTGACTACGTCGACGACCCGCACGAAATTCTCCACCGCCCAGTCCGGATCCCGCAAACCCGGTTCCGGCCTGCGGCCATTGGGGCCGCCTGGACCACCCGGACCGTCTGGACCGCCCGGCCTACCTTGATTGCCCAGTCCGGCGGGCACTGCGCTCGACTGCTGCTCACTCATGATCTGCTGCCCGGCTCCTGCGCTACGCGCGTTTGTGCTGTTTTTTTCAGCGGCACTTTTAACTTTATTTTTTCGACGACGCCACCCGCAAGATCGGCGGCAACGAACAAAGCCCCCGGAGGACCAGGGGCTTCGCGTTGATCGATTGCCTGATGCAAACCTGGCAACCTTACCGGAATCAGGATCAGCGTCCGGACTTCAGTTCCGTCCAGAGCCGCGTTTGCAAACGCTGGATTTCCGGCGGCAACGGCTTGAGCAGGAACAGCGTCTTGATCACGTCTTGCGGCGGGTACACGGCCGGATCGTCGGCAACATCCTTCGATACATATTTCCGCGCTTCCGTGTTCGCACTTGGGTAGTACACCTCGTTCGTGATCGCGGCGTGAACCTGCGGCGTCTCGATGTAATTGATCCATTCGAGCGCGGCTTCCTTGTTCTTCGCATCCTTCGGAATCGCCATCACGTCAAACCACACCGGCGCGCCGCCCTTCGGAATGTAGTACTCGATCTTGTACGCCTTCTTCGCCTCTTCTGCTCGATGCTTGGCGATCACGACGTCGCCCGACCAGCCGTAGGCGAAGCAGACGTCGCCGCCGACCATGTCGTTGATATAACCCGACGAGTTGAATTGCGTGATGTACGGACGGATCTTCTTGAGCATCGCGAGCGCGGCGCGGTAGTCGGCCGGGTTCGTGCTCATTGGATCTTTGCCGATGTAATGCAGCGCGGCGGCGAACATCTGGTCAGGGGCGTCGAGTACCGAGACGCCGCAGGCCTTGAGCTTCGAGATGTATTCCGGCTTGAACAGGACGTCCCAGCTATCCAGCGGCACATTCTTGCCGAGGATCTGCTGGACTTTCGTGACGTTGTAGCCCAGCCCTGTGGTGCCATATGCCCACGGTACCGTGTACTGGTTGCCCGGATCGGCGCCCGCGACCAGCTTCATCAGGTCAGGGTCGAGGTATTTGAGGTTGGGGAGTTTGGATTTGTCGAGCGGGGCGAAGATGCCTGCCGTGATCTGCTTGCCGGCGTAGTTGCTGGTGGGCACCACGATGTCATAACCCGAATTGCCGGTTAGCAGCTTGGCTTGCAACGTGTCGTCGCTGTCGTAGTTGTCGTACTTGACCTTGACGCCCGTCTGCTTCTCGAAGTTCGGAATCGTGTCTTTCGCGATGTAGTCCGACCAGTTGTACACGTTGAGCTGAGTGTCTTTCGCCGATGCCGCCAGCGGTGCCGACAACGCCGCCACGCCCGCGATAGCCAGGGTAATCGTCATTACGCATGCCGGCACACGCGCAGCCGCGCCCGATGCCCCCGAACACTTCAACAACCGGTCCGCCACTTTTTCTGTCATTTCAGTTTCTCCGTCCTTTCGACTTGCCGACCGTTGGTTTCCACGTCTCGATTCGCCCTTTCCCCCTACATAGCCGAGCCGGTTTCGAGACGATCTCAAAAAAACGAAAACTATCATCAAAAGGTTGCTTCGCAAAAAACAATTGGCGAGTTTTGTCGCGTGAAGTGTACAAGGGGCGCGTTTGACCGGCCCTGGAGTCGAGCGGAGTTTTACGAGGTTCCCAGGTTTGCGGTTCCGCTCGCCCTGGCGTGGTCATGCGCAGCGCTGATCGTGCTGCTGAACGGCGCACTGTCGTTCCCGTTGCTCACGGATAGTTGACCGTAGCCGGGGTCGCAAGAACCATCTGGATCTCCCGCCGATTTCCGCTTGCGCCGGAAACCGCGCTCACTTCACCGTGGCTTGTACCCCGCGTTTCTTCGTTTCTTCCACGCCTGACGGGATATCGACCTGGGAAGGCTCCGATTTGAACCCGCCAACGCTCCATTTCATCGGCTACTTGTTCTGACCGCCGGACGCATGGTCAACAGACCGGGAATGCGCATTCCAACCTACCCCGCACGCCTTGATACGAACAAGCGAACACCTCGCTTCCACCCGGTCGTTCCAGCGAGGAATGAATAACCGATGCAGGTCAGGAGCGTTCTTTGCTGGCGCTGCCCGTTCGGCCCAGCCTTATCGGAGATGATCCTTCCGCACGCTTACAATTATGCGTTTCGCGAATTTCATCCGAGCGCAGGCGGGATCTTATTTGCTCAGTTAATCGCTTGTTAGTCGCTAAACAAGTGGTGACGCATGACGCAACCGGGACGCCAAGGAACATGTGTTCCTCCCATCTCACCCGCGCCCGGCGCTACTCAACGCAACAAGGACGATCGTTTCATGGCCCGAGGCATTTTGCCGTTTTCCACCCGCTCCCCCATGCCCCTCCGGCCACGCGATGTCGCGACGGCTTGCCGCCTGACCCTGCTCACGGGCGCTATCAGCCTCGGCTGGACCAGCGCTGCCTATGCCACGGTTGCCGTGCTCCAGCCCGTGCGCGAAGCTGCTGCAGAACAGCCGCTCGAACTGACATTGCTCTATAGCGACGACGACAAGCAGCCGATCACCATCGATGTACCGAGAGCGCTCAACGTCACGCTGACCAATGGCGACCTGCCGCCACAGCCGCTGGCGCTGCAACGCGAACCCAACGTCCCCGACAAGCTGACGCTGCGCCCCGGCCAATATCGAAAAGTTCGCTATGCCGCCCCTTGGCCCGACGTGGCGCGAGGCGTGATGAAGGTCGATCCGGCAGGCTTCGATTCGTCACCCATGCTGATCACCCTGAACCGCGGCAAGTCGCAGACGCAAGTGGTGGCGGCGGAGACCGCCGAGACGAAGGCGAAGACACCGCAACAACTGGCGAGCGCAAAGGCCGCGGCGAACACATCGGCCGTTCCGACGACCACCAGTGACCGCATGTTTAGCGGCCGGTTGTCGACCTTCGAACCGATGTATTTCGCCGATGGCCAGAACGGCGATAACCTCGCCAAATTCCAGTTCAGCTTCAAGTACCGCCTGATCATGCCGGACGATCCCCGCTCGCGCGGCTTCCTCGACAACCTGTATTTTGCCTATACGCAGACGTCGATCTGGGACCTGTCGGCTGAATCGGCGCCGTTCCGCGACACGAGTTACGAGCCGCAACTGTTCTACTACCTGGAGAACACGGGTTGGAAAAGCTCGCTGTTTTCGCGCATGGGCGTCGCGGCCGGTATCGGACATGAGTCGAATGGCAAAAGCGGCGCGGATTCGCGCGGGATCAACATCGCTTTCGTGCGTCCAAGCTGGGATTTCGGCGATGTCAATTCGAACCACCTGACGATATCGCCGAAAATGTATTACTACATCACGAAGAGCGACAACGAAGACATTCAGGACTATCGCGGTTACGTCGACCTGCTCGTGAAGTACGGCAGCCCTGACGGCTGGCAACTCGCCACGACACTGCGCAAAGGCACAAAACATGGATACGGCAGCGTTGACGCCCAATTCACTTATCCGCTCGCCAAACTGATCAGCAGCGCGTGGGGCGGCTATTTGTGGGTGGGCTATTTCAACGGCTACGGCGAGGACATCCTCGATTACAACCAGCGACAACACTGGATCGCGCGGATCGGATACAGCATCGCGCGTTAAACTTAGGATTTTTGCGCGGGCGCTGCGGTTTTCACTGCATGCCGCGCCCGACTACAGGCGTTTTATGGCATCGAACCTTCATGATTTGCCCGACAGCCCGTGCATCGGCGTCTGCTCGACCCTCTTCGACGATGTCTGCAAGGGCTGTGGCCGCATGGCCGGAGAAGTCTCGAACTGGGTGTTTCTCAGCGACGCCGAGAAACTCGCCATCTGGGAACGTATTACCCGCGAAGGCACCGCCATGCGCTTCACGCGTGACAAGGTTTGAGCGCTTGAGCGTTTGAGCAGCGGCTGAGTCGGGTTTGAGTTGGAATTGACTTGCGAAACTCGCGTTGCTCAGGCTACCGCCGCCGGGCGGATATCTGCGACCAGCAAGTCGAGCAACTCACGCACGCTCCGAATGGCTGATCCAAACGGCAACGCCTCGCGCCCCCGGAAGAACAGTCCGTTCGCGCGATCTCCACGCAGCGCCGCGGCAAGACGGGTATCGATGCAAAAATGCCCGAACTTTTCGATGCCATCGCGCAAACCACACGCCACGAGACAATTAAGAGCCGTGGGACACTTTTGCTCACGCGAGCCGATCTTGTCGCGAATCCGTTGCTCATTGCGCATGTAACGATCGAGCCATGGTGTTTTCACCGCGCGAGCCGGCAGGCCGGTCACACTCACGAACTCGACAATGTCCTCCGGCGTCGCGTCAGCGAGAATGCGCTTGAACTCCGGATGCGCGTCACCTTCTTCCGTCACCGCGAACGCCGTGCCGAGTTGCACGCCCGACGCACCTGCCGCAAGCCAGCGCCGCACTGCCGCATGCCCGTCGATACCACCCGCCACGATCAGCGGAATCTGCGTACGGCCGATGCCGAGGGTATCGAAGGTCAGCATCGTTTCCTCGATCACACGGGCGAAGTCAAAGCGCTCGCTCGGAATATCCGCAACGCTGGCCACGCCAAGATGGCCACCCGCATGCCCCGGATGCTCGATCACGATGGCATCGGGCAGACGATTCTTCTTGAGCCACTTCTTCAGTACGAGCGCGATGCCACGGCTATCCGACAAGATCGGGATCAGCGCGATATCAACGCCTTGCGTCAGGTCGGGCAGGTCCAGCGGCAGTCCTGCGCCCATGACGATAGCGTCGGCGCCGCTCTCGCACGCCGTTTGCACCGCTGCCGCGTAGGACGACACAGCGCGCATGACATTCACGGCAATCATGCCGCGGCCCTCGCCAAGCGCCTTCGCTGCAATGATCTCGCGGCGCAACGCCGTCTGGTTGGCGGCTTCCAGCGTCGCCCGATCCGGACTCTGTTTGCACATTTCAAGCAGGTCGGGATGGTGATGCCGCAAGTCGATGCTCGAGATTGTTCCCATCGCACCCTCCCGGGCGACGGCGCCGGCCAGCCGGTGCGCGGACACGCCCACGCCCATGCCTCCCTGCACAACAGGAAGCAAGGTGCGGCCGCGAATGGTCAGGGGGGGAAGAGGGGTCATGAAAGGGTCATCTCCAGAGTCAAAGTTTTGAGCTTGCAGGAGGTTGGACAAACTGATGTTGCTTTTTATCAAGCAAGTTCGACTGTGCTGTATTTCAGTTTTCCGAACGTGTTCCGTGCCCCGAAAACGCAAACGGCCCGCTTCGTAACGAAGCGGGCCGTTTGCGTGGCTACCTGTTTCTAAACGCTGACTGCGGTGTTACATGGGATGTAACGCGGCCGGGTTATTGAATACCCTGGCTCGCCAGGAAATCCTCGTACGTGCCGCCGAAGTCGCGCAGCGTGCCGTCGTTCTTCACTTCGATGATCCGGTTCGCCAGTCCATTGACGAATTCCCGGTCATGCGAAACGAAGATCAGCGTGCCGTCGTATTTCTCAAGCGCGATCTGCAGCGACTCGATTGATTCCATGTCCATGTGGTTGGTCGGCTCGTCCATCAACAGCACATTCGGGCGCCCGAGCATCAGCTTGCCCCAGATCATGCGGCCTTTCTCACCACCCGACAGCACCTTGACCGATTTCTTGATGTCGTCAGCGTTGAACAGCAAACGGCCCAACGTGCCGCGGACCATCTGGTCGTCGTCGCCGTCCTGGCGATACTGGTCGACCCAGTCGGTCAGCGTCTCGTCCTTCGGAAACTCTTCGTACGTGTCCTGCGGCATATAGCCAACCAGCGCGTTTTCCGCCCACTTGACCGTGCCGCCGTCCAGTTCGATTGCGCCTTTCAGCGCGCGCAGCAACGTGGTCTTGCCCGCGCCGTTCTCGCCGATGATCGCGATCCGCTCACCGGGCTGAACGCTCAGGCTGAAGTGATTGAAGATGGTGCGGTCGTATTTCTTGGTGATGTTGGTTGCCACCACGGCGATGTTGTGCAGCTTTTTCTCGAACTCGAAGCGAATAAACGGGTTCTGCCGCGACGACGGCTTGAACTCCTCGATCTTGATCTTTTCGATCTGCTTCGCACGGCTGGTCGCCTGGCGCGCCTTCGACTTGTTGGCCGAGAACCGGCGCACGAAGTCCTGGAGGTCGGCTACCTTGTCTTTCGCCTTCTGGTTCGCACTCGCCTGACGCTCGCGCGCCTGGGCCGAAGCCAGCATGTAGTCGTCGTAGTTACCCGGGTACACCTTCAACGTGCCGAAATCCATGTCCGCCATGTGCGTGCAGACCTGGTTCAGGAAGTGTCGATCATGCGAAATGATCACCATGGTCGAGTTGTACTGATTCAGTATGTCCTCGAGCCAGCGGATGGAAGTGATGTCCAGGTTGTTGGTCGGTTCGTCGAGCAGCAAGACATCCGGCTTCGAAAACAGTGCCTGTGCGAGCAACACGCGCAGCTTCCAGCCCGGGGCAACGTTGCTCATGGGACCGTTATGGTCTTCGATCGCAATGCCAATGCCCAGCAACAACTCGCCCGCGCGCGCTTCGGCCGTATAACCGTCGTACTCGGCGAACTTCGCTTCAAGTTCGGCGGCGTGCATGTAGTCGTCGTCGGTGGCGTCGGGATTCGCGTAGATGGCATCGCGCTCGGACATCGCGCGCCACATTTCCGTGTGGCCCATCATCACGACGTCGATCACTCGCTTTTCTTCGTAGGCGAACTGATCCTGGCTCAATTTGCCCAACCGGATGTTCGGCTCCAGCATGACGTTGCCTGAACTCGGCTCGAGGTCGCTGCCGAGGATTTTCATGAACGTGGATTTGCCGCAGCCGTTCGCCCCGATCAGGCCGTAGCGATTTCCTTCCCCGAACTTGACCGAAATGTTCTCGAAGAGGGGCTTCGGCCCGAATTGCATGGTGATGTTGGCAGTAGACAGCACAGCGCGTCCTTTTGAATGATGTACGGCGAAAAACCGGCAATTTTATCAGTTTTTGCGACGAATTGCGGCGTTGCAGCGAAAAGCCGCACGCGGGGCGTGTAGACCAGCGCTTCCGGCGTCGGCAGGCGGTGCCGCAATTCATGGTACGACCGATGGCCGCGCCGGGCGTTCCGGGCTGACTGAATCTGCCCGGATCTGCTGGCGCCGCCGGCCCCGCCGGTCCCAAGCTTAGGTGCGCTCTGCGATATACGCCTTCACGAGACCCGCCTCGGCCGCCACGATGTCGAATTTCTGTGGCAGTTCTTCGATACCGATAAACGCCGCCGGCCGCTCCGGTTCGCGCTCAAGCGCTTCGCGGATGGTTTCGCCGAATTTGATCGGCTGAGCAGTTTCCAGCACGATCATTGGCACGCCCGGGCTCAGGTGCTCGCGCGCAACCTTCAGGCCGTCGGCCGTGTGGGTATCGATCATGGTGCCGTAACGCTTGAACGCGTCGCGAATGGTGCCCACCCGGTCCGCATGGCTGCTGCGTCCCGACACGAAACCAAACTCCTTCACGCGCGCAAAGTCGCCGCTGGCCGCGAGGTCAAATCCACCTTTTTCTTCCACGTCTCGGAAGAGCTGCAGCACGCGCGCGGGATCGCGGCCGAGCAGATCGAACACGAAACGCTCGAAATTCGATGCTTTCGAGATATCCATGCTCGGGCTGGTCGTGTGGTACGTCTCGGCCGCCGTGCGCACGCGATAAACGCCGGTGCGGAAAAATTCGTCGAGCACGTCGTTTTCATTCGTGGCGACAACCAGTTGCTCGATCGGCAAGCCCATCATCCGCGCGATATGTCCGGCGCAGACATTGCCGAAGTTGCCCGATGGCACCGTGAACGACACCCGCTCGGCGTTCGATTTCGTCGCGGCGAAGTAGCCTTTGAAATAGTAGACGACCTGAGCCACCACACGTGCCCAGTTGATCGAATTGACCGTGCCGATCTTGTTGGCCGCTTTGAACGCGTGATCGTTCGACACCGCTTTCACGATGTCCTGGCAATTGTCGAAGTTGCCGATCACCGCCAGGTTGAAGATATTCGGGTCCTGCAGCGAAAACATCTGCGCCGTCTGGAACGCGCTCATCTTCTGATGCGGCGACAGCATGAAAACTCGCACGCCCTGCTTGCCGCGCATGGCGTACTCAGCCGCGCTGCCGGTGTCGCCCGAGGTGGCGCCAAGAATGTTCAGCGTCTGCCCCTCTTTGGCCAGCGTGTACTCGAACAGGTTGCCGAGCAACTGCATGGCCATGTCCTTGAACGCGAGCGTGGGACCGTTCGACAATTCCAGCAACGACACGGTTGTGCCACCCTCTTCGCCCAGCGTTTTCAGTGGCGTGATCTGCGACGCGCTTTCATGATCTCGGACATTGCTGTACGTGCTCGCCGTATAAGTGCGGCGCGTGAGCGCGCGCAGGTCTTCGTCGGGAATATCGTCGCTGAATTTGCGCAGGATTTCGTAGGCCAGATCTGCATACGAAAGCGTGCGCCAAGCAGTCAGTTCCTGCGCCGTGACGCGTGGATATTCAGCGGGCAAATACAGGCCGCCGTCCTTGGCGAGTCCGCCGAGCAGGATGTCGGAGAAAGTATGGCGCTCGCCCAAACCGGCGCCGCGCGTAGAGATGTAGTTCATTTCAAAGCCCTAGTTCAATCCTTCCATGCGCAGCTTCGTCACTTTCGAGACCACGGTGGAGAGCGCCTCGATCTGCGTAATCGCCGCGTTGATTTCCCGTTCGACCGTT
>DASYLW010000496.1:0-9063 GCA_036009385.1 Caballeronia sp.
GCCGAACACGCGCCGTTTCGCCGATGCCACGTACGCGTTGCCCGGGCCGCAGATTTTATCGACGGCGGGAATGGATTGCGTCCCATAGGCCATCGCGCCGATCGCCTGCGCGCCGCCGATGGTGAATACGCGATCCACGCCACCCAGCAACGCGGCCGCGAGCACCAGCGGATTTTTCACGCCGTCCGGCGTGGGCACGACCATGACGATTTCCTTCACGCCGGCAACGCGCGCGGGAATCGCATTCATCAGCACCGACGACGGATACGCCGCCTTGCCACCCGGCACGTAGATACCGGCGCGATCCAGCGGCGTGACTTTCTGGCCGAGCACCGTGCCGTCGGCCTCCGTGTAATGCCAGCTATGGCTGCCGCACTCAATCCGCTGCTTCTCGTGATAACCGCGCACGCGCGCCGCCGCCGCTTCCAGCGCGGCGCGACGTTTCGGAACGAGCCCTTCGAGCGCCGCTTCCAGTTCGGCCTGCGGCAATTCCAGCGACGCGACGTTTTCAGCCTTCAGCCGGTCGAACTTGTTCGTGTAGTCCAAGACGGCGTCGTCGCCACGCGTTTTCACATCGGCGAGAATCTGCGCGACCGAGCGCTCGATGGCTTCGTCCTCGCTCGCCTCGAACGCGAGCACCGCGTGCAGCGCCGTGTGAAAACCGTTGGCGCTGGAATCGAGTTTGCGAATCTTGATAGACATGCTGGTATCCGGTTGTTTGCCCTGCCCTGCTTTACTCTACTTTTACGCGCCGACCGACGCGCGTTCGAACGCATCGAGATACGGCTTCAACGCGGTGCGCTTCAGCTTCAGCGCGGCCTGATTGACGACCAGACGCGACGATATTTCCATGATTTCTTCCACTTCGACCAGATCATTCGCGCGCAACGTATTACCTGAACTGACCAAGTCGACAATGGCGTCCGCCAGGCCGACCAGCGGCGCCAGTTCCATCGAACCATACAGCTTGATCAGATCGACGTGAACGCCCTTCGCCGCGAAATGCTCTCGTGCAACTTCAACATATTTTGTCGCGACGCGCAGCCGCGCGCCTTGGCGCACAGCGGTTTCGTAGTCGAAGCCGTTTTTCACCGCCACGGACATCCGGCAGCGCGCAATGTTCAGATCGATCGGTTGATACAAACCACCACCGCCATGCTCGATCAACACGTCCTTGCCCGCCACGCCGAAGTCGGCTGCGCCGTATTCGACGTAGGTGGGAACGTCGGTTGCACGCACGACGATCACGCGCAAATTCGGGTTCGTGGTCGGCAAGATCAGCTTGCGCGACGTTTCGGGATCTTCGGTCACTTCCACGCCGGCTGCGGCGAGCAGCGGCAGGGTTTCATCGAAGATGCGTCCCTTCGATAACGCCAGCGTCAACATCGCACTCGCCGGCACCGAACTCAGCGATTGGGAGGTTTGCAGCGAACTCATTGCTCGCCTCCGCTACCCTTGATGCGCCGCACGTTCGCGCCAACCGCCGTCAGCTTGCTTTCCATCCGGTCGTAGCCGCGATCCAGGTGATAAATACGATCAATCAGCGTTTCGCCGTCCGCGCACATGGCCGCGATCACGAGACTCGCCGATGCCCGCAGATCGGTCGCCATCACCTTCGCGCCCGACAGTTGCTGCACGCCGGTCACGAGCGCCGTATTGCCGTCGATAGTAATGCTTGCGCCGAGACGGTTCAGTTCCTGCACGTGCATGAAGCGGTTTTCGAAGATGGTTTCCACCGCTTGCGACTTGCCGGTCGCGAGCGTGTTGAGCGCCATGAACTGAGCTTGCATGTCGGTGGGGAACGCCGGGTATTCCGATGTGCGGAAGCTGACCGCCGTCGGACGTTTGTTCATCCGAACGCGAAGCCAGTTCTCGCCTTCTTCAATAGATACACCTGCTTCGTGCAGTTTTTCAATCACTGCTTCAAGCAGCGATGGATTCACGTTACGCAACGTCACGTCGCCGCCGGTAGCCGCGACCGCGCACAGGAACGTGCCCGCTTCAATACGATCCGGTACAACCGGATGACGCGCGCCGTGCAACTTGTCGACGCCATGAATCACCAGCCGGTCCGACCCGATCCCGTCGATCTTCGCGCCCATCGCGACAAGCAGATTCGCTAGGTCGCTGACTTCCGGCTCGCGCGCCGCGTTCTCGATCACCGTTTCGCCTTCAGCCAGCACCGCCGCCATCAGCAGGTTTTCCGTGCCGGTGACGGTGATCATGTCGGTGACAATGCGCGCGCCCTTCAACCGCTTCGCCCGTGCTTCAATGAAACCGTGCTCGATCGTAATCTCGGCGCCCATCGCCTGAAGGCCCTTGATGTGCTGGTCGACAGGACGCGCGCCGATTGCGCAGCCGCCCGGCAACGAGACCTTCGCTTCGCCGAAACGGGCGAGCAGCGGCCCGAGCACAAGAATGGACGCGCGCATGGTCTTGACCATTTCATAGGGCGCCACGAGATTGTCGACCTTCGATGCGTTCAGCCAGACGCGCCCGTCCGCCGATTCCGAGCGCATGCCCATCTGGTTGAGCAATTTCAGCATCGTGCGCACGTCTTGCAAGTTGGGCACGTTTTCCAGATACACGTCGTCTGCCGTGAGCAGACCGGCGCAAAGAATGGGCAGCGCCGCGTTCTTCGCACCCGATACAACGATTTCGCCCGAGAGCTTCGCGCCCCCGACAATCACGAGTTTGTCCATGCTTGGCGTTCCTTCTACGGAGCTTCCTGCTGCAGCGCCGTTATCGGCGTCGCGGTTGTCTTGAGTGAATCGCACTAAATTTTCAGCCAGTCGGTTACGGGTGATGCGTTGACATCATCAAATGTGGGGAACGCTGCTCAGACGGGTTTCCACTCGGCCGGGGTCAGCGTTTTCATGCTCAGCGCGTGAATTTCCGCGCGCATGCGGTCGCCGAGCGCCGCGTAGACGAGTTGATGGCGAGCGATGGGCCGCTTGCCTTCGAATGCGTCGCTCACGATAGTCGCGAAGAAATGCTGGCCGTCGCCTTCTACTTCGACATGCTGGCAGGCGAGGCCGCCAGCAATGTATTCCTTCACTTGTTCCGGAGTCGGCAACATGGAAGTCTCCTGAAAATTAAGCGAATTGATGGATAACGCTCAATGACGCAATCAATGACGCAGTTTGTAACCGCTTGCCAGCAAACGCAGGGCGATTCCCGCCAGAACGACGAAAAAACCGCTGACAATGCCGAGGCTCACGAGCGGATTGATATCCGACAGTCCGAAGAAGCCGTAGCGGAAACCGTCGATCATGTAGAAGAACGGATTCAGCCGCGACACTTCGCGCCAAATTGGCGGCAGCGTATGGGTGGAGTAAAACACGCCCGACAGAAAAGTCAGCGGCATGATCAAAAAGTTTTGGAATGCCGCGAGCTGGTCGAATTTATCGGCCCAGACGCCGGCGATCAATCCGAGCGTTCCTAGAATTGCAGAACCGAGGATCGCGAAACCGAGAATGTAGAACGGCGCGGCGAAACTCATGGGAATGAACCACACCGTGACGATAAACACGCCAAAACCCACCGCAATCCCGCGCACGACGGACGCAAGCACATACGCGAAATACATTTCCCAGTGCGACAGCGGCGGCAGCAGCACGAATACGAGGTTGCCCGTGATCTTCGACTGGATCAGCGACGACGAACTGTTCGCAAATGCGTTCTGCAACACGCTCATCATCACGAGGCCCGGCACAAGGAAGCTCGTGTACGCCACGCCCGGATACACCTCGACGCGATTCGTCAGCGCGTGCCCGAAGATCATCAGGTACAAAAGCGCCGTGATGACCGGCGCGAGCACCGTTTGAAACCCAACTTTGTAGAAGCGCAGGAGTTCTTTGTAGAACAGGGTACGAAAGCCGCTCATGAAAGGCCCTCGATCACTTCCGGCTCATTCATCACCTGCACGAACACGTCCTCCAGATCTGCTTTTCGCACGTCGATTTCATCAAACGTGCAGCCCGCCGCACGGCATTTCGCCAGGATCGGCTCAACGTCGTCGTAGCTTGCGAGCCGCAACAAATGGTTGGTCCCTGAGGCAGCGCGCGGATCGACTTCCAGCGCACGCAACTCAGCGGGCAATACGCCTTGAGTGAAACGCAACGAAAGCTGCATTCCTGCAAAACGCTGCAACAGTGTGCTGGTCCGCTCAAGCGCAACGACTTCACCGCGACGCAGCATGGCTAGCCGGTCGCACAGCGCCTCGGCTTCTTCAAGATAGTGCGTCGTCAGGACGATCGTGTGGCCTTCGCGATTCAGCCGGGAGATGAACTTCCAGAGCGTCTGGCGCAATTCGACGTCGACACCCGCGGTCGGCTCGTCGAGCACGATCACCGGCGGCTTGTGGACCAGCGCCTGGGCGACCAGCACGCGACGTTTCATGCCGCCTGAAAGTGCGCGCGTGTTCACGTCGGCTTTCTCGGTGAGATCGAGATTGGCCATGATTTCGTCGATCCAGTCGTCGTTCTTGCGCAGGCCGAAATAGCCGGACTGGATGCGAAGCGATTCGCGAACGGTGAAAAACGGATCGAAGACGAGTTCCTGCGGCACCACGCCCAACGACCGGCGCGCCTGGCGAAAGTCCGTGACCACGTCGTGACCGAGCACGGAGATAGCTCCGCTATCTGCGCGCGCGAGGCCCGCGAGGATGCTGATGAGGGTAGTTTTACCGGCACCGTTGGGACCCAGCAGGCCGAAAAACTCGCCTTCTTCTACGACGAGGTTCACGCCTTTGAGCGCTTGCAGCTCTTTGTAGCGCTTCTTGACGTTGCGTATTTCTATGGCTGACATGACAGTGCGCGCGCCGGCGGGGGCTGCGCCTCGATGGGTGCGGATCGGAACCAGAACCGGTCTTTACAAAGCTGAAAGGCGGATAGCAGGCCGAAAAAACGGTTGATTATAGGCCAAACGCGGCAGAGGTTCGCCGCTGGCTAGTCCAGAACAACCCTGCGGGCGCGTTCGATCGATATCGAAACGCGCCGACGTTTCAGCAGGACAGGGTCAATGTCGGAAGGTGAGGAGCGTGTCTACGCCATAGGCTTGCGCGAGACTGGCAAGCCCGGAGGGAAGGTTGACGACGGTGAGCGCCGCTCCACGCGCCGCTGCCGCGCGTTGCCACGCGAGCAGGACGGCGAGCGCCGACGAATCGAATTGCTTGAGCGACGCGCAATCCACTTCGGTCGCGCCCGCGGCGATCCGCGACAAACCCGCGTCGAGCGCGCTTCTTGCGCTCTCGTGCGTGAGCGTCGCGGCGGTTTCGAAGCGATTCACGATGCCTTGCCGTTCGCCAGTTGCTGGTTGCGCTGCGTGAGGAACTGCACCAGTCCGTCCACGCCGTGTTGCTGGATCTGCTCGTTGAACTGCTGCTGGTAAGCCTGGATCAGCCACGCGCCGAGCACATTGATGTCATAGACCTTCCAGCCCTGCGGCGTCTTGTACAGACGGTAGTCGAGCTCGATCGGCGAACCGTTGTTCAGCACCACCGAGCGCACCACCACGTCGGTGTCGCTGGGATCTGCACGGAACGGCTTGTACTGGACCTGTTGATCGCGAACCTGCGCGAGCGCCCCCGAATACGTACGGATCAGCAGCATCTTGAACTGCTCGACGATGTCTTTCTGCTGCTGCGGCGTAGCCGTGTTCCAGTTGCGTCCCATGACGAGACGCGTGGTCCGCGTGAAGTCCGTGTACGGCAGGATCTTCTCGTTGACCAGTTGCGTGATGCGCGTGATGTTGCCCGACTGGATCTGCTTGTCGGCCTTGATCTGATCCAACACTTGCGACGTCACCGTCTTGACCAGCCCGTCCGGGGTGGACATGTCGGCAGACTGCGCGAACGCACCGCTACAAAACGCCATCAGCACAGCAAACAGCGGAAGTAAAAATAGTTTTTTCATTTACGGACTCTGCAAAAAAGTGGCCTGGGTTTGAGCGTGGCGTTCACCATGAGTTCATCCTCCACACACTATTCGGCCATCAAAAGGCTTTCGTTATATTACCGGGTCGTCATCCTGCACGCTTTAACGCAGCCTGAATGACGGGAACGACGGAATCCGCGGGGGCACCATTTGGTCCGGCCGCACTGAAGTCGCACCGGGCTCGCTCGCGGCAGCCGCGCCGGAAGCCGCTTCCGATCCCGACGCCGCCGCAGGCGCCGCTGTGGTTGCGGCCGCAGGCACCGCGCCTGCTGCCGCACCGCTGCCTACATCTTCGTACTTCGGCAGGGATTCATTGCTATCGCTCGCGCTGGTGTCGCCGCCAATCAAGTACTGACGACGCTGCAGATACGCGTTACGCACGAACGAATACTTGTCGAGCGCTGCGCCTGACAGCACATCGCCTGCGCCAAGCAAGTTCGCCCGCGTATTGACCAGTTGCACACCAAACAGCGTGGTCCGGAACCACGTCGGATCGACGTAGCTGGTCACGCTGCCGAAATAATCGACAACCGTACCTGCTGTATCGCGCACCGTGCTCGGTCCCAGCAACGGCAACACGACATACGGACCCGCCGGCACGCCGTAATGGCCGAGCGTCAAGCCGAAGTCCTGGGTGTGCTTCGGCAGTCCGGCAACACTCGCTACGTCGAACAAGCCGGCCACGCCGAAGATCGAGTTCATCACGACGCGCATGATGTCCGACACGCCGTCTGCAATCTTCAACTGCACCAGATTGTTTGCAGCCGTATAAATATCGCCGATATTGCCAAAGAAATTCGTGACGCTATCGCGCACCGGCTGCGGCGTAACGTACACGTAACCCTTCGCAATCGGCTTGAGCGCGACCTCATCGATCTTGTCGTTGATCGTGAACATCGTCCGGTTGTAGCTCTCGAACGGATCGCCCTTGGTCGGTGTTGTAACGGTTGCACACCCGGCAAGCACCGCCACCGCCACCATCACAGCCGCGCTGCTTACGCGCATTGCCTGCATTTCTTTTTCTCCTTATTGATGCTGACCCGAAGGCGGCCCCGCACTGCGAGATCGGCCGGCCTTCGACTGCCTGGAATAGTCCGGCTCATGATCATTGAGCGGCCGCGCTCGCGCCCATCGCGCTCGCTGCACCTGGGAATGCCGGTGCAGCGGGCGTTGCAGCAGGTGCGGCAGAGCTTGCCGGGTTCTTGGAGGCGCCCGAATCCGCCGCCTTGTTGTACAAGAACTGCCCGATCAGATTTTCAAGAACAACCGCCGATTGCGTCATCGAAATGGTGTCGCCCGCTTTGAGCATCTGGTCGTCGCCGCCCGGCTCCAGGCCGATGTACTGCTCGCCGAGCAAGCCCGACGTCAGGATCTTCGCCGACGAATCCTTCGGAAACTGATACTGCTTGTCGAGATCGATGGTGACCAACGCCTGATACGTGTTCTGATCGAAACCGATGGAATTTACGCGGCCCACCGTCACGCCCGCGCTCTTCACCGGCGCACGCGGCTTCAGCCCGCCAATATTGTCGAATTTCAGCTTGACCGCGTAGGTCGGCTGAAACGACAGCGAACTCATGTTGCCCGCCTTCAACGCAAGGAATAACAGCGCCACGAAACCCAGCACCACGAAGAGGCCGACCCAAAAGTCGAGAGCAGCAGTCTTTTTCATCGTCTTCCCAAAGAATCTTGTCGCAGTTTTTTGCGTGAAGGACTGTGCCCTTCACAACGTCCACGAACCGGTGAACCGAATCGCCACGCAAAGCGCGTCGCGGTGCGGCCCGGAGTAATCAGTTGAACATCAGCGCGGTCAGCAGGAAATCCAGCCCGAGCACGGCCAGCGAGCCGTACACCACTGTTTTCGTGGTCGCGCGCGAAACGCCTTCCGGCGTCGGCTGGGCCTCATAACCCTGGAACAACGCGATGAACGTGACGGCAAAGCCAAACACCAGGCTCTTGACCACGCCATTGCCCACGTCGCTCCATACGTCGATGCCACCTTGCATCTGGGACCAGAACGCGCCCGAATCCACGCCGATCATCAGCACGCCGACCACATAACCGCCGAAAATGCCGACCGCGCTGAAAATGGCAGCCAAAATAGGCATGGCGATGATGCCCGCCCAGAAGCGCGGGGCCACCACCACCTTGAGCGGGTCGACCGCCATCATTTCCATGGCGGTGAGTTGCTCGCCGGCTTTCATCAGTCCGATCTCAGCGGTGAGCGACGTCCCCGCCCGGCCCGCGAACAGCAACGCGGTCACCACCGGCCCGAGTTCGCGTACCAGCGAGAGTGCGACCAGGAGGCCGAGCGCTTGCTCGGAGCCGTATCGGTTAAGGGTGAGATAACCCTGCAAACCGAGCACAAAACCCACGAACAAGCCGGAAACCGCGATGATCAGCAGCGAATAGTTACCGACAAACAGGATCTGTTTCGTGACAAGGCGCGGCCGGCGCATCAACGGGAAAAATTCGACGACCAGGCGCAGGAACATGCGCGTGGCGTAGCCAATGGTGCCGAAGCTGCCGAGCACCGACCGTCCGATGGCGCTGATCATGGCTTTGCTCCGAGTCCAAAATCCGCCGCCAGCGGCGTCGTACTTGGATAGTGAAATTTGAACGGCCCATCCGGCGTACCATCGATAAACTGCCGAATCGACGGTTCCTGGGACGCTCGCAACTGCGCCGGCGTGCCTTCAGCCAGAACGCCGCCGTTCGCGATGAAATACACGTAATCAGCAATGGCGAACGATTCCGGCACGTCGTGCGTCACGAGAATGGACGTGGCTCCGAGCGCGCTGTTCAGCGTGCGGATCAGGTTCGCCGTGATGCCGAGCGAAATGGGATCGAGGCCGGCGAACGGCTCGTCGTACATCATCAGTTCGGGATCCAGCGCGATGGCGCGGGCAAGCGCCACGCGACGGGCCATACCGCCTGATATCTCCGATGGCGCGAGATCGCGCGCACCACGCAAACCGACCGCGTTGAGCTTCATCAGCACGAGGTCGCGCAGGAGTTCTTCGGGGAGATCGGTGTGTTCCCGCAGCGGGAACGCGACGTTATCGAATACGGACTGGTCGGTGAACAGCGCGCCGAACTGGAACAGCATGCCCATCTTGCGGCGAAG
>DASYLW010000497.1:0-5517 GCA_036009385.1 Caballeronia sp.
TTCGGGTCGTTCGGTGATCGTGGTGGGTCCGACGCTCAAGCTGCATCAGTGCGGTCTGCCGAAGCTGATGGCGCTCGAACTGTTCAAGCCTTTCATCTTCAACAAGCTGGAAGTGATGGGTGTTGCTACCACCATCAAGGCCGCGAAGAAGGAAGTCGAGAACCAGACAGCCGTGGTGTGGGACATTCTGGAAGAAGTGATCCGGGAACATCCGGTGATGCTGAACCGCGCGCCTACGCTTCACCGTCTTGGCATTCAGGCTTTCGAGCCGGTGCTGATCGAAGGTAAGGCAATTCAGTTGCATCCGCTCGTTTGCGCGGCGTTTAACGCCGACTTCGACGGTGACCAGATGGCCGTTCACGTGCCGCTGTCGCTGGAAGCGCAGATGGAAGCGCGCACGCTGATGCTGGCGTCGAACAACGTCCTGTTCCCGGCGAACGGCGATCCGTCGATCGTGCCGTCGCAGGATATTGTGCTGGGTCTTTACTACGCATCGCGTGAAGCGGTGAACGGCAAGGGCGAAGGCATGACGTTCACGGGCGTGTCGGAAGCGATTCGCGCGTACGAGAACAAGGAAGTCGAGCTGGCGTCGCGGGTGAATGTCCGGATTACGGAAAACATTCATAACCCGGATCAAAGCGAAGGCGCACCGAAGTTCGTACCGAAGATCACGCTGTACGCGACCACCGTTGGCCGTTCTATTCTGTCGGAAATTCTGCCGCCAGGACTCCCGTTCTCGGTGCTGAACCGTCCGCTGAAGAAGAAGGAAATTTCGCGCCTGATCAACACGGCATTCCGCAAGTGCGGTCTGCGCGAAACGGTGATCTTCGCCGACCAGCTGATGCAGATGGGTTTCCGTCTGGCTACGCGGGCCGGTATTTCGATTTGCGTCGACGACATGCTCGTGCCGCCGCAGAAAGAACAGATCGTCGGCGATGCAGCCAAGAAGGTTAAAGAATACGACCGTCAGTACATGTCGGGTCTTGTGACCTCGCAAGAGCGCTACAACAACGTGGTCGACATCTGGTCGGCGACGTCGGAAGCGGTCGGCAAGGCGATGATGGAGCAGTTGGCTACGGAACCGGTGGTCGATCGCGACGGCAATCAGACGAAGCAGGAATCGTTCAACTCGATCTACATGATGGCCGACTCGGGCGCTCGTGGATCCGCTGTTCAGATTCGTCAGCTGGCCGGTATGCGTGGCCTGATGGCGAAGCCGGACGGCTCGATCATCGAGACGCCTATCACGGCGAACTTCCGTGAAGGCCTGAACGTGTTGCAGTACTTCATCTCGACGCACGGTGCACGTAAGGGTCTGGCCGATACGGCGTTGAAGACAGCGAACTCGGGTTACCTGACGCGTCGTCTCGTTGACGTGACGCAGGATCTGGTCGTGGTCGAAGACGATTGCGGCACCACGAACGGCGTTGCCATGAAGGCGTTGGTTGAAGGCGGTGAAGTTGTCGAAGCCTTGCGCGACCGGATTCTCGGCCGCGTGACGGTGGCGGACGTCGTCAACCCGGAATCGCAGGAAACGCTGTACGAATCGGGCACGTTGCTCGACGAAGACATGGTCGATGAAATCGAACGCCTGGGTATCGACGAAGTGCGCGTGCGCACGCCGTTGACCTGCGAAACGCGTTACGGCCTGTGCGCTTCGTGCTATGGCCGCGACCTGGGTCGTGGCTCGCGTGTGAACGTCGGCGAAGCGGTGGGTGTTATCGCGGCGCAGTCGATTGGCGAACCGGGCACGCAGTTGACCATGCGTACGTTCCACATCGGTGGCGCGGCGTCGCGTGCGGCTATCGCTTCGTCGGTTGAAGCGAAGTCGAACGGCACGGTGCGTTTCACGGCAACGATGCGTTACGTCACGAACGCGAAGGGCGAGCAGATCGTCATCTCGCGTTCGGGCGAGGCGATCATCGCCGACGACCTCGGTCGTGAGCGCGAACGTCATAAAATCCCGTACGGCGCAACGTTGCTGCAACTGGACGGCGCGCAGATCAAGGCTGGTGCACAACTGGCTCAATGGGATCCGTTGACCCGTCCGATCATCACCGAGTGGGGCGGTACGGTGAAGTTCGAAAACGTCGAGGAAGGCGTGACAGTTGCGAAGCAGATCGACGATGTGACGGGGCTTTCAACGCTCGTCGTGATCGACGTGAAGCGTCGTGGTTCGCAAGCGGCGAAGAGCGTTCGTCCGCAAGTGAAGCTGCTCGATGCGCAGGGCGAAGAAGTCAAGATCCCGAACACCGAGCATTCGGTGCAGATCGGCTTCCAGGTCGGCGCACTGATCACCGTGAAGGATGGTCAGCAAGTGCAGGTGGGTGAAGTGCTGGCACGTATCCCGGTTGAAGCGCAGAAGACGCGTGACATTACCGGTGGTCTGCCGCGAGTGGCCGAACTGTTCGAAGCGCGCTCGCCGAAGGACGCCGGCATCTTGGCGGAAGTCACGGGCACGACGTCGTTTGGTAAGGACACGAAGGGCAAGCAGCGTCTTGTTATTACCGACGTGGAAGGGGAACAGCATGAGTTCCTGATCACGAAGGAAAAGCAGGTGCTGGTGCACGATGGTCAGGTCGTCAACAAGGGCGAAATGATTGTCGACGGCCCGGCCGATCCGCACGACATTCTGCGTTTGCAGGGTATCGAAGCGCTGGCTCGCTACATCGTGGACGAAGTGCAGGACGTGTACCGTCTGCAGGGCGTGAAGATCAATGACAAGCACATTGAAGTGATCGTGCGTCAGATGTTGCGCCGCGTGCAGATCGTCGACAACGGCGATACGCGTTTCATCATGGGCGAACAGGTTGAGCGTTCGGACATGCTGGACGAGAACGACCGGATGGCCGCGGAAGACAAGATCCCCGCGACCTACGAGAACGTGCTGCTGGGTATTACGAAGGCATCGCTCTCGACCGATTCGTTCATCTCGGCAGCTTCGTTCCAGGAAACGACGCGCGTGTTGACCGAAGCGGCCATCATGGGCAAGCGCGACGATTTGCGCGGTCTGAAGGAAAACGTGATCGTCGGCCGGTTGATTCCGGCTGGTACAGGTCTCGCGTTCCACAAGGCACGCAAGAGCCGCGAGTTGTCGGATCGTCAACGCTTCGACCAGATTGCAGCGGAAGAATCGTTCGATTTCGGCACGCCCGAAGCCGCGCCCGTCGCACCTGCAGAACAGCAACATCCGGCGGAGTAAGTTCTGGAGTTCGGGCCTTTTTACAGGTTCGGGCTTCAGCAACTGATTTGCTAGTACGAGAAGCCGCCCGGGTTATACCGGGCGGCTTTTTTTTTGCTCTATCGATTGGCTAACGTTGGGTCATGCGACGGTCTGACGCCTCCGTCGTTGGTAAAATCGGTCCACTCACGCTCTGGCGCACTCCGTCTTCTCCATGTCCCGTTCGCTCGAAATTCTCAAGGAAGTATTTGGCTACCCCGCGTTTCGGGGACAGCAGGGCGATATCGTCGATCATGTGGCCGCCGGCGGGGACTCGCTCGTGCTCATGCCGACCGGCGGCGGTAAGTCTCTGTGTTATCAGATTCCCGCTTTGTTAAGGCGCGAAGCCGGGTTCGGCGCGGGGATCGTTGTGTCACCGTTGATTGCATTAATGCAGGATCAAGTGGCCGCGTTGAGCGAAGTCGGCGTGCGTGCTGCGTGCCTGAATTCGACACTCACGGGCGCCGAGGCCGCCGCGACTGAGCGCGCGTTGCGCAACGGGGAAATCGACCTTTTGTACGTCGCCCCGGAGCGACTCATGACGCCCCGTTTCCTCGAGCTGATCGAGAGTGTGCGCATTGGCTTGTTCGCCATCGACGAAGCGCATTGTGTGTCGCAATGGGGGCACGATTTCCGGCCGGAATACATCCAGTTGTCGGTACTGCATGAGCGGTTTCCTTCTGTACCGCGGATCGCATTGACAGCTACCGCCGACGCCATTACGCGCGAAGAAATCGTGCATCGCCTGGCTTTGGATGATGCGCGCATTTTCGTGTCCAGCTTTGATCGGCCGAACATCCGGTATCGGATCGTGGAGAAGGACAATGCGCGCGCGCAACTGCTCGATTTCATTCGCGCCGAGCATACGAATCCGGACAAAACTACTGACGCCGGCGTGATTTATTGCTTGTCGCGACGCAAGGTCGAAGAAACGGCGGACTGGCTCAAGAGCCAGGGCGTACGCGCGCTGCCGTATCACGCGGGGATGGAGTACGAAATCCGTCAGCGGCATCAGGAAATGTTCAAACGCGAAGAGGGCATCGTGATGTGCGCGACGATCGCTTTCGGCATGGGTATCGATAAACCGGACGTGCGCTTTGTCGCGCATCTCGATTTACCCAAGAGCGTGGAAGGCTATTACCAGGAAACCGGGCGCGCGGGCCGTGACGGCATGCCGGCGAACGCGTGGATGGCGTACGGTCTGGGCGACGTGGTCCAGCAGCGCAAGATGATCGACGAATCCGACGCGGACGATACCCACAAGCGTGTGCAAGGAGGCAAGCTCGACGCGCTGCTTGGGCTGTGCGAAGCGGCGTCGTGCCGGCGCGTACGCTTGCTCGGCTACTTCGGCGAGGCCAGCGAGCCCTGCGGCAATTGCGATACGTGTCTCGAGCCGCCCGAATCGTGGAATGCCACCCGTGAGGCTCAAATGGCCCTGTCCTGCGTGTATCGGGCGCATAAGGCCAGCGGGTTCCACTTCGGCGCGGGTCATCTGATTGACGTCCTGCGTGGCAGTCGGTCCGAGAAATTGCTTCAACGCGGTCATGAAAAGTTGTCCACGTTCGGACTTGGCGCGGCGCTGTCAGAGCAGGAATGGCGCGCGGTGTTTCGCCAATTGGTGGCGTTCGGCTATCTCGCTGTGGACCACGATGGGTTCGGAGCACTGATTCTCACTGAGGCAAGCAAGGCTGTACTCAAGGGGGAGCAGAACGTTACGCTGCGCAAGTACGTGAAGCCAACCCGCTCCCGGCAGTCGTCTAGCCGAACCGGCGAACGCGCGGATCCGACGGCCGGCATGTCGCCGCGCATCAAAGCACGCTGGGAAAGGCTCCGCGCGTGGCGTGCAAGCATGGCGAAGAGCGACGGCGTGCCGGCCTACGTGATTTTCCACGACGCAACGCTCGCCGAGATCGCCCGCAACGAGCCGGATTCCATTGAAGAACTCAGCCAGATTCCAGGGATAGGCGCCCGCAAACTTGAGCGTTTCGGCGACGAATTGCTTGAAGTCGTTGGTGCGAACTAACTTTTTAACGGCCTGAGCAAGCCGAGCAACGCCCAGGCTGTTGACCGCATTAGGAATTTCAGATTATGATGCTAGGTTCTCGTTCTTGGATCTGCTTAAGGGGATTAACTTCGGGGGTTTCCCTCAGGTCTTTCCTCGCATGCACGATCAAGAACCGGAGTGCTCGGCGCGCAGTCCGTTTTGCTTTGCCCGAAACGGAGGCGTCGATTTTGATCAATTTAGGAATAGACAATGCCAACCATCAATCAATTGGTTCGCAAAGGCCGCGCTTCGG
>DASYLW010000498.1:0-6111 GCA_036009385.1 Caballeronia sp.
AATATGCGCACATCCACGAAGCCTTCCTCACGCTCGCGTGTGCTTTAACTTGCTGGACACGGCTAAAAAATATGCAAACCTAATTCTGCAACAGTCTCTAAGTGTCCACAGCGTGCAGTTTTTATTCATGGGTGCCCCAAAAGCACGGTGCTCGCAAGAGCCACGGATGTTTGAACCCCTCCTTCTCGCGAATCCTGACACGAACACGCTTCGCCCCGTACGCTCTCGGGCAAGCACCATTGCCAAAAAATCCGCACAGCCTCACGCATCTTTGCCGCTGCGGTTCTTCGCGGGTTGGCTGCCCGGTTTGCGCTGTTATTTTCGGAGGTTACGGCCTCACGCATTTTTTGCCGCCTCATTTCTTGGTGGGTTGGCGGCGTGGTTCGTCATGCGTACAAATTCGGCGGATGGTTGTCCGCGGATAGCGCGGGTTGCCCCTTGGGCAGGTTCAATCACTGGTGGCGAAGCGTGTGGGTATCCGTGTTCGGAGAAAGAGGGGTTCACACATCCTTCGCTCTGGCGAGCACCGTGCTTTTGGGGCACCCATGAATGGGAACTGCACGCTGTGGACACTTAGGGTAGAGCGGTGAAAGCGTTTTCTTTGCTTCGTTTCTTTGTCGCTTTGGACAAAGAAATGACGCGCCGCCACGCGCAGTGGCTAATAGTGATAAAGAAATTAGCTAACCTATTCAAACCATAAACGTTGAAAGCAGCAACCCGGCGCTGACTCCGACCACAATAACCAAGCACCCGGGCAACTGCCCCCAACCCCGTCCAACCCCGTCCAACCCCGTCCACCGGCGCGAGCATCCTCCCCTCACGCCGCCGACAACACCTCAACAATCTTCCGCTGATAAGCAATCCCATCGGCATTAAACAAGTGGCAATGCTCAGGCATCGCGCCAAGCTTCAGCACTTCGCCACGCGAATGACGCTCGAGTGGCGGAATCCTGGCGATGATCCCTTCCGGCGCAACCGTCGACTCCGCATACAGATAAGCGGCATCGCCGAGCGACTCGACGGCCATCGTCTTCGCCGATACCCCGTGCTCCACCGTCGCCGCCGTCCCTGCATGCAGATGCTCCGGACGAATCCCGACCGTCACTGACTCGCCGACCTTCGCACGACCCGGCTCGACCGCCGTCAGTTGCGTCTCGCCCGTCGCATACTTCACCAGCACGCCATCGCTTAATACCTGCGTGACTTCGGCGTTAAAGAAATTCATCTTCGGCGAGCCGATAAAACCCGCCACGAACTTGTTTTGCGGCGCGTGATAAAGCTGGTTAGGCGTTCCAACCTGCTCCACATTCCCCGCCGACAACACCACGATCTTGTCAGCCAGCGTCATGGCTTCCACCTGATCGTGCGTCACGTAGATCATCGTGGTTTTAAGCTCGTCATGCAGACGCGCAAATTCCAGACGCATCTTCACGCGCAACGCGGCGTCAAGGTTGGACAGCGGTTCATCGAAGAGAAACACCTTCGGTTTGCGCGTAATCGCACGGCCGATAGCGACCCGTTGACGCTGCCCGCCCGACAACTGCTTAGGCTTCCTATCAAGCAAATGATCGATGTGCAGGATCTTCGCGGCCTGCTTCACCGCCGCATCGATCTCCGGCTTGCTCGTGCCGGCCAGCTTCAGGCCAAACGCCATGTTGTCGTACAGCGTCATGTGCGGATACAGCGCGTACGACTGGAACACCATCGCAATCCCGCGCTTGGCCGGCTGCACGTCGTTCACGCGCACGCCGTCAATAGTCAGGTCACCGCCAGTAATATCTTCCAGCCCGGCGATCATCCGCATCAGCGTGGATTTGCCGCAACCGCTCGGGCCCACGAACACGACGAACTCGCCATCGGCGATATCGAGGTTCACGCTGCGAATCACTTCCGTTTCTTCGTAGCGCTTGTTGATGTTACGCAGATTCAGGCTTGCCATGATGGAGTCTCCGTCTTTAACTTGGCTTCGTTTTCTGCGAGCAAGAGGCTCACGGCAGTTCGAAGCTTGCGTTTTGCAGCCACTGCCCGACGAGCACGGGAAGTTGTCCCATCTCGTAGAACACGACACTTGCGCCAGCACGTTTCAGCGCATCAATTTGTCCTTCAGTTGCATGACCGCCGCCCAGGAAACCAAGCACGGTCATGCCCGCCGCCGCCGCCGCGGTGACGCCGGTCACGCTGTCTTCAACCACCACGCAGCGTTCGGGTGCGACCCGCAGGGTCCGCGCCGCCGCGAGGTACACGTCGGGAGCGGGTTTCGGGTTCGGCACTGTATCGGCGCAAAACAGACGCTCGCCGAAAAAGCGCACGAGGCCCGTGCGGTTCAGCACAGCTTCCACATACGACGTAAAGCTGTTGCTCGCGCAGGCCTTGCGCAAGGAAATCGCGGCCAGCGCGGCCTCGATTCCGTCGACAGCCGGCCCTTCCACGGCCGCGGCTTCCACGACCACCCGGATTGCGTCGATCTGGGCCAGGTCAAGCGTCCGCCCGAGTGCATCAGCCGTGCGCAGCAGCACCGTTTCGATCCGCAGTCCAAGCAGCGGCGTGACGATAGGCTCGGCATCCACACCCGGCCAGAGTGCCTGCATCTCCTGCACGAGCACGCGTCCCGCAATGGCTTCGCTGTCGATCAATACGCCGTCGCAGTCGCAGATCAGCAGATGCCCGTCGAGGGCATCGGCTGGAGCAAGCACGTCCGGTACGCCGGCTTGGGACAAGTTCAGGTTCACTGGATCAACCTCGCGTTCCACTTCGGATTCCACTTCGGATTCCAGCTCATCATTTCACCGCGCCGAAGGTCAGGCCGCGCACCAGCTGCTTCTGCGACAACCAGCCGACAATCAGGATTGGTGCGACAGCGAGCAGTGAAGCCGCCGAAAGCTTCGCCCAGAACAAGCCTTCAGGACTCGAATACGACGCGATAAACACCGTCAGCGGCGCCGCGTTCGAACTCGAGAGGTTGATGCTCCAGAATGCCTCGTTCCACGACAGGATCACGAGCAGCAACGCGGTGGAGGCGAGCCCGGGCAGCGACATCGGCATGAGCAAGTAGACAATTTCCTGCCACGTCGCCGCGCCGTCTATGCGCCCCGCTTCCAGGATGTCGCGCGGGATTTCGTTGAAGTACGTGTAGGACATCCAGACGGCAATCGGCAAGTTGATCAGCGTGTAGACGATGACCAAACCCCACACCGTGTCGAGCATGCCGGTGTTTTTCCACAGCAGGTAGATCGGCACGAGCACGCCAACCGACGGCATCATCTTCGTCGACAGCATCCACAGCAGCACTTTCTGCGTCTTCTTGGTCGGGAAAAATGCCATGGCGTAAGCGCACGGCACGGCGAACAACAAGCAGATCACCGTGACGCCGACCGAGATCAGGATGGAGTTCCACGCAAACGCGAAGTAGTTACTGCGCGCGAACACCTCGCGGAAACTATCGAGCGTGGGCGTGAAGATCAGCGACGACGAATACGCTTGCTGCTCGGTCTTGAACGCCGTGATGGTCATCCAGAAGATCGGGAAAAACAGCAGCAACGCGAACAGCCACGCGATCACACCGAGCACGCCACGCTTGAGTGAGTCGAGGATGGGCACGGATGTTGTTGCGGTAACGGGATGGCTCATGATTCGTACTCCCCTTTCAGGTTCTTCGCGAGCATGCGCACCAGGAAGAACGCCACGACGTTCGCCAGTACGACCGCCAGAATGCCGCCGGCAGAAGCCAGGCCGACGTCGAATTGCTGCAGGCCGAGCGCGTAGATCAAGTACGACAGGATGGTGGTCGCCGTGCCTGGGCCGCCGCCGGTCGTCGTATAGATTTCAGCAAAGATGGAGAGCAGGAAAATGGTTTCCATCATCACCACCACGGCAATCGCGCGCTTCAAGTGCGGCAGCGTGATGTAGAAGAACATGGAGAACGCACCGGCGCCGTCGATCCGCGCCGCTTCCTTCTGCTCCTGGTCCAGGGACTGGATCGCCGTGAAGAGAATCAGAAACGCGAACGGCAGCCACTGCCACGCAACGATCACGATCACCGCAAAGAGCGGATAGTCGCCGAACCAGTCGATCGGCTGGAGCCCCAACGATCGCATCAACCCGGCTATCAGCCCATACACCGGATGCAGGATCATGTTCTTCCAGATCAGCGCGCTGACTGTCGGCATGACGAAGAACGGCGCGATCACCAGCAACCGCGCAATGCCCTGGCCGATGAACTTGCGATCGAACAGCACGGCAAGCAGCACGCCGCCGATCACCGTGATCAGCAACACCGATCCGATCAGCGTCAGCGTGTGGACAATCGAGGGCAGGAAGGCCGGATCGGTGGCCAGGAATTCATAGTTGTCGAGACCGGCAAACCCTTTGACATCGGGGTTGAGCAGGTTGTATCGGGAGAACGAATACCAGATGGTCATCGCGAGCGGGATGGCCATCCACAGGAACAGTACGGCGGTCGACGGCATGATGAGCCAGCGGACCGACTTCGCGCGTTTCTTGTCGCGCGCTGCGGCGGATTCCGCGTAACCGTCTGTGAGGGGGGGATTAAGTTGACTCATGATCGTGTCACCTCTCGATGATGATGCGCAGGCCGCGCGCTTGAGGCTTCTTCACAGAAGCCGCGCGGCCCGCTGTCCTGCATTAGGCGCAACAAGTTACTGCTTCTGCGGGTCCTTACTTCTGGTACCCGGCCTGCTTCACGGCACGATTGGCTGCGGCATTGCCGGCCTTCAGCGCGGCATCAACAGTCGTCTGTCCGGCAACCACACCGGCGATCGACTGGCCAACCACGGTACCGAACGACTGGAATTCAGGAATCCCGACGAACTGGACACCGGTGTACGGCACCTTTTGCAGCGTTGCATCGGTCGGGCTCGCCGATTCGATTGCGCTCAGCACGAAGTCGCCGAACGGCGCCGCTTTCTTGTATTCCGGATTGGCGTAGGTCGACTTGCGCGTGCCCGGGGGAACCGAAGCCCAGCCTTCGTCCTTCGCAGCCAGTTCGATGTATTCCTTCGACGTAGCCCAGGTTGCGAACTTCTTCGCGGCGTCCTGCGACTTCGAAGTCTTCGGAATCGCGAGCGACCACGACCACAACCAGTGGTTGCCCTTCGGCGTGACCGCGACCGGTGCTGCCGCGAAGCCGATCTTGTCAGCCACTTGCGACTGCGCCTTGTTGTACAACATGCCCGCTGCCACCGTCGCGTCGATCCACATCGCGCACTTGCCCGACGACATCAACGTCAGGTTCTCGTTGAAACCATTCGAGCTGGCTCCCGGCGGGCCGTCGTTCTTGAGCAGGTCCGAGTAGAACGTGAGGGCCTTGTGCCATTCCGGGGTATCGAGCTGGGCTTGCCACTTCTCGTCGAACCAGCGTCCGCCGAACGTATTCACAACGGTTGAGAAGAACGCCATGTTCTCGCCCCAACCCGCTTTGCCGCGCAGGCAGATGCCGTACTGGCCTTTCGATTTGTCGGTGAGCTTGTCGGCGAATTGCTTGATCTGGTCGTAGGTCGGCTGGTCGGGCATCTTCAGGCCGGCGGCTTCGAACAGGTCCTTGCGGTAATACGTCATCGAGCTTTCAACGTAGAACGGCAACGCGTACAACTGGCCGTTATAGGAGAGGCCGTCGCGAGCGGTCTTCACCACGTCGTCGAGATCGTAGCTGGCCGGCAGGTTCGTCATCGGCGCGAGCCAGCCGCGCTTGCCCCATTGCGGCGCCTCATACGTACCGATAGCCATCACGTCGAACTGGCCGCTGTTCGTGGTGATGTCGGTAGTGGCGCGCTGGCGCAGCACGTTTTCTTCGAGAATGACCCACTTCAGCTGAATGTCCGGATTCGCTTTTTCGAACGCCGGCGACAGCTTCTTCAACTCGATCATGTCCGGGTTGTTGAGCGTGGCGATCGTCACGGTCGTGGCTTTGGCGGCAATTGGCGCAATCGCGGCAACGGCGAATGCAGCGAATGCGAGCGAGCGCATCGGCAGGTTCTTGAGGGTGAAGTTGGCGCGTTTCATGTTGTTTCGTCTCCTTTATCGTTAGCACGGGCGCTGGTCTTGCGTTGCGTTGCTTGAAGCAGTCGATACTCGGGTAGTACAGGTGTTGCTTTA
>DASYLW010000499.1:0-1670 GCA_036009385.1 Caballeronia sp.
TCCAATCCTCACAGGCACAGGAGTCACACCATGGTTAAACGGGCAGTAAAAACCGCAGAGGTCGGGCGTTCAAAGGCGCATATGGTTGCTGCCACGATCGAGCAGGAGATCCTCACCGGGCGTCTGCCGTTCGGGCAACAACTCGAAAGCGAGAACGGGCTGGTCGAGCGCTTCGCGGTTAGCCGAAACACCGTTCGCAAGGGGCTCGACCTGCTGACTAGCGGTGGTTTGATTACGCGCAAGGGTGGTATCGGTTCGTTTGTGACGTTCAACGGTCAAGCGCTCGACGGTACGCTCGGCTGGACCACCGCGATAGAAAAAGCGGGCGGTGCGCAGACCCGTTTGCTGCAGATTGCGCTGGTCGAAGACGAGACGCTTGCGCAAGAGTTGAAGCTTGAGCGCACGACCTTCGTGGCAATCGACCGGATGCGCGTGATCGGCGTTGACGCGCAGGCGCAGTGCATTTCGCTCGAACGCAGCCGTTTGCCGTTCAACGACGACCTCGCCGCGTTGCCGCTGGAAGGGCTGGTAGGCGGCTCGTTGAACCGGACGCTGATCGAGCATGGCATGGTGCCGCATCACGGCGAGCAATGGGCCGAAGTGGTCGGCCTTGAAGCGGCCGATGCACGCATGCTCAAGCGTCGTGCCGGCACCTCATTCCTGCGTTCGCGGCGCGTCACGCGGGACCGGGATGAACGGATTATCGAATATGTCGTGAGCTTGCTGGACCCGGCATTTTTCGCACTACACCTGGAATTCTGATGTCTTCGTCTTTGCTTTTGAATCACCCCACGTTGGCGGATCGCGCACGCGGCGCCTTCTACGGTCTCGCACTCGGCGACGCGTTCGGCATGCCGACCCAGTCACTGAGCCGCGAGCGCATCGTCGAGCAGTTTGGACGTATCGACAAACTGGAAAATGCGTTTCCGGATCAACCGATCGCACCGGGTCTTCGGGCCGGCTCCATCACCGATGACACGGCACAAGCGGTCCTCGTTGCGCATTTGCTCGCGGACGGTAACGGCAAGATCGAACCGATGGCGTTCGCGCATGCGTTGATCGAATGGGAAGCGTCGATGAAGGCGCGCGGTTCGCTCGACTTGCTCGGGCCATCGACGAAACAGGCCATTGTGCGCATTGCCGCTGGCGAAGATCCGCTGCGCACGGGCCGGTTCGGTACGACCAACGGCGCGGCCATGCGCGTGACGCCAGTCGGGATTGCGTTCGACGTGAGGCGCCAGGACGTGTTTCTCGATGCCGTCGTGCAGTCGTGTGTCGTGACGCATAACACCACGCTCGGCATTTCGAGCGCGGCGGCGGTGGCTGCGGCGGTATCGGCCGGACTGAACGGCGCGAGCCTGGGCGAGGCGCTGGAAGCCGGCATTTCCATGGCCGAGGCCGCTGAAGGCCGCGGCTTCTGGGTTGCGGGCGGGCGCATTGCCCCGCGCATTCGCCATGCACGCGAGCTGATGCGCAATTGCGCCGGGCACGAAGTGGCGGACACGATCCATGACGTGATCGGCACGTCGGTGGCATCGCAGGAATCGGTGGTGGCGACGTTCGCGCTGGCCTTTGATCTGGATACACGCGACAGCACGATCGAAGCCGCCCTGGGGGCTGCAGCGAGCCTGGGTGGCGACACCGACACGATCGCCGCCATGCTCGGCGCG
>DASYLW010000500.1:0-48936 GCA_036009385.1 Caballeronia sp.
CGATGAACTGCCAAGACGCCACTAATTTGGCTTCCTAAATTGCATCTGCTGCTGTTCGCCAGCGAGTGAGTTCAACAAGCCCAACCGGCTTTTTCGTCCACACGATAATGGCGGCGCACGCGGGCAAGTCCCGTCTTGCTCGCAGCGTGCCCAACGCGTTGCAGTCGTGTGCCGGGAAAGTTAAATCCCGGAGTTGAAACCGGGAGTTGAAAACGTGTAGATAAAACCAGAACGCGAAAGCGAAACATGACCGCCCTGCTCGCCGGACCTGTCCAACCCCGAAGGAGAATAAAAGTGCATCTTCGAACAAATCTCAAACCGCTTGCCTGGATTCTTGCGTGCGCTGCCGCCACCTGGGGTGCATTGCCGTTATCCGCCGCTGCCGAAACGTTCGACGTCAAGGTTGGCTTTGCCGCCCCGCTGACGGGCGCGAACGCAGGTTACGGGAAGGACCTGCAAAACGGCGTGCAACTGGCGCTGGATGAAGCAAACGCGAAGAAGATCCAGATTGGCGGCAAGACGGCCAACTTTGTCATACAGGCAGAAGACGACCAGGCCGACCCGCGGATCGGCGTGCAGGCAGCGCAAAAATTGGTGGATGGCGGCGTGGCCGTGGTCGTTGGCCACTTCAATTCGGGCACCACAATTCCGGCGTCACAGGTCTACCAGACCGCCGGCATTCCTGTCATCGATCCTGCAGCGACCAATCCGACCATCACGCAGCGAGGCTTCGACAACGTCTTCACGGTCATTTCCAGCGACGCCCAGAACGCCGGCACCGCCGGGACCTATGCGGTAACGGTGACGAAAGCGAAGAAAATCTCGATCATCGACGACCGGACGGCCTTCGGCCAGGGTGAAGCCGATGAATTCGAGAAAGCGGTGAAGGCGGCGGGCGGCACGATCATCGCGCGTCAGTACAGTGACAACCAGACCGTCGATTTCAGCGCGCAACTCACGGCGCTCAAGGGTGCGGGTACCGACCTGATCTTCTTTGGCGGCCTCGACCGGCAAGCGGCGGCGGTGGCGAAGCGGATGAAGCAGCTTGGCATCACTGCGCAGTTCGTGGGCGGCGGCGGCGTGATGGACACGGATTTCCTGAAGCTTGCCGGCGATGCGGCCGATGGCGCGATGGCGTGGGAATATGGCAGTCCGCTTGAAAAGCTGCCGCAGGGCAAGGCGTTCGCCGAGAAATTCCAGAAGCATTTCGGCGTGGCGATTCTCTCGTATGCGCCGTTCGGTTACGACGCCGCGTGGGCCGCGATCAATGCCATGCAAAAGGGGAATTCCATTGATCCGAAGGTCTACCGTCCGGTGCTGAAGGCTATTTCGTTCCCGGGCATTACCGGCACGATCGCCTTCGACAATAACGGCGCGTTGAAGAATGCTTCGTCGACGATGTATCAGGTCAAGGGCGGCGCCTGGGTGCCGGTCGTGACGAAGAGCGGGACGTAGGATTTAACGCACGCGCGGGGGCCGCTGCTTTGAGAGCCCCCGCCGCCGAGCGCGAACGAAACTCACCTGTTCATCTCACGTGTCCAAATAAGCCAAAAGATTCGCCCGCGTCACCGCGGCCTCTTCCTCGAGCCATTGGGCAAATTCCTGCAGGACCGGTGAAGGCGCCGGCCGCTCCGGATAGATCAGATAATACGAAGCCCCGCTGGGCACACAAAGCGGAAACGGCGTAATGATCCTCTGCGCGCGCAAGTCCTCTTCGATCAGCGATAAATCCCCGATCGTCACGCCCAATCCCTGCATTGCCGATGAAATGGCAAGATCAAGGGTATCGAAGTGCTGCGCTTTCGCCGACGGCAATCCCTTATACCCATACGCTTCCAGCCACCTGAGCCAGTCCCGCCGATCACGGGTGGGATGCAGCAAGGTCTGGTCGGCGAGGTCATCGGGCGTAGCTGGGCCAACCTGCCCCGCCTTCCACAAACCCGGCGCGCACACGGGCGTCAGCACTTCATCGAACAGATGATGCGAACTCACGCCCTTTAACGTCGGCCGCCCGAACACAATGGCGGCATCGAACTGCTCGGCATTGAACTCCACCCCGTGAGACACCGCCGCCGTCACCTCGATCACGAGTTCCGGCCGCTCGTTCTGCAGCCGGATCACGCGCGGCAAAATCCAGCGCATCGCGCACGTGGGACATTTCACCCGCAACGTGCCCGACTGCGCCCCGCTACGCTCCAGCGCCTCGGTAATCTGCGCGAGTGCCTGCTGCAAGGGCGCGAGGAGCATCGCGCCATTCGGCGTCAGCGCAAGACCGCGCGGCTGGCGCACGAACAACGCATAACCCAGGTGCGCCTCCAGCCCGGAAATCTGCCGGCTGACAGCGCCTTGCGTGATGTTGAGGACATCGGCGGCACGGGTGAGGTTCAGTCGCTGCGCCACGACCGCAAAGGTTTTGAGCACATCCAAAGACGGTAGCGGTTTCATTGTCGGATCTCGTAAGCCATGAGCTGGGTTCATGGCTAGTATGACAAACTTTCGATTGTCCACGCTTTTTTGCTGCTGTCGAATGACAATGGAACCTTGAATTGAGTCGTCAGGAGACAACCGTCGTGAAAAGTGCCTGGACCCCCGCGTCGAAGCTGCCGAATGTCGGCACAACCATCTTTACCGTGATTGGCCAGCTCGCCGAGGAACATCAGGCGCTGAATCTCTCGCAAGGCGCACCGAATTTCGCCTGTGATCCGAAACTGGTGGACAATGCGGCGCGAGCCATGCGCGCCGGGCATAACCAGTACGCGCCCATGTCGGGCGTGCCCGCGCTGCGCGAAGCCCTCGCGCTGAAAACGCAGCAGCTTTACGGGGCGACCTACGACCCCGGCAGCGAAATCACCGTGGTCGCAAGCGCCAGCGAAGGCTTGTATGCCTCGATCAGCGCGCTCGTGCATCCCGGCGACGAAGTCATCTACTTCGAACCGTCATTCGATAGCTACGGTCCCATCGTGCAGTTGCAGGGCGCAACGCCCATTCCGATCAAGCTCTCGCCGGTGGATTTTCATATCGACTGGGACGAGGTGGCTGCGGCGATCACGCCGCGCACGCGGATGATCATCATCAACTCGCCGCACAATCCGTCCGGCAGCTCATTCACGGCGGAAGACATCAATCGCCTCACGGCATTGACGCGCGATTCGAAGATCATCGTGTTGTCGGATGAAGTGTATGAGCACGTGGTGTTCGACGGCGCGATTCACCAGAGCATGGCGCGTTATCCGGCGTTGGCTGAACGCAGCGTGATCGTCTCGTCGTTCGGCAAGTCGTATCACGTGACAGGTTGGCGCGTTGGTTTCACGCTCGCCCCCGCCGAGCTGACCAACGAAATCCGCAAGGTCCATCAGTTCATGACCTTCGCCGCCGATACCCCCATGCAGATCGCATTCGCAGAAGCACTCGGCGACGCATCGAGCTATCTCGGGCTTGGCGAGTTCTATCAGAAGAAACGCGACCTGCTCGCCGAAGCGCTTGGCGGTTCACGCTTCGAACTTTGCCCAAGCGCGGGCAGCTTCTTCATGCTGGCGCGCTTCGGTGCATTCTCCGACGAATCGGACAGCGACTTCGTGCTGCGCCTGATCCGCGAAACCCGCGTCGCGACCATTCCCTTGTCGGCGTTCTACACAGACGGCACGGACAACCGCATCATTCGTCTCAGCTTCGCGAAGGACGACGACACGCTGCGCGAAGGCGCACGCCGCTTGTGCGCGGTTTAAGCTTGTTTGCTTTTGATCCGGACATTCAACTTCTACCAATAGAGAGACGTTCCATGAAAAACACCGCTCGCGTTTTGTCGGCCGCCCTGTTGCTGGCCTCGTCGTTGTGCAGCGCCGAGGTGTACGCCGCCGAGTCCGATACCTTGCGCTACGGCGTGGAAGCGCAATATCCGCCGTTCGAATCGAAGGCGGCGTCCGGTGAACTGCAAGGGCTGGATATCGATGTCGGCAACGCAGTGTGCGCCACGGCAAAGATGAAATGCGTGTGGGTCGAGACCTCGTTCGACGGCTTGATCCCGGCTCTCCAAGGCCGCAAATTCGACGCAATCAACTCCGCGATGAACGCGACCGATCAGCGCCGCCAGGCAATCGACTTCACGACGGTCGTGTATCGCGTGCCCACGCAATTGATTGCGAAGACGGGTAGCGGGCTTGAGCCGGCGCCGGCATCGCTGAAGGGCAAGAACATTGGCGTGCTGCAGGGTTCAATCCAGGAAAATTTCGCCAAGGCGCATTGGGCGGACGCGGGCGTGAATGTCGTGCCGTACCAGGATCAGAACCAGGCTTATACCGATCTGAAGGCCGGCCGTCTTGACGGTACGCTTGTACTCTCGGCAGCCGGACAAACGGGCTTCTTGTCGAAACCAGACGGGGTGGGATACAGCTTTGCCGGCGGCCCGGTCAGTGACGACAAGATCCTGGGCAGCGGCATTGCATATGGCATTCGCAAGGGCGACGATGCGTTGAAGCAGCGCCTTAACACGGCGATTGCAAAGCTCAAGGCAGACGGGACAATTGCGAAGTTCGCGAAGAAGTATCTTGGCGACATCGACGTGTCAGCGAAATAAAAGCGGCCTGAAACAAGGGATATCCGAAGTCGATGGAAGCGCCACGTAAGGCTTGATAGCTGGATGAACGCCGCAGCGTGATCAGCGAGTTTTTTTGAACGCTGGCACACTGCGGCCTTCGTCGTTGGCACAATCGGCCGCCGCGTTGCATCGGGCGGCCGCTTTATCCGGATATCCCATGAGCACTGCGCCTGCCGCACCGCCTGCGCCCTCCCCGCCGCCGCCGTTGAAAGGCGGCCAACTGGTTCTCGCGACCATTGCCGTCGCGCTCGCCACGTTCATGAACGTGCTCGACTCATCGATCGCGAACGTCGCTATCCCGACTATTTCCGGCAATCTCGGCGTCTCTGTCGATGAAGGCACGTGGGTCGTGACGGTATTCGCCGCAGCCAATGCCGTGTCGATTCCTCTGACCGGCTGGCTGACTCAGCGCATTGGGCAGATCAAGCTGTTTGTCGGCGCAATATTGTTGTTCGTGATTTCTTCGTGGCTTTGCGGACTCGCACCCACACTGCCGATCCTGCTCGCCGCGCGGGTCTTGCAAGGCGCCGTTGCCGGGCCGTTGATTCCGCTGTCGCAGGCGATCCTGCTGGGTTCGTATCCCAAGGAGAAAGCGTCGATGGCGCTTGCGTTATGGGCGATGACCGCCGTGGTCGGGCCGATTGCCGGGCCGGCTTTAGGCGGCTGGATCACCGACAGCTATAGCTGGTCGTGGATTTTCTATATCAACATTCCAGTCGGACTTTTTGCGGCCAGCGTGACCTGGTTTATTTACAAGTCGCGCGAATCGGCCACGCGTAAAGCGCCTATCGACACGGTCGGACTCATGTTGCTGATCGCGTGGGTGGCATCGCTGCAAATCATGCTCGATAAAGGCCGCGACCTCGACTGGTTTTCATCGCCGGTGATCGTATGGCTGGGCATCATTGCGCTGATTGCGTTTGCATTCTTCGTGGTCTGGGAATTGACCGAGAAGAATCCGGTCGTGGATTTACGCCTGTTCGCGGGACGCAATTTCTTTGGCGGCACGGTCGCCATTTCCGTGGCTTACGGCGTGTTCTTCGGCAATCTGGTGCTATTGCCGCAATGGATGCAGCAATACCTCAATTACCGTTCCGTCGATGCCGGACTGGTGACCGCGCCGCTCGGCATTTTCGCGGTGATTCTCGCGCCGGTAATGGGCCGAGTCTTGCCTCGCACTGATGCGCGTGTTGTCGCGACCATGGCGTTTATCGGCTTCGCGATTGTGTTTTATATGCGCTCCAAGTATGTGATCCAGATTGATACCTGGCATCTGGTCCTGCCTACCCTTTTACAAGGGATTCCGATGGCGCTGTTCTTCGTGCCGTTGACGTCGATTATCTTGTCGGGACTGCCGCCGTCGAAGATTCCCGCCGCTGCGGGTTTATCGAATTTCGCGCGGGTTTTTTGTGGCGCGGTCGGAACGTCGCTGTGCGGCAATGCATGGTCCAATCGCATTGCGCTTCATCACGAACGGCTGACTGAACAGGCGAACGTGAATAATCCGCTGTTCTTGCAGTCACTGCAGACATCGCAGGGGGTATTGAATGTCAACGAAGCTCAGGCGCGCGGGTTATTCGATTTCACCGTGAACACCCAGGCCGCGATGATGGGCCTGAACGATATCTTTTTTGCTTCCGCCGTTATTTTCATCCTGATTATTCCGCTTATCTGGATTACGAAGCGGGCGAAAGGCGGTGGAGGCGGAGCAGCGGCGGGTGCGCATTGATTTTGCCGCGCCAGGAACAACGGAAACCGCGGGCGAATATCGGCCGCCCTTCCTGGGCGCAATAAGGGAACGATTTGGAGAGACGGGTCGCCCGAGAACCTGAGGATTGTTTCGTCTTTTCATACGGTTGATGGTGATTCATGAAGTCCATGAACTCCAAGCAATTTCAAAAGACGCAGGCGCTTTACGGCCCCTTCCGAAACGTGATGTGCGACACCCTCCGCACCATCAACACCGCCGATAACGCCGCCACCGCAGTCAGCGCGACGCCAATGTGAATTGACTGTACGAGCACTTCGCGTGCGCTCTCGATCAGCGCCGGCCCATCCAGCCCGGCCGGCGCCAGATCAGCCAGCAACTTCCCCCGCAACGCGGAATCGATCAGGATCCGCGGATCGGCAAATCTTGGCAGCCACGCGGTACTCGCCGGCTCGCCGAGCACGCGCAGCGTACGCGTGATCACGTCCCGATAATGATGCTGCACGATCACCGCAACCACGCTCGTCCCCAGCATCCCGCCGACCATTCTAGTGGACTGAAGCAACGCCGTGGTAATGCCGAAGCGCTCACGCCCGGCAATCTCCTGACCAAATACGTTCAGGTTATTAAGCACGAAACCCAAGCCGATACCGATACCCGCCATCGGAATCTCGATCCAGATATGCGGCGTGAAAGCGTCGGTAAACGCCAGTGCAATACACGCGAATAACAGCAACGTGAACCCAATCGACAAGATGAGCGTAGGCTTGCGCAAATGAATCACAATGCGCGTGTTGATAAAACTGCCGATGGCAATAAACATCGCAATCGGCGTAGCGAGTAGTCCGGCCTGCTGCGGCGATAAACCAAACCCACCCTGCAGCAAAAGCGGCGCAAAAAAGATCAGCGAAAACATCACGAAACCTGACAGCATCGACAACGTGAATAACGTAACAAGCTGCGGGTCCTTGAAGAGATCGAGCGGAATGATCGGATGTGTCGCGCGGCGCTCGCATATCAGCAGCGCCACCGCGCCGCACGTCACGCACGCCGCCAACACCACGTTCCCCGTGGTAAGGCCGCTCTTCGGCACAGCTTCAATGAATGCCTGCAAGCCGCCAAGCACGAGGGCAACCAGCACCGCGCCGAGCCAGTCGATCTTCACCGCCCCCTCGCGCGGCCGATGGAAATTCGGCAAATGCGCCCAGATGAAATAAAACGCGGCAATCCCCACCGGCAGGTTGATCAGGAAGGTCGAGCGCCAGCCCCAGTGCTCACTCATCCAGCCGCCGAGCGATGGCCCCGCCGCCGTCCCGATCCCATACGACGCCGCCATCACCACCTGCCAGCGCACCCGCAAACGCGGATCGGGAAAGAGATCGGGAATCGACGCGAACGCCGTGCCGACCATCATCCCGCCACCCACACCTTGCAAACCACGCGCGATCACCAGGAACAGCATGTCGTTGGCGACGCCGCATAGCACCGAAGCCACCGTGAACGTGATCACCGCGGCTATCACGAACTGCTTTCGGCCGAAATAATCGCCAAGCCTGCCGAATACCGGCACGGTCACCACCGACGCCAGCAAATACGCGCTTGCAATCCACGCGTAATACTCGAAACCATGCAATTCCGCGACGATAGACGGCAGCGCGGTACTGACCACGGTCTGGTCAAGCGCCACCAGCATATTGACGAGGCCAATGCCCAGCATCGCAAGAAGCGCGTGGCGGAAAGGCAGTGACGAGGCGGATTCGGTGTGCGGCGGGGAGGCGGACTGAGGAGGAGATTGCGGAGCGGATTCAGACACGGGCGAGGAGTCACGAGAGTAAAAGAGGGGAACGAAACAAACGTCACGTCCCGGATTGTATGACGTCATTATTTCATCCGGTCGGTCAGGATCGAAGGGTCTTCAAACGCGGAACACTCATCGGGTTGTTACTGTCGTACATTTGTAAGCCGGGGTAAGCCGTGTAATCAGACCCGATCGTTTTCATCGATTAAAAAACGGTCGTTTGTATTTCAATCGCTGAAGGAGAACCGTATGTTCAAGCGAATCGTCGTGGCTATTGACGGCAGCCGTGCCTCGCGCCGGGCATTCGAAGCCGCGCTGGAACTCGCCGCCACGCATGGCGCCGTATTGCAGCCGTATTACGTGGTTGAAAACGCACCGGTCTACTACGACGTGCCGGGCTACGACCCAACCATCCTGCGCGACGAACTCGCCGACCAGGGCGCCAAATTCGCCGACGAAGCGAACGCCGAGATGAAACAGCACGGCGTGCAAGGCGCAGCGGTGATTGCCGAGGGTTCGTCGGTGGATGACGTCGCGGAGATGGTGCTTGCCGCCGCCGCCGCGTTCAACGCGGACCTGCTCGTGATGGGCACGCACGGCCGCAAGGGTTTCCAGCGGCTGATCCTCGGCAGTGTCGCGGAAAGATGCCTGCGCCAGGCAACGCTGCCGGTACTGCTGATTCCCGCGGCCTCCAGGGCAGACGCGGTGCCTGGATCAAAAGAGGAATAAAGCGCCGGGGCGGACGCGCGACGGCGTTCTCACGCGACGTTTTGTCACCCGGGGGTGAATCGCATCGATGGGAGAATTTCCTTGTTCCAGATCAAAACGAACTAAAAGCGAGCGAGCCATGCAAACCCTCCACGAGACCCCAGTTCCTCTGGCCAGCGCGCCCTCGCGCCACGCCGCTCATTGCTCGACCTGCGCGTTGAGGCACTATTGCCTGCCGCAAGGACTATCTTCCGACGACGTCAACAGGCTGCAAAAAGTCATCGTCAACGCTCGCACGATCAAGCGGGGCGAAACCCTGTTTCGCGTTGGAGACACCTTCGACACGCTGTACGCCATCCGCTCCGGCTCGGTCAAAACGGTTGTATCAACAGCGAACGGCAACGGCCGCGAACAGGTCATGGGCCTTCACCTCGGTGGCGATGCGCTCGGCCTCGAAGGATTCGACAATGGCCGGCACGCATGCCACGCCATCGCCCTCGAAGACAGCTCAGTCTGCCTGGTCCCCAATGGGCACTTTGAGCGCGCTTGCCGGGAAACCGGTGCCCTCCAGCGCAGGCTGCTGCAGTTACTGAGCCGTGAAGTGGTCCGGAAGGCGACGCAAACCCTGATCCTCGGCACGTTGCGCGCCGACGAACGGGTCGCCGCTTTGCTGCTCGATCTCTCCGCCCGGCTCAGCCACCGCGGTTACGCGGGCAACGAGTTCAACCTGCGCCTGACGCGCGACGACATGGGCAGCCTTCTCGGCATCACGCTGGAAACGGTTAGCCGGACGCTCTCGCGTTTTCAGGCAAAGGGCCTGATCGGTGCGAAGGGCAAGCTCATCCAGATCCTCGACTTCGACGGCCTGCGCGCGATCTAGCGCGCAGGCCAGTTTCCGGCTCGCTTTCCTCGCCCCTTCTCCGGCCCGCTTGGCGACCCAAGCAGGCTTGGCATGTCCTCTGCTACGATTTATCGTTTTGCATCGGCCCGTGCCCGGAGACAAAGCGAAATGAATCGCGAACCTACCCCGCTGCATCCGCTGCTCGCCCGCCTGCGTGAGGCGCGCCAGATCACCGACGCGTTGTTCACCATCGTCAAACCCGAATTCCTGTATGAGCGCCCGATCTCCGAGCGGCATCGGATCGTGTTCTACATCGGGCATCTGGAGGCCTTCGACCGCAATCTGTTCGACCAGCGCCTCTTCCACCTCCCCAGCCCGAATCCCGTCTTCGACCAGCTGTTTGCGTTTGGCATTGATCCTGTTGATGACGGCTTGCCGACTGATCAGCCACAAGACTGGCCGTCGCTCGAGACGATTCGCGCCTATGTGCAGCGCATTCGTGACGATATCGACGCGCGTTTCGATTCCGTCGAAATTACAAAACTTGCGGATAAGCACGACAATTCCAGCGCGCCGGATGCCACGCCCGAGACGCTGCTGGAGGTCGCGATCGAGCACAGGCTGATGCACGCGGAAACGCTCGCGTACATGTTGCATCAGTTGCCGCTGCATCAGAAGACCGGCCCCATGGTCACCGAAGACACCGCGAACCATCCGCTCGACAGCGCGATGGCGCGCGAAATGGTCCACGTGCCTGCGGGCAGGACGACGCTGGGCTTGGTGCGTGATAGCGGCACGTTCGGCTGGGACAACGAGTTCGGTGAACATGGCGTGAACGTGCCGGCGTTCGAGATGGACCGCTACATGGTGACGAATTCGGACTGGCTGGATTTCATCGATGCCGGCGGTTACGCGCATCGTGATTACTGGCGAGACAGCGACTGGGCGTGGAAGGAACGTGAAGGCATCGAAAAGCCGGCGTTCTGGGTGCTTGATGACCCGCAAGCAGAATCGTCAGTGGGTTGGAAGCTGCGGACGATGTTCGCCGAGATCCCGTTGCCCGCGGACTGGCCGGTGTATGTGAGTCACGCCGAAGCCAGCGCGTATGCGAAATGGGCGGGTAAGTCGCTGCCAACGGAAGCGCAATGGCAACGCGCCGCCGAGGCGGCCCCGCATGCCCAACAGGGCAATTTCGATTTCCGCCGATGGGAACCGTCGCCGGTCCAGGCTCACCCGGAGAATCGCAGCGCGGCGGGGGTGGTGGGGCAGTTCGGCAACGGCTGGGAATGGACGTCGACAACGTTCGGGCCGTTACCCGGCTTTGAGCCATTTCCGTTCTATCCCGGTTACTCCGCGAACTTCTACGACGACCAGCATTTCGTGCTCAAAGGCGGCTCGCCACGCACAGCGGCCTGCATGCTGAGACCGAGTTTTCGTAACTGGTTTCAAGCGCATTACCAGTATGTGTATGCGGGGTTCCGCTGCGTGCGGGGCGACGAATAAAGCATTAGCTGATCAAGAAAAGGGAGACTTGACGAATGGGGCGACAAAGTACTCCAGCAAGGACGAAGGCCGTTAGTTATGAGGGCTCTGTCAAGTTGACGAGAGTAGACTATCGTTTCGTCCATAGAGTAGTTATCCTTATTAGATAACTTTATCTGCTGCGGTAGTGACAGTCCAACCAAGCCATGTGGCCAAGCGTTCCCTTGAGTATGGTGTGGTGACGCCGCGCTCATTTTATGCCTGGGCAATGCGAAGTGCTGCCGGATCGGGCCGAAACATGAGAGGAACGCCTGTGTGCGACGAGCGCCGCGAAAGCCGCACATCTGGCGTTCGCGCCTGCGGGTCGGCTGGTGGCTCATTCGCTTAAGCGTGGAGCAGCGCTCGCTCGAACAGTGGGTATCGGATGATGAACTGGAACGGCGCCGAGCCGCGTTGCCTGCGCGTCCGGAGTCGAGCGTGAAGCGCGGCTATGCGAAGCTGTATGAGCGAGAAATTTTACAGGCAGACGACGGTTGTGATTTTCAGTTCTTGAAGTAGCAAGGACAGCACGGCCCATCATGACCAACAATTCTGGACGTCCTCAGAAATCGATGACATTCGTTCGGAATCGCTGGTCACGAGGCCAGCCGTTCAGAACTCCTGCAAGTGGCCTCGCAGCGTCGTCCGGTCGTACCGTGAACGGACGGCTTTGCGCTTCTGAAGGGCCGGAACGAGACCGTCGGTAATTTCGGCTATCGAGCGGCGCGAGAGAGGTTCCGTGATAAGGAACCCGTCCCCGCCGATTTCCTTCATGGCTTCGGCCATTTCACCGGCGATTTTGTCGGCCGTTCCGACGAAATTGATGCCCTGGACCTCATCGTCCATTGCGATGTCCCTCAAAGTCGTCTGCCGGGCCATATAGGCATCTGTCATCGTGCGCGAGGCGTTCGACTTGATGGGCGTGACCGGCTCGTCGAGCGGCACCTGCGACAGGTCGGTCTGCGTGAAGAAGGACAGTGCGGCCAGGCGCTGCTCAAGATTGGCCGCGAGATTGGCTTTGCGCTTCGCCTTGCGGGCCTCGGCATCTTCCTGCGTATCACCCAGCGACAGCATCGTGCAGAACAGCACCTTGCACGCCCCCTGCGGCCTGCCGGCTTCTGAAAGAAGCTGTTCGATGTCGGCCTTATATTGACGGGCCGCCTCAACGGTACGCACCAGAGCAATGACCGTATCCGCATGTTGCGCGGCAAATTTCTTACCGGCCGCAGACCCGCCGGCTTGGCATATGACAGGGCGGCCCTGAGGACCGGCGGGAAGGTTGAGAGGTCCGCGAACCTTGAAATATTGCCCTTCGTGGTCGATCGCGTGTACCTTGGCGCCGTCCGCGAAAATTCCCGCTTCCGGATCGGCGACGATGGCCTGCGGCTCCCAGGATGCCCACAGCTTATCGACGACCTCGACCCATTCGCCGGCCATTTCGTAGCGCTTGTCGTGCTCGTAAATCTTGTCGAGGCCGAAATTTTGCGCGGCGCGATCATTGTGGGCGGTGACGAGATTGATGCCAACGCGGCCGCCGCTAAGGTGATCGAGCGTCGCCGCAAGGCGAGCGCCGAGATACGGCGGATAAAACGAGGTCGTCATGGTCGCGATAATCCCCAGACCTCTCGTGGCTTGAGCCAGGATGGGGACAAGCGGCATGGGGTCCGCCTTGGGCGCGAAAAGCGCATGGCGCAAATAGGCATCCATGCGGCCCTGGTAAGCATCGGGTATCAGTGAGCCGTCTTCGATCATCATGAAATCGAAACACGCGCGATCAAGCGCGCGAGCGAGATCGACATAGAGGCTCGGGCTTGTCCAGTCCTTGAATTCCTGGCCCCACCAATCTTCCTGCCACCCGTGTACCGCATATCCTTTGGCAACAAACCAACCCAGATGAAACATAGTTCCCCCTTGGTGCCAATAGGCATTCTATTGCGCACAATATGAAAATTACCGCATAGGTGCCTGGATAGCTGAACCCTTAAGTTTGCCCGCGGACTGGCGGGTTCCGCCGCGATAAGGCCATCTCGATGAGCACACAAGAAAATCCAACATCCAACTCGCGCCAGACAAAAACCCCAAGCACTACATAGCCAGGATTTCCCTCACCGCACTATCGATGAACTTGACATCGACCGCATTGGCCGCAGGGCCGCCCGCAAAATGCCCCCACACCGACTCGATAGGCCGCAACTGAGCATCAGGCATCTTCGAAACCTCATACTCGCTATCTTCCGGCGGAAAATACAGATCCGTGCGCCCGGGCATCACAATAGCCTTTGCAGTGATACTGCCCAACGCCCGATCGAAATCTCCCTTATAAAGCGGATTCGCGGAAATATCGCCGTACTGCCAGCTCCACATCATCGACAGAATATTGTTCGCGTCCTTCTTCAAGAAATCGCCCTCCCAGAACTGGGTGATGAAGTCCTCGAGCGACCCATACCCCATCGCTTCCATGTCGAGCCGTTGACGCAGAAACGCCTGCGAAAATCCCCACCCGGCAAACACACGCGCTGCAGCGCGCATTCCACGCGTCGGCGGGGCATCGTAGAAACCGTCCTTGAACTCGGGGTCCAGCAGCAATGGCGCCTTAAGCCCCTCGATAAACACAAAGTTGTGCCGCGAGCATCGCGCCGCCCCGCAAAGCGGCAGAATGCGTTCGACCATGTCCGGATACATCGCAGCCCAATGGAACGCCTGCATCGCGCCCATGGACCAGCCAGTGACGAGCCTGAGCGACTCGATGCCGAACTTCTCCGTCACAAGGCGATGCTGCATCGCCACGTTGTCGTACAGCGTCACATGCGGAAAGCGGCCACGATCATAAGGTGGCGGATTGTTGTTCGGCGAACTCGATACACCGTTGCCAAACATATTCGGCACGATGATGAAGTACTCGCGCGGATCGAGGCCCATGCGTTCGCCAATCAGCCACTCATTGTCGACATGGCTGCCGCTATAAAACGTCGGATAGACAATCGCATTGTCGCGCGCTGCATTTAGCCGGCCATACGTCTTGTAGCTGAGCAGCATGTCAGGCAGCGTCGCGCCGGACTGCAGCACGACGCGGCCGAGATCGAAAGTTTCGAAGTCCGTCACTTGAGCCTCATATTTAATTTACGACGACGTTAAGGAATTTTCGGGTGCGCTCGTGGGTCGGGTTATCGATGACCTGTTCCGGCGTCCCTTGCTCGATCACTTCACCGCCATCCATGAAGACGACGCGGTCGGCGACATCGCGGGCAAAGCGGATCTCGTGCGTGACCACGATCATCGTCATGCCGGCATCGGCCAGTCCGCGCATCACGCCAAGCACTTCACCGACGAGTTCGGGATCGAGCGCAGAAGTGGGTTCGTCGAAGAGCATCAACTTGGGTTTGATCGCGAGCGCACGGGCAATTGCGACGCGCTGCTGTTGTCCGCCCGATAACCGATGCGGCAGAAAATCCGCATGCGCGGCCAGGCCCACGCTTTTCAACAGCTCGCGGCCGAGCGCTTCCGCTTCGGCGCGCGGCACGGCATAGACCTGCCGCTGCGCTTCAACGATGTTGTCCAGCGCACTCAAATGACTGAAGAGATTGAAATGCTGGAACACCATGCCCACGCGCGCTTCGGCGCGGGCACGTGCGAGGTTGTGCAGGGGCCGCACCGTGCCGCCACCGCCCGGTATTTCACGATAGCCCACATACTGCGAATCGACCTTGATCGTTCCCCAGTCGAGCGGCTCGAGATGGTTGATCAGCCTGAGCAGCGTGCTTTTGCCGGAACCGCTCGGGCCCAGGATCACGACCACTTCGCCATGCACGATCGACAGGTCGACGCCGCGCAAAATCTCGCGCTTGTCATACGATTTCCAGACGTTCCTGCACGCGACAAACGGTTCATCGCAATGTCGCGGCGTGCGACTTTCGGCAGGCAGCAGCGTACCGATCCATGCGTGATCGTTCGCGTCCGGCTCTTTGACGGCGACTGGTACAACAACCGGCGCGTCCACCGGTTTCACATCACGCGTCGATGCGCGCAGTCCGAACCACGAGAACGCGATCTTCGGGTCGCGCTCGTGATCGAAGAGGCGTTCGAGCCACACCTGAACCAACGAGATCCCGCTCGTCAGGAACAGATAAATTACCGCCGCCGCACCGAACACGGTAAAGAACTTGAAGTTCTGCCCGACGACCTGTTGCGAGCGAAACGTCAGCTCGTTGACGAAGATCACCGACGCGATCGACGTCAGCTTCAACATGCCGATGGTGTCGTTGGCGAGACCCGGGATCACCGCGCGCATCGATTGCGGCAGGATGATGCGGCGTAACGTAAGCAACGGTCCCATGCCGAGCGCGGCGGCCGCGGTGGATTGCGAACGGTTCACCGACAAGATCCCGGCACGAAACAATTCAGCGCTGAACGCCGCTTCGTTCAATGCAAAGCCGATAACCGCGGTCGTGATTTCATCGAAACGCAAACCGATCAGCGGCAGCGCGTCGAAGATGAACACGAGTTGCAGCAACTGCGGCGTGCCGCGCACAAACCAGATATAACCCCACGCCGCTGAGTTCAAGGCCTTGAACCGCGACAGCCGCATCAACGCAAGACCGAGCCCAAGCACCAACCCGATCGACATCGCAAGCAGCGTAATCTTCACCGCGATCCATGCACCGCCGAGCAGGAACGGCGAGCCGACATAACCAGCTAGTTCCTTGAAACCGTCGAGCACTTGAACGCCCGCGAGATCGGCGGCCATCACCGGGTGCAATGCGAGCATGGCAAGCATGCCGAGGGCGCCGACAACTCTGTGTTGGATACGCAATGCATTCATTTCCGGACCTGATCCATGACGCTACCGGCACACCACGCGGTGTGCCGCGAAGGCGGCCTTTATTGAGTAAGCAGTGTGATCGGCATTTCCAGCGACGGATCGACGTCGTACTGCTGGAAGATCTTCTTCTGCGTCTGATTGGCCTGCATGATCCTGAGTCCATCGGATACGGCGGCGATCACATCGGCGTTGCCTTTTTTCACGCCCACGCCTATCTTCATGCCGCTCGTTACCATGAAGCCGCGCGTGTAGAGCTGCGGATTCTGTTTCGCGAGACCATCGACGAGCGCCAGGTCGTACATGATTACGTCGGCGCGATGGCTTGCAACGAGGCGCGCGCCGGACGCGATATCGGCGGACGGCATGATGGTCACCGCAGGCTTGTTTTCCGCTTTGCATTTGGCGGCTTGCGCTTGCGCCATCGTCAGTTCGACTGTGCCGATGCCTGCCGTGACCGTGAGTCCGCAGAGCTTGGAGATGTCATCGATCTTCTTGGGGTTGCCGGCTGCCACCAGACCGCCCGTGCCGGCCTGCATATACGTGATGAAGCTCGTCTGCTTCGCGCGTTCAGGCGTGTAGTACAGCAAGTCCCACATCACGTCGATCTGTCCGGCACCCAGTGCGGGCAGCAGGCCGGACCAGCCGGCGGTGAAGAATTCCGTCTTCACGCCCGCGCAGGCGAACACGGCGCGGGCCATGTCGGCATCGGCGCCGATGATCTTGTTGAAATCCTTGTTGTCACGAAACGCATACGGCGGCGACTCCGGGTCCACGCCGATCTTGATGGTCTTGCCCGCAAGCGATGGATATTTCTGCGCCACCTTAGACGGTTCGCACGATTGCGCTGACGCGCCTTGTGCGATGAGAAGGCCGGTGACTGCGCATAGCAGCAGCCTGATTGTCTTTGACATGAACATGGCGAATCCTATTCAGGTGTAACGATATAAAAGCGGAAGCGGCAGTACCGCGAAGCGAGAATGAAGTGATCTAACGGCCCAGAAAATCCATGTGGCTTGCAATCGAACCCGGCGTCGTGATGCAAATGCGGCCTTCGTCGCGCGCGCGGGCAATGTGTTCGAGCGCGCGCCGCAAGTGATACAGGCGATGCGGCTGGCCCATCAGGTACGCATGCAGCGCGATGCCCATCACGAGCGGCTGACGCTCCGATTGCCTGAGCATCTCCTCAAAGTGATCGATCACCAGGTCCGCAAATGATTTCGCGTCCATTTGGCGCGCAAGGATCATCGGGATATCGTTGACTTCTTCCGGATACGGAATCGCCCACAGGGGCTGCCCATCGCGCGTATGCAGGCGGGTAGGCTGGTCGTCGTGACACCAGTTAAGCGTGTACTGGTAACCCGCTTCAGCTACCAGATCGCTGGTGACATGACTCTCCGAGAGCCACGGAGATAACCAGCCGGCGGGCTGTTGGGAGCTCTCCGCCTCAATTCGCTCGCGGCATGCCACGAGCAGCGCGCGTTCGTCGTCTTCAGTAAGCGTTCCTTGTCGTTCCGAATTCGTGTGGCCGTGCGCGACGAGTTCATCGCCGCGCTGAGCGAACGCGGCGACCAGCTCCGGGCAGTGATCGTAGAGCGCCGTGTTGATGATGGCCGCGCTCGGCAGCGCGAGTTCATCGAAGAGATCGAGACAGCGCCATGCGCCCACGCGCAATGCATACTCACGCCACGCGTGATTCAGCACATCGGGTTCGGGCATCACCGGACCGATAGTCGGCCCCAGCCCTTCACCGAACGCAAAGTGCTCGATGTTGAAGCCGATATAGACCGCGAGCCGCGAACCGTCAGGCCAGCGATAAACAGGGCGGCCGTTGATCGGCGAATATTGAAAGCGCCCGTGGCCGGGCAGCGCGCGATATGCGGGAGAATTCATGGTCCAGTGAGTCCTGTCGAGCGGCGCGTACGCCTGTGTTCACGTCAGAACCAATGGTAGGGATGCCAAAATAGCCGCATCGAGATTGCTGCGAACAAACTCTTGTCCGCACGCGCATTGAAGGTCACCACTGGCTACTTCACGCGTCGAAGAGCGCCTTCCGGATGATCGCGTGAACACCCCAGTTGCCGTCCACCACCTGCGTCACGCCGAAGTCGACCGCGACTGAGATCAGCGAGATCGCCTCATCTTCGGAGAGGCCCTTGGTCGTCATCAGGAAGCGCCGCGTTTTGATGAACGCGTCGCGCATCGCGAGGTCGAGGGTCGAGCTTTCATACACGGCGCTTTGCGCGCTAGTGCCGAACTCGGCCAGATAGTTCGGATAACTGAAGCCGTGAAGAACCCATTCGTCGGCGGTTTCGACCAGCGGGTAGGTGAGGTCCGCAAACGGCTCGCCGCTGAGAGTCTCTTTCTTATGAACCACCAGTTGGAAATCACCGGTGAGCGAACACTCGATCGCGGTGCCGCACAGTTCCGAGTCTCCTTGCGATGCATGGGGGTCGCCAATGGAAAGCAGCGCGCCCTGCACGCCGACTGGCAAGAACACGCTCGCGCCGCGCGTCACGCGCCAGTTATCGAGATTGCCGCCGAAGGTGGACGGCGGAATCGAATCGATCAGACCGTCCTGCTGCGGCGCGACGGTGACCACGCCAAAATGCGGACGCACCGGGATCTTGACGTTCTTCAGGATGTCGTGATTCTCGACGACCGTCGAATGGTCGACCGGCACGCCGGGATAATCAATCGTCGGATGCATCACGCCAAAGGGATCGCGCTGTGGTGTCCAGCGGAAGTTATAGACGGCGCGTGCGCAGGCGGTTTCTCCGGCTGTGGCGCTGGCGTCGAGTTCATAGATGGTGACGACTTCGCGCGGTTTCGGCTCGGTCAATAATTCGCGATAGTGAAAGCCCCACCACGCAGCGGCATTGCTGCCGAACGCGCGACCGGCGAATTTCGGATTGGCGCAACCGCGCGGGTGAATATCGACGATACGCACTTCCAGCACATCGCCGGGTTCAGCGCCGCGCACCGCAATTGGTCCGGTGCAGATATGCACGCCGAAGCCTTCTCCCGCGCCACGTCCGTAGATGGACGCGTCCATGGGGCCCGCGCCGCGGCGGTTGACGTTCTTGCGATCGGCGGTCCAGTGGAACACGCTCTCGGCACCAGGATCGCCTTGCACCATTCGCTCCCAGTCATCCGCCGCGTGGTGCGTGAGCGTTTCGATAGTCACCGTGTCGCCGTTGTTCACTTCGAGCACGGGCTTGAGATCGTGACTGAAGTAACCCCAGTGAATCGTGTTGGCCGTTGCACGCAACAGATGATGACGCGGCTTGCCGGACTCGCGCGGTGGTTGTGCCGAAGGCGTTTCAAGCTGCTCGGCAGAGCCGGTCTCGTCCGTAAATTCATACGCGGCACCCTGCTCGGCGAGCTGTGCATGCGCGAGCAAACTCCCGGCATTGACAGGCAGGCCGCGCGAGATTCGCCTCACGAGATGGCGCGCTAATTCAAGACCCGCTTCATGGCGGAAGGTGCGCGGCGATGCGCCATATTGCTCGCGGAACACGCGGCTGAAATACGCGGGATCGTTGAAACCCCAGCGGAAGCAGACATCGGCAATCGAAACCTTTTCATACAGCGGATTGACCAGCTCCGCGCGGCAGCGTTCCAGCCGGCGCGAGCGCAAGTAGATCGAGAAATTCTGTCCAACCGCTTCGAACAGCTTCTGCAGATAACGCGGCGAGACGCGCTCTTCTTTTGCTATCGATGTCAGCCCGAGATCGGGGTCGGCGAGATTGCCTTCGATGGTTCGACATACGCGCGAAAAGATCGCGGCCTGAGATGGCGTCAGGCCGCTGTAGCTGCCTTCCTTGTCGTGACCGGCGAGGCTCGCGATCAGGAATTCCGCGAGCGCGAGTTCAAGGGGACGCAGCTCATCGAGCGACAATGTCTCCACGCTTTCAGCAATCGAGCGCAGAAAGCCGGAGAACACGTGACCGATGCCGGCCTCGCCCGGCAAACGTCCGGCACGCAGCGAGAAAGGCGTAAGAAGGCGTGCATTGATGGAGGAGCGGGGAACGCGGATCACGAACGCGCGGAAGTCGGACGTGAACGACAGGCGCGCTTCCTCCCGCGACGACGCATAAACAATATCACCGGTCGCAACCCGCGCGCGCACGCCGTCCGCGACGAGCGTCACGCCGCCGTCGAGATGCAGCACGATCACGAGACTGTCGGCGCCGTCGACCTTGAACTCGATGGTTTGCGCGAATGCGGACAGCGCGATCAGCTCAAAACCGCTGGTCGACTTGCGCGACTTGATGGTTCCATGCAAGGGGCGCGCGGCCGACTGAGGCACACCGCAGCACAGGCCATGCCGGTCGAGCGCCTCGCTCCATGCGCGCACGCGATCGACTTCAGCATACGACTCGGTGGTGAAATGCAGTAAGTCCAACGCAGGCTCCCGGACCCTGACGAACGTCAGTCGAGTGATTCAAAGGCAATGTCCGTGCCATCGGTAACGACGCCGTTAACGCTGCTGGGCCGCGCTACAACGGTGCGTGGACGCACCGTTGTAGCGCTCACGTACACCTTACGGGCGAGGCTTTTTCTTCGGAGGAAAAATGCTGCGGGGGATCTTGCAGTGAATGCCCTGACGGCCATCAACGACCTGGGTCACGGAGAAATCCGCAGCGACGCTCATTAGCGAGTACGCGTCGTCGCGCGACAGAGCGTGCTGCTCCGTAAGCAACAACAACATATCGCGTGCGGCGTTTTTCGTCGCGATGTCGAGGTCTTCATCGAAGCCATGGACGATCCAGAAGTCCGGTGTTTCCAGCAGCGGCGAAGGAAACGCGAAGTCGCGCCGCAGCACGATCTGGAACATCACATTGAGCGACGCCTCGATCGCGGTGCCGCTAATCTCGCCATCGCCTTGCGATACATGCGGGTCGCCGATCGAGAACAACCCGCCGTCCACTGCGACCGGGTAATACATGGTCGAGCCCGCCCCGATACGCCAGTTATCGATATTGCCGCCATGCGCCCCCGGCGGCACGGTGCTCACGCGGCCGGCCACATCGGGCGCGACGCCTGCCGTGCCCAGATGAGGGCGCACGGGCACGCGAATGCCTTCGAGCGCGCGTTCGCGGCAGCAGTCGCGAATCTCCGAGCGCTTGCCCGGCACGAGATATTTGCCGGGATAGTCATACGCATAGAGCGCGTGAGCGGTGTTCGAAGCCTGATCGAGTTCGTAGATAGTGACGCGCTCTTTCTCGAAGTCGGTGAACAGATGACCCCAGTGCGCCGCGAGATTCGAGCCGTAGTTGAAGCGTGGAATCATTTGCAGATAACGCACTTCGAGCAGGTCGCCGGGCTTCGCGTCCTTCACGAAGATCGGTCCCGTCATCAGGTGCACGCCGGGTTCGCGATCGGATTCGGGGATCGTGTCGTAGAGCGCGCGCACCTTGTGATCCATCATGAGGTCGGGTGCGTCGCCTGCATGATGCGTGATCGTTTCCGCGCGAACGAAGTCGCCGCTCTCGATGATCAGCGCGGGCGCTAGCGACGCGTCGAAATATCCCCAATGAACATTTTTCTGGATGGCAGGCAAGTCGTGAAGCATGCTTTCTAAAGCTCCGTAAGAGTGTGCGATCGGTGCAACGCGACCGATGACAAATCGTACGAGCGACAGAATAAAAACACTTGGTTGACTGCGTACAAAAGCTTGTGCGTGGGCGAATCTCCTTGGATCCAGTTGCGGACGGGCAATGTCCACGATCCTCGAATGGCCGGCTTCACAGGGCGGTTGTCTGCAAATCCATCGTTCTATATTCCTTGTTTGCATAGATCAAAGCTTCGCACGATTTCTCCGTCGTCCAGACGTCGATGGCCTCCAGCAGAAAGATTGTGTGCGAATGGTGCTCAAGGCTTCTGACGACCTTGCAGTCGAACGCGACGAGCGAGGTTTCAAGGATCGGAGCGCGAGTCGCCAGTGTTCTCCAGTTCCCTTTCATAAACCGTTCGTCGCGCCGGCTGCTGTCGCTGAATGAATCGGCGATTTCCCGGTCGGCGCTGCGCAGGATGTTGATTGCGGCAATCCCTGAATTGCGAATCACATCGTGGGCAGACGCCTGTTGGTTGACGCATATTAGAAGCGTCGGCGGGGCGACGCTGACCGAGTTGACTGCAGTTGCAATCAGGCCGACGCGTTGTGTGCCGTCGGTGCCGGTGATCAGGCTCACCCCTGATACCAGCTTGCGCATTCCGCTCCGAAAAGCTTCGGCAAACTGCTGTTCTTGGATTGTCATGCTCTTGGGCTCTGGTGCGAATGGCGCAAATAGTCGAGGACGTTGATTTAAACAGGATACCTTATCGATCCGGGATGACCACATTCCAAACGGCCGGTGTTGTGGTGAATTCGAGGTCGAGTGTCGCGAGATTGCACTGACCCTTGCGAATGCGCTGCGATCCACCAGTTCGATGCCTGCAATCGTGGTTGCGGCGCGCCTGAACCGCCTGAGGCCAAATATGACCTTCGTCCGGAACTTCATGTTGCGATGGCGTGGCGCCCATCGAACGGCTTGTCCACGCTCTTCAGCTTGCTCATCATCGGCCGGCAGGCCCGTGTCACAAGCCGAGCGTCTCCAGCAACGCGGGCCACTGGTGCACCCACGGGCGGGCGCGCTCGAAAGCACCCGAGGCCTTCAGCACGGTGCGGTCGTCGAGGTGGCGGCCAATGATCTGCAGTCCGACCGGCAGGCCATCCTTGGTGAACCCGGCCGGTACCGTCGCCGCTGGTTGGCCAGTCATGTTGGCCGGGAAGGTAAAGCACAACCAATCGGCATTGCGGACCATCCGCCCTTCGATGACCTCGGGTCCTTGCATGTTAACCGGGAACGGCGGCACCGCGAGCGTCGGCGTCAGCAGCAGGTCGTAGTTCGCCATGAAGCGCCACATCTTGTTGCACAGCGCCTTGCGCTGCGTGTGTGCATCGGTCAAGTCCTCAGCGGTCCACGGTCGCATCAGCAGGTCAATCAGGTGCGGCGAGATTTCCTTTTCACGCCCTTTGATCATATGGCGCATGCCAGACAGATCGGAGTCGGCGGCCATCAGCGCCCAGAATGTCGCGCCGGCATCGGCACGCCAGCCGGGGTCCGCGCGCTCTACAGTGCAGCCGAGTTCTTTCTCGAACACCGCGACCGCATCTCCAACGACGCGCCGCACCTCGGGATCGACCGCCGCGTACCCCCAGTCCTCGCTGTAAGCGATGCGCAGACCTTTGATGTCGCCGCGCACGGCCTCTTGGTAGTCGAAGTCGGCGGCCGGGATCGAATAGCGGTCGCGCGGGTCGGGGCCGGAGATCACGCTGAGCATCAGCGCTGAATCTGCGACGGTGCGGCTCATCGGGCCGATGTGTTCGAGCGTCTCCCAGCTCGAGACGCCCGGATAGCGTTCATCGCGGCACCCCGGATACAGCGGCACGCGCCCCATCGACGGCTTGATGCCGTACAGGCCGCAATGCGCCGACGGGATGCGCACCGAGCCGCCGCCGTCGCTTCCGATCGCGAATGGTGCGACGCCGGAGGCGACCGACGCACCCGAACCCGCACTCGATCCGCCCGGCGTCATGGCAAGGTTCCAGGGATTGCGGGTGGTCTCAAAAACAGGGTTATGGCCAACCGCGCTGTAGCCGAACTCGGGCACATTCGTCTTGCCGATGATGATCGCGCCGGCCGCTTTCAGGCGTTCGACGACGATATCGTCTTCGTCGGGAACGAAGTCCTTGTAAAGCACCGAACCCATCGCGGTCTTGATGCCCTTGGTCGCGACCAGATCCTTGATGCCGATCGGCACCCCGGCAAGCGCTCCGGTCGGCTCACCTTTCGTAATTTTGGCGTCGACTGCCTTCGCGGCACTGCGCGCAACCTCGGGAGTCGGCGTGCAGAACGCATGCAGGTGTGGCTCGAGCGCGTCCATCCGGCGCAGCACAGCCTCGGTCACCTCCAGTGCCGACAATTCCCTGGACTTGATGCGCTGGGCCAGGGTGGCGGCGTCCATACGACAGATTTCGTTGTCACCGGGTTGAGTTGGCATCGGGTGTTCCTCCTTGAGTGGCAGCAGTGCGAGTCTGGATCGGCTCAGGCGAATTGGCAGGTGACGCAGTGACACAACGGTCCGTGCAGACCGGGCCGCCGCCGGGGGAATGGCAGGCGTTCGGGTCCGGATCGATGGGGCTCGTCAGGTCATGCACGCATCAGCGATTGCCGCGATGTCGACACTACAGCTCATTGATTCACCTCAGTGGCACGAGGCTAACGATCAGAACTCGAACGATGCGATGAAGAATCTTATGAGCGCCAAAATAAACGTACTTGTTAGGCAGCGAACAAAACCTTGTTCAGGGGTGAATGACCGCGGTAAGGCCGGCGCACCGGACAGGGGCGATTCGTGTCTGCATGGAGGGACGACGATGCGGCAGCGAGCGCTACGGTAGTGACGAAACCTTTAACTTTGGACGTGATTGATTGCGGTTTCGGTGCAGCCCCGAGATAGACATGACCGTTCCTCAGGTGCAGCCAACGACAGTCACACCCCTAGTCCGGCTTTCGCCATCATCCCAAGCGCCACGCAGATCAACACTCCCGCGAAACCCACCTGTACATGCAGCGCGGAGAGACGGTGCGAGACCAGCCGCCCGGTCACCATGCCGGCGGCCGTCGCAAGGCTGAACCGCAGTGTCAGGTCGAGCGGCAACGGCGCGCCGCGCAGGACCGTCGCAACAACACCGCCGCTGCCGACCAGCGCGATCACCATTAGCGACGTGGCAACGATGCCATGCATCGACACGTTGGTGAGCTTACGCAGCATTGGCACGATTATGAAGCCGCCGCCCACACCGAGGAGTCCCGTCATCAGTCCGGTCAACGCGCCGGTTGCCGCGAGAGCAGCCCCCGTGGTCCACGACCAGACCAGCCGCCCAGTGTCCGGATTGACGCGGCCGACACAAAGCCGGGAGTCCGCCCGGTCAGGGCGCGCACGCCGCAAAGCCTGTGACAGCAACCTTCCCGCCACCACCAGCATGACAGTAGCAAACAGTGCCAATAGCACGCGCTGTGGTAACGCGTGGGCGAGGCGCACACCGAGCGAGGTCAGCGGCACGCCCGCTGCGGCCATGAATAGCGCGGCGCGATAACGAACGAGCCGCTTACGGAATGCTTCAAGCGCGCCGATAGCAGCGCTACCCGCCACGGCGACCAGCGCGACCGGCGTCGCCTGCTGCATCGGCCAGCCCATGCCGGCCACCAGCGCCGGCACGGCCAGGATGCCGCCACCCGCGCCGGTCACGCCGAGCACCGCGCCTACTATGGCGCCAAGGATAAGTGAAGTCAGCATGAGAAATCCGAAAGACAGTTAGCCACCGCTGCGTTAGCCCGCGAGTTCAAGCTGCGCCAGCCACTCGCGCCCCTTGAGCATCCCGTGCCAGTACATCGGCGGCAGGATGCGCTCCTTCAGCAGCTACGCGAGGCGCGACGGATGTTTGCCGTCGATCAGCCGGGGCGGCAGCGTTGGCGCAAACCTTCCACCATAGAGAAATTCCGCGAGCACCATCTTGTCGCGTTCGACGGTCAGCGGGCCGGCTTAGATTGCGTTGAGGGGAATCTTGAGATACGACACTCCGTTATCTTCCGGATCGGGCATATGTCCGGCGCACATGTTGACCTGCACTGACGGCAGCAACAGCACAGGCATGTTGAGTGTCGCATCGCGCGCGGTCCGCATCGCAACGAAGGCCTCCTCATCGATACCGTTGCGTACATGGACGTTGTGTTCGCGTTCCTCGGCTACCGTGCTGACAAACTGCAACGCCCGCCCGCCGGGCTGGTAGTCGTGGCACATGTACAGCTTCGTGTCCGCCGGCAGGCTCAACACCTTGTTGATCGACTGGTAGAGCGTACGGGCGTTACCGCCGGGAAAATCGCAGCGCGCAGTACCGTAGTCGGGCATGAACAGGGTGTCCCCGACAAAGGCCGCGCTCTGCTCGCCGTCGCTGACCACATAGGTCATGCAGGCCGGCGTATGTCCTGGGGTATGGATAGCGCGCGCCTGCAACGCCCCGACGGCGAATGTTTCGCCGTCGAAGAGCAGGTGATCGAACTGGCTGCCGTCGTGCGCTGCTTGCGAGCCGGCGTTGAACAGCTTGCCGAACACGTCTTGCACGCGCGTCACGTGCGCGCCGATCGCAATCTTTCCGCCAAGCCGTTCCTTCAGGTAGGGCGCGGCGGACAGATGGTCGGCATGCACGTGGGTTTCGAGAAGCCACTGGACCTTCGCACCAAGCTCATGAACGCGACCTATAAGCCTCTCGGCTGCCGTCGTGCCGGTACGGCCTGACTTCGGGTCATAGTCGAGCACACTGTCGATCAGTGCACAGTCGCCCGTGCGGACATCCAGCAAAAGGTAGCTGATCGTCCAGGTGGCGGGATCGAAGAAGCCTTCGATCAGCATAGAGCTCTCGGTATTCATATCAAGGCCAAGGAAAGAACGCGGTTAATACGTTTTGTACGGCAGGAACTTGCCAGATAGCAGCACCTTGACGCGGTCGCCTTTCGGATCGGCCTCACGCTGTATATCCATCGAAAAATCGATTGCGCTCATGATGCCGTCGCCGAACTCTTCGTGAATCAGTTCCTTGATCGTGGTGCCGTACACGCTGACGATTTCGTACCAGCGGTAGATCAACGGATCGGTCGGCACCGCGGTCTCAAGCGAACCCTTGTACGGCACGATCTGCAACCACGCGACGGCCTCGTCCGGCAGCCCGAAAATCTCGCCGGCAATCTCGGCCTGCTGCTTGCTGAAGGTCATCTGTCCGAGGCACGCGGCCGTCGTCCACTCCTTGCTCTGGCCGATCTTCTCGGCAATCTCACTCCACTTCAGGCCTTTCGCGACCTTCGCGGAAACGATCATCTGCGTTACTTCATTGCGGCTGGAAATCATGGGTAGCTCCTTGGGTGAAAGATCAGGCAATCGCCTTGAGATTGGGTCCCGCAGCCCGCGCGACCGCGGCCGTCGCGGCTGCGCCGTCATCGAGCCCGGGATAAACGAGCCGCGTTGTGGCGGCGGCCACGCGCCCGGTATCGGGCCGGTCGCCGTGGGGAGTGCTCAGTTCTTTCGAACGCCGCACCAGAAAGTCGACCAGGTAATTGCGGATTCGATAAAACTGCGGGTCATGGTGCATTGTCTCGCGCTGACGGCTAGCCGGCAGCGTGTTGACGACGATCTCGGCGATCCGGGCGCGCGGCCCGTTGCTCATCAGCATGATCTTGTTCGACAGCAAAATCGCTTCGTCGACGTCGTGCGTGATCATGAACACGGTCTGCTGTGTCGCGGTGCAGATTTTCAGCAGCTCATCCTGGATCACGCCGCGCGTCAACGCGTCGAGCGCGCCGAACGGCTCGTCGAGCAGCAGCATGCGTGGCTCGATCGCAAACGCCCTTGCGATGCCGACGCGCTGCTTCATGCCGCCTGACAACTCCGATGGCTTCTTCTTTTCGGCGCCGTTCAGCCCGACCATCTCGATGAAGCGTGCGCCGTGCGCGGCGATCCGCTCGCGTGTCCAGTCCGGATAGCGCGAGCGCACCGCGAACGCGATATTGCCTTCCACAGTCATCCACGGCAGCAGCGCATGGTTCTGGAATACCACGCCACGATCGAGCCCCGGTCCGCAAATCTCGCGATTGCGCACGATCACGTGCCCCTCGCTGGGCTGCTCGAGACCGGCCAGCACGTTCAGGATGGTGCTCTTGCCGCAGCCGGAATGGCCGATCACGCAAATGAATTCGCCCTGCTCTATCTTGAAGCTGACGTTTTCGAACACCGGCGGCAGGTCGTCGCGATAGCGCTTGGTCAGTCCTTCGACGCTGACGAAACTCGCCGCGCCGGACGTCTGGTCATTCGACTTAGTCGACATAGGTCACCTTGCGCTGAAGTTGGGCGAACAGCAGATCGAGCGTCATGCCGACCAGACCGATGAGCAATACCGAAAACAACACGTTCGCCAGTGACAGGTTGTTCCATTGGTTCCACAGGAAGTAGCCGATGCCGGTGCCGCCGACCAGCATTTCGGCCGCGACGATCACAAGCCACGCGATGCCCATCGAAATCCGCATGCCGGTGACGATGGTGGGCGCCGCCGCGGGCAGCACGACCCACAGCGCGCTGCGCAATGGCGGCACTTCAAGCGTGCGCGCCACGTTGAGCCAGTCGCGTCGCACCCCGGCGACGCCGAAGGCGGTGTTGACGAGCATGGGCCATACCGAGCAGATGAAGATCACGAACACCGCCGAGGCCGACGAACTTTTGATCGTGTACAACGCGATCGGCATCCACGCGAGCGGCGAAATCGGCTTCAGCACCTGGATGAACGGATTGAAGGCGAGGAACGCAAGCCGTGACATGCCGATCACAAAACCGAGCGGCACCGCAATCAGCAGTGCAATCGCGTAACCGGCCGCGACCCGTACGAGTGAATAGCCGAGCTGGATGCCGACGCCCTTGTCGTTCGGTCCGTTGTCGTGGAACGGATGCGCGAGCTGGCGTGCAGCCTCGTGCGCGAACTGGGCGGGCGACGGGAAGCCGGTGACCTTCACCGAATCCGCCGCGGCGCCGTCCGCACCCGGATCGGGCGCCTTGCCCATCAGCACGGCGTACTCGGCAGCCTCGGCGGCTTCGGCACTCGTGGCTTTTGATGCCGTCGTCGAAGCTGTAGCGGCCGGCGCCTTCGGGAGCGTCGCGGCCTGCCAGATGACCAGCAGCAGCGCGAGCAATGCAAGCGAGCATAGCGCCGCTTTGCTTCTCAACGTGAATCGTCGAATTGCAGTCATTCAGTTTCTCCTGCGTTCAGGCGCGTTTGATGGCAAAGCCATTGAGGTAAGCGTCGGGCCGGCTCGCGTCGAAAGCGCGTCCCATCACCGTAATCGGCCGGTAGCCGCCGTTGCCCGTGATATCCGGTGGTGTCTCGCCTATCTGCTTCATCGCGTTCTGCGCGTCGGTCAGCAGGAATACCTGCTGCGCGAGTGAACGGTAGTCGACGCCGCCCTTCAGATAGCCCCACCGCTTCATCTGCGTCATCATCCACGTCGCCATCGAATACCACGGCAGCGGCTGAAAATCGATGCGGTCCGCGACGCGGTGCACGTGACCAATGCCGTCCGCGTAGGTGCCGGTCAGCACTTGCCGGATCACCAGCTCGGGCTGATTCAGATAGGCAGGCGCCGCGATCATTTTCGACAGCTCGGCGCGATGCGCGGGGTCGCTCGCATAGGCGGCCGCGCGCAGATTCGCACGCAGCAGCGCGGCGAACGCGTTCGGGTTCTGCCGCACGAACGCGTCGGGCACGCTGAACGTGCAGCAGGGGTGCCCCGCCCAGATGTCCTTCGACAGAATATGAATGAAACCGACCTCGTCGAATACCGCGCGTTGATTGAACGGATCGGGTCCCAGGAAACCGTCGATGTTGCCCGCGCGCAGGTTCGCGATCATCTCCGCGGGCGGCGTCACCCGTAGTTGCACATCGCGATCCGGATCGATGCCGTGCTCCGCGAGGTAATAGCGCAGAAGAAAGCTGTGCATCGAATAGTCGAACGGAATCGCGAAGCGGAAACCTTTCCAATTGCGCGGGTCGCGGTTGTCCTTGTGTTTGAGCGCCAGCACGATGGCCTGGCCATTCACGTTCTGGATTGTCGCGACGCGCGTCGGGGTGGGCTGCGAACCGACGCCGAGCGAAATCGCGAGCGGCATCGGTGCGAGCATGTGCGATGCGTCGAGTTCGCGATTCAGCATCCGGTCGCGCACGAGCGCCCAGCCGCCCAACTTGTTCAGCGTGACGTTCAGCCCTTCTTCTTTGTAGAAGCCGAGCGGTTCCGCGGCGATCAGCGGCGTCGCGCAGGTGATCGGCAGAAAGCCGACGTTAAGGTCGCGCTTTTCGGGCTGCGGGGCTTTCGTTTCTGCGAAAGCCTGCTGCAGCGACGCGATGGGCAGCACGCTGTACACGGCGGCGATGGCCGTGCTCTTGCCGACCGCACGGATAAACGCACGCCGCATCGCGTCGCGCGGAAAAAGTGCGCGTACGGCTGCTGCTTCGACGGCGTCGCACCACGCGGCTTCACCGTCCGCGCTGCACCCATCACGCGCGTCGTGTGCGGCTCCCGCCTTGGCGGCGCGGTGCGCGGCTTCGTCGGCATGGCGGCCACATGAGCAACCGCCAAGCGTGCTGCCGGGGTCGAACGGTTGATAGCGATTATCCATGTGGTGTCCGATGCGTGAGGGGTGGGTTCAGGCCGCGAGCTCGACGCGCCGGCTGCCGATCGTCAAGGACGAAACGATCGCGCCGTCACGGTACTGCGCCATCGCGAGGTGCCCGTCGTCTTCTTCGACGATCTGCCAGTCCAGCTCGCGCGAAGGCAGTCCGCGCACGACGATCGGCGCCGAGCGCGTCTTCACGCGGATCACGGGCGACTGGTGGCGATAGCCTGCATGTTCGCAGCCGGTCACCGCATGCGCGATCGCTTCGGCCTGCGCGACAATCGGCTCGATGAAGCGGCACGGCTCGCCGGCAATGCTGATGCAGTCGCCGAGCGCGTAGATATCCGGCGCGCTGGTCTGCAACGTGCGGCTGTCGACGACGATGCCTCGCTCGAATTCGAGTCCTGCCATTCGTGCGAGGCGCCCTTCGGTGGCGAGCCCGGCTGCGCACAGCACGAGATCGGCGGCAATCCGCTCGCCGTGCTGCGTCGTGATCACCTTTTCGCTTCGCGTGGCGCTCACATCAGGGGCATCGCCGCTTGCTGCCGTCGCGTCACTCGTCCGCTCTGTGGCGCACGCGTCGACACCACGCCGCTCCTCGACGCTCACGCTGCGGCCGGGCAGAAAGTGGATGCCGAGCTGCGTCCAGCTGGCGAGCAGGCGGCGCGAGGCAGTCGCCGGCAACAACGTCGCGAGGGGTCTGTCGCTCACATCCAGCACCGTGACCGTATGTCCCGCCAGTGCCAGATCTTCCGCCAGCTCGCAGCCGATCAGACCCGCGCCGATCACCGCCACGCGCGCCGGCCCCGTCGTCAGCCGGCGCTGCATGCGGCTCCACATCGACAGGTCGTTGACGCGCCAGCACAGTTCGCGCGGCAAGCCGGCCGGCACCACAGGCCGCGCCCCCTGGGCGAGAATCAGTTGCCGGTAACGGAACGTGCCCGCCGTCGTGCGCAGTTGATGCAGCGCCGGCGACATCCCGACCGCGTAGGTATGGGCGACCAGCCGTACGCCGAGGCGTGTTGCGGCGGCCGGGCCGGTCTCGAATACGAGCCGCTCCGGTGTGCGTCTCTGGCTCAGCGAAACCGACAGTTCCGGCTTGCGGTAGCGGTCCGCCGAGCAGGCGCTCACCAGCGTGATCGCGATGTCCGGATCCAGCGCCCGAACTGCTTCTACGGCCGCCCAACCCGCCGTGCCGCCGCCGACCACGATCACCCCAGGCGTGCGCGAGAGCGCACCCTGCGCCGGCGCGCTCGCCGCTGCGCCGGCCGCAACCGGCTCGTAAAGCACGAAGTCCGCTTTTGTCACCCCGCATAACGGGCACTCCCAGTCATCGGGGATCGCGTCGAAGCGTGTACCGGCCGCAATGCCGCTATCGAGGTCCCCCAGTTCTTCGTCATAGATCACGCCGCACGCGCGGCAGATGTATCTCTTCCAGTCGGCAATCGGGACGCTCATGCTGGAAGCTCCTCAGCGCAAAGACGGGCCATTTCCCAACGCAGATGCTTGATGGCAGGCGTCACGATAGCCACGAAGTGCGACTCGCGAATCCGCCGCTGCGGCGCTGCGCTCATCAAATATCCGCGCGCGCCCTGATGCAGCAGCGACGCCTGCGCCGCACGCAACGCGAGTTCCGCGCCGCGTGTGCGCAGATCGAGCACCTCCAGCAGATAGTCGGTGCTGCCGTCGTAGGCGGTGCGCGCAAGCCGCTGCGTCGCACTCACCGCCTCGTCGAGTTCGGCCGTCAGTTCGTCTGGCCGGTCGTGCAGGAAGCGGTTGACGTGACCGAGTACCGGCTCGACTTCCAGACACGAATCGATACCGCCTTGTGCCACGCCCAGCGCCATGCCGACCTGCAGCAGGATGAATGCCGCCTTGATCCGCGCGACGAACGGCCGCGCCGGATCGGCAATCAGGTCGGCTTCGCCGACGAAATAGCTGGTGAGCTTGACGCCCCACGTGCTGGTGCCTTCCATGCCGGAGAACACCGGGCAGTGGCGCAACTCGACGCGCTCGTCGCAGCTCAGCAGGAACATCACCTCGTGCGAGACCGAACCGTCGTCGCGATGCACCGCGGCGATCGCGCCGCAATACTGACCGAGGCCGATGTGACTGACCCACGGCAGCGTGCCGTTGATCAGATAGCCGCCTGGCGTGGGCGTGGCGCGGAACATCATCGGCTCGATCCCTGAGAACGCTTTCATCGGATTCGACAGCGCGGTGCCGCCGAACGTCTGGCCGCGGGCATGTGCGTCGAGCCGCGCGCCACCTAGAGACGGGTTGCCGGATTGCTCCATGTACAACCCGCAGACATCGTGGGCCCACATCAGAAAGCCCGTCGAGCCACACGCGCGGCTCGCTTCCTGCATCGCGGCGAGCGACAGTCCGAAGCGTGCGCCGTACCGGTCGAGGTGAACGCCGAGCGCGCCGGCCGCGCCCAGTTCTCCCATGATGTCGAGCGGGTAGACCCCTTCGCCGTCGATCCGTGGCGCGGCTGCCGCTAGCGGGCCGCGAGCGATCGCGGCCACGCGCGCCAGCACCGCTTCGTCACACCAGGTGTCGACGCTGGACGCGTCTGCTGCCAATGCGTGTTCCATGTTGGTTTTCCTTCGGGTACCGGGGCGGCCGCTACGCGCGGCACGGACGAGCGAAACGGCGCTTCAGTCGGCGAGCGCGACAGTCATGGGAATCGGATTGCGCATTGAGTTCGCAACCGGCGAGAAGTAGTTAGCACGACGGACGATCTCATCAAGCTCCTCGCGCGTCGCATCGCCTTCGATCACGATCTTGACGCGGATCGCCTGGAAACCCATTTGCGCCGATTCCATCTCGGCGCCGCCTGCGCCCCATGCACCCGGGTTGCCGATATCCGCCTCGAGGAACACTTCGAGCTTCGATAGCTTGATCTTCTTCCACGTCGCGACTGCCGTGATGCCGACCGCGAGGCAACCGCCGAGACCGGACAGTACGATCTCGCCCGGCGCTGGCGCCGTGTCTTCGCCGAACAGATGCAGCGGTTCATCGACGACGACGGGCGTATGGTTGCCGACATAACTCAACGAGCGGTACTGACCTTGCATGACCGTGTGCACGGTGTTCTTGCCGCGCGACCCCGGGTTATTGCGCCCCTTTTCGGCAAAGGCCATCAGCCCATCGCGGTCGATCGGCCGCAGGTAAGTGGAAATGGTCGTGGGATTATCGGTGACAGTGTTCAAGTGACGCTCCTGGTGCGTGGATGGTGAAGGCGCGGGCGTCGATGGTCGAGCGGCGCCGGCACATCACTTACTGCAACAGGCGTGCCAGTTTGACTGCGTATCGCCGTATCGCTTTGGTGGCGGGCTTTCGGCCGGACAAACAAACGCCGGCCCGGTTCGGCGCGGCGCATTCTCAATCAGGCACTGAACCGACAATGTCGCCATTGTCGACATTGTTTCGTCTGTGACGCGCGATCGACCTGGCGGTCAGTCGTTCGGCAGGCCAAGCTTTTGCCAGCGATAGCTGAACTGGCGCGCTGTCATGCCCAACTGTTGCGCCGCGCGCGATTTGTTTCCCCCGCACTGGTCGAGCGCGTCGACAAGCGCCTGCGGCGGATGCGAACCGACCCGCCGGTAGGGCCGCACCGGCAATGGTGCAGTGTGGGCCGCGGGGGCATGTGAGGAAACCTCCTGCGCCCCGCCCAGCCGGCGCTCGGCGGCCGCCGGCTCATCCGCCGCGTCTGAAGGCAACAGCCGGTCAATATCGACTGCATCGAGCAGCGGCTTCTCCGCGAGCAACACGATCCGTTCGATGAAGTTGGTCAGCTCGCGGATATTGCCAGGCCACGGATACGCTTCGAGCCGATCCAGCGCGGCCGTCGTGAGATTGACGTTGCGCTGATTGAGTTGATTCGTATGACTAATGAAATGCAGCGCGAGAACGCGAATGTCCTGGCGGCGTTCAGCGAGCGACGGCAGGTGGATCGGAATCACATTGAGCCGGTAGTACAGGTCCTGGCGGAAGGTGCCGTGCGCCACACCGCGTCGCAAATCGCGATTGGTGGCCGCAACGAGCCGCACGTCGACTCGTATTTCCGCCTTGCCGCCGAGGCGCGTGATGGTCCCTTCCTGAAGCGTGCGCAGCAGCTTTGTCTGCATCGTCAGCGGCAGCTCGCCGATCTCGTCGAGAAACAGCGTCCCTTTGCTGGCCTGCTCGAACCAGCCCGCGCGCATGCTGTTCGCGCCGGTGAACGCGCCGCGTTCGTACCCGAACAGCTCGGACTCGAACAGCGTATCCGGTATCGCCGCGCAGTTGATCTTGATGAAAGCACGGTCGCGCCGCGAACTCGCCAGATGCAAGGCCCGTGCAAACAACTCCTTGCCAGTACCTGAGTCGCCGAGCAACAGCACGCTCGCGGCGGAATCCGATACGCGCTCCAGTTCCGAGATCGCGCGCAGCAAAGGCGGCGCGGTGCCGACGATTCCATAGCGGGCGGCCGCCGATTCGAGGGCGCGCGCGAGCACTACGTTCTGCTCTTCGAGCGCACGGGTTTTTTCCTCGAGGCCGGCTTCCAGCTGCAGCAACTGCCCCGCCAGTGTCGCGAGAATGCGCAGCACCGTGATGTCGTCGGCCAGCGTACGCGAGCGGTCACGAATGCGGTGACACGCAAGAACGCCGACCGCCCTCCGTTCGACGACGATCGGCAGCGCAATGAACGCGACCGGGCCGTCCGGCAGCCGTGAGCGCTCAACCGCCCGTGCCAGGAAATCCGGCTCGCGGTCGATGTCCTGGATGATCGTCAGTTGTCCGTGCTGCAGCGCTCGCCCGGTGATGCCTTCACCGTACGCATACACACCCCGGCCAATTTCCTCGGCGGTGAGTCCGTACGCGTACCGGATGCGCCCGCTGCGACGCGTTTCGTCCGCGAGCACGATGCGGCCCCGGTTCAGGCCGAGCAGTTCGGACATCAGATGCAGCATCTCGCGCAGCGCAGGCGCGGGGGACAGGCTTTTGCCGACAAGCGCCATCACCTGCTGCAATAGCAGCATTTCGTGTTCGCGCCAGTAGCCGGCGGATTCGCTGTCGGTTGAGGCATCAGATCGTGTTTGCATGAGCGTAGCCCGCCGCGGTCGTGAGCGAAGCCCATTATTTCAGAACACAAAAAAGCTCGCAGACGCCATCCGATTGATCGTGCCCCTGTTTGACGAATCCGATAAAGACGTATATTGGAAACGTCCTTGCCCTGCTTTCCACCAGTATCTTTACGCACACCCGGAAAGTTGTGCGACCTTGAACACAGCTTTCATCTGCATGGGCAGGACGCAAAAGGCAAGGCCGTGTTCCGAAAAAAGCCAAGCCGCAAGCAATCGATCGAATTCATCGCGACGTTTCATGTCTGTACCGTCATCATGGAGGCTTGCGCCGGTTCGCATCCTATGGCCCGCAAGCTGGCCGCACCCGGGCACACGGTCAAGCTGATTTCACCGGAAAATCACCGCGCGGCCATCTCCAATGTCCTCTACGCAACTCTGCGCGAGAATTCGAATAGTGAAAGTTGAGCTAACGCCAAGCCTTCGTGAATTCGCCGATCACCCGCGCGAGGTGCGCCTGCATCGCCGAGCGCGCAGCGGCCGCGTCGCGTGCCACGATGGCTGAAAAAATGCGCTGATGGTCTTCCTGTGAAGCCGCCCGCAACGCGGGCGTATGGAAGTGCTCCTCGATCTTTTTCCACAACGGGTCGGCGCGGGAGTTGTCCCACATCGCGCTCACCACGAGCCAGAGCACTTCGTTCCCCGTCGCCCGCGCAATCGCCAGATGGAACTCGCGGTCAGCGGCCTCATTCGCGGCCTTGTCATCCATGTTTTCGCGCATTGCACGCAACGCAGCGAAGAGCAGGTCGAGGTCAGAATCCTTGCGTTCGGTCGCGGCGAGCGCCGCGATTGCGCTTTCGATCACCCCCCGCGCACGCAGCGTCTCGATCGGACCTGGCCCGCGCAGCAGTTCGAACGTGACCGAGCGCGCCTCGGGTGCTTCGGCTACATAGATGCCCGACCCTACACGCACCTCGACCACGCCCTGCATTTCCAACGCGATGATCGCCTCCCTCACCAGCGTGCGGCTTACGCCGAAACGTTCGGCTAGCGTTCGCTCGGAAGGCAGGCGGGCACGGGGCTCGACGCCGCCAGCCGTGATCAGTTCATATATCTGTTTCGCCAGCCCGACATAGGTACGGTCGGACGCGTCCGCATCGGCGGTTCGGCCGGTTGGCCTGTGCGAAAGATCGACCATCCAGGATTCTCGAAATCGTTGAAGCCGCCCAGCGCGGCTGAAGTTCGCGGGAATGGTACACCAATTCCGTGTCATGCCGCGCCGGCTCGCCGCAGGCCGGTATTCGCCCATCGAGCAAAGGAATGGCGGGGTTTCAGCCCCATCGCGCAGTGCACCTTTCGCACTGGTAAACCACTATCGCGGGCGGATTGGTATGCCAGTACTGTCAGGCCGGGAGGCGTACGCGTATGCCTCCAGCTTCGCTTCGAGGGGGCGTCTTTGAAGGGGCCAAGCCGCTGGTTCGGCAAGTCCGATTCGGTCCCGCTGTAGCATCCGCAAGATTCCCTGCGTTACGCACGCCAAGCCGGTCAGTCACGTCAAGCAATATGCGCCGGCAACCGGTAGCTTCAATCCAAAAAACAGGAGACAACATGCTTTCAGGAATCCAGGTGCTTCGAGCGGCGGCGACCGCGACATTGGCGCTTTGTGCAAGCACGGCTTTCGCGCAGGCATCGATCGTTTCCGGGCCGCCCAGCGATCCCACGTGCATGGTCCCATGGAAGAGCGACACGAAATTCGTTAAGTATCCGAAGAAAAGCGGACCCTACCGCATCGCGCTAGTGAATGGCTATATCGCGAACACCTGGCGGATCCAGATGATCAAGACGGCCAAGGCCTATACGGCGCAACCGGCCGTCGCCGCCAAGCTCAAGGAATTCAAGGTTGTTTCAACGGGTGAGGACGTACCGGCGCAGATCTCGGCCGTCAACAACTTCATCGATGCCGGCTATGACGCGATCATCGTTGACGCGCAAAATCCCGCCTCATTCGGACCCGCGATCCGCCGCGCGAAGAAAGCCGGCGTCGTCCTGATCGCGTTCGACAACACGCTAGACAGCGAAGATGCGATCAACGTCGACGTGGACCAGTACGGGCTCGGCGTGCTGTGGGCCAAGTGGCTCGCTGGCCATTTGCCGAACGGAGGCAAGGTGTTGGAGGTCCGCGGGGTAGCCGGCACATCGGTCGACACTGATCGGCACAATGGTTTCCTGAATACGTTGAACGCGACCGGCAAGAAATGGGACAACGTCCAGGTTTATGGCAAATGGGACGACGGGGTCGCGCAGAAGGCCGTCGCCGACGCGATTGCCGTACAAGGCCATTTCGATGGAATGTCGGCGCAGGGTGGCGACACGGGTGTCGTGCGCGCGATGATCGACGCGAAACATCCTTTCGTGCCGTTCGGTGGCGAAACGGAGAACGGCTTTCGCAAGCTCTGTGCACAGTATGGGAGCCAGGGCCTGAAGTGCACGTCAGCGGGCAGCGGACCCGGGCAGGTGGCCGTGGCGATCAAGACGGCGCTCGCCGCGCTGGACGGCCAGACAATCCCGGTCGCGATCAAGCTGCCGCTCGACGTCACCGACGATTCGAAGCTTAAGGCGGGCGTCAATTATTTTCCGAACGAGTCCGACAACTTCTTCGTCGGCAACTCGTTTCCGACGTGCGGCATCAATTTCTCCGCGCAGGAAATCATGAAGCAGGACCAGGGCAATCAGTGATCGGGTGGCCGGCGACATGACGGCAACTGCATGGGATCGGAGTAGGCGCTAAAGCGCTAACTCCGATCGACAGGAGACGAAGCATGCGGCAGGACGAAGAGCAGTCGGTCTTTCAGATGTCTGGCGTGTCGAAAAGCTACGGCGGCGCCATTGCGCTGGATCACGCGGAACTGACGGTGCGCAGCGGCCGCATCCACGCGATCCTCGGCGAGAACGGCGCGGGCAAGTCCACGCTGCTGAAGGTGATGTCCGGCGTCGTGCAGCCGGACGAGGGAACGATGCACCTCGATGGTCATCAAGTCTCGTTCGCGTCGCCCGCCGCGGCGAACGCGGCCGGCATCGTCTGCGTGTATCAGGAGCTGTCGCTGATCCCTGACTTGAGCGTGGCGGACAACATCTTCGCTTCGAACCCGCCGCTACGCTTCGGCATGATCGACCGCCGGGCCCAGCGCCGCCAGGCCGAAGCCGCGCTCGAGCGCGCGGGCGCGGGCGACATCAATCCACTCGCAAAGGTACGGGACTTGCCGCTGTCGCGCCAGCAGATGGTCGAGCTCGCGAAGGGGCTTGCGCGCGAGCCGCGCATCCTGATCCTCGACGAGGCCACGTCGGCGCTGACCGCGGCCGACGTGGCGCGCGTCATTGAGGTGCTCAAACGCCTGCGCGAAGAGGGGCTCGCGCTGCTCTTCATCTCGCACCGGATGCACGAGATAAAGGCGCTCGCGGACGAATGCACGGTCTACCGGAACGGTCGTCATGTAATGAGTTTCGAGGCGGGCACGCGCTCCGACAATGAGGTTGTCGAAATGATGATCGGCCGCAAGTACCAGCACGCATTCCCGGACAAGCCCGAGCGCCGCCTCGCCGCTGAACCGGTTCTCGCCTGTCATGATCTCGCTTGGAACGACACTTTGCAGGGCGTCAGCTTTTCGTTGAAGCCCGGTGAAATCCTCGGACTGGGCGGCCTCGACGGGCAAGGCCAGCGCGAACTGCTGCTCGCGTTGTTCGGCGTGTTGCGCGGTTGCGCGGGGAAGATCGAGATCGACGGCAAGGCCGTGTCGATCTCGAGCCCCGTGGTCGCGCGCGCCAACGAAATCGGTATGGCGCTGATTCCGGAGGACCGCAAGACCGAAGGCCTGATGCTGCCGATGTCGGTGCGCGAGAACCTGTCGTTTGCCGCGCTCGATCGCATGTCCACCGCAGGCGTGATAGATCGCGACCGCCAGCAATCGTTAGTCGACCGTATGATGGAACTCCTCGCAATCAAGTCGTTCAGCGTCGACGCGCCCGTGGGCTCGCTGTCGGGCGGCAACCAGCAGAAGGTAGTCATTGCGAAGTGGCTGATCCGGCAGCCGAGAATCCTGCTCCTCAGCGACCCGACGCGCGGCATCGACGTCGGCACCAAGCAGGAGATCTATCAGCTGCTGAGGCGTCTCGCCGGCGACGGCGCCGCGATCGTTTTCTATTCCACCGACTATGACGAGCTGATCGGCTGCTGCGACCGCGTGCTCGTACTATACGAAGGCCGGATCAAGAAGGAACTTGCCGGGCCGGAGATTACAGAGCAAAACCTGATAGCAAGTGCACTGGATCTGCCCGGCGGGCAGGTCTCTCCTTCCCCGGGAGTCACGCTATGAGCGGGCTGCGCTACTGGTATGCTGAAAATCGCGGGACGACGTTCGCGTTCGGTCTATTTGTACTGATGTTCGCGATCTACCTCTGCAACTATCCGTCGACCTTGTCGGCGAACGTGTTGCAGACGGCAGCGAACAAGGCGGTTCTGCTCGCGCTGGTATCGATGGGCCAGGCGCTCGTTGTGCTGACAGCCGGCATCGACCTGTCGATCGGCATGACGCTCGTGCTGACTAATTGCGTTGGATCGTGGATCGTGACGGGCGACGCGTTGCACAGCGCGCTCGGCATCGTTGGCGTGCTCGCGACCGGCGCGCTGTGCGGCGCGCTCAACGGCATCATCATCATTTACGGCCGCCTGCAACCGATCGTGACGACGATCGCGACGGGCGCCGTATATTATGGCTTGGCGCTGCTGCTGCGCCCGGTTCCCGGCGGATCGATCAACGAGGAACTCGCCGACGCACTGACCGGCAAGGTCGGCGGCGTCGTGCCGGCGAGCTTGCTGATTCTGCTCGCGACTGTGGCGATCGTCTGGATTCCTTTCAAACGTTCGGTGGTCGGGCGCGCGGCGTACGCGACCGGCTCGTCTGAACCCGCAGCCTTCCTGTCCGGCATGCCGATCCGCCGCGCGAAGTTCGCCAGCTATACGCTGGCCGGCTTGCTCGCCGCGATTGGCGGCCTCTTTCTAACGTTCTTCACGGACACCGGCGAGGCGAGCCTCGGCAGCGCCAACTCGTATACGCTGTTTTCGATTGCCGCCGTGGTCATCGGCGGCGTGTCGCTGCTTGGCGGCAAGGGCAGCGCTATCGGCGCGATCTTCGGCGCATTCGCGTTTCGTTCTATCGGCGACCTGCTGTTCGTGTTCAACGTCGACGCACTGTGGCAGCCGCTGTTCCAGGGCGTGATTCTTCTGCTCGCTGTGGCGATCGGCGCGTGCGGGCTGTTCAGGGTCCGCAACCGTCTGGAGTGGTTCCAATGAGCGACGTTTCCGGAACCGGCTGGACTACATTCGTGTCGAGGCTCAAGCGCAAGATCGACCCGCCGATCGTTATCGCCTTCGCGTGCATTGTCGCGCTGCTGCTCGTCGGGGGGATGTTTTCGCGAAACTTCATGTCGCCGGAGTACATCCTGCTGCAACTGAAGGTCGGCGCGTTCCTCGGCATCATCGCGACCGGCCTGATGATGGTGATCCTGCTCGGACACATCGACCTGTCGCTGCCGTGGACAATCACGGTCGGCGCGATGATGGCGTGCGCCGTCGCGGGGCACGGCGAACTCGGGCACATCCTCGCGATTCCGGTCGGAATCGGTTGCGGCATGCTGATCGGCATCGTCAACGGCATCCTTGTCGCGCTCCTGCGCATTCCTTCGATGATCGCGACGCTCGCAACCAATGCGGTCGCGCAGGGCATCATGATCGTCTACACGGGAGGATCGTCGCCGCAGGACTCCGCGCCACATGTGATGCGATGGCTCGCCTCGGGCTGGCTCGTACCGGGCGTGCCGAATGCCGTCGCGCTGTGGGTGCTGATCGGAGGCGCCACGATGTTCTTGCTGGCGCGCACGACCTTCGGCCGCACGCTGTACGCGATCGGCAACACCGAACGCGCAGCGTATCTTTCAGGCATCAATACGCGGCTCGTGACAGTGGCCGCGTTCGCCGTGTGCAGCGCATTCGCGGCGCTCGGCGGCGTGCTGCTTGCCGGTTATGCGTCGAAAGCGGCGCAGTCGATGGGCGATGCTTACCTGTTGCCGGCGATCGCTGCGGTCGTGCTCGGCGGCACGTCGATTCTGGGCGGCCGGGGTTCGTACCTCGGCACGGTGGCCGGAGCGATCCTCATCACGCTGCTGCAGTCGATCCTCTCGGTCGCGCAGATGCCGGAGGCGGGGCGCCAGATTATCTACGGCGTGGTGATTGCGGCGATGCTGCTGCTGTATGGGCGCAGCAAGCGCGATGCGTAGGAAGAAGCGGTCGTCGTCTGCTGATCGCGTCGTGGGCAAGGCGGGCATTTAACCTCGACCAGCGGCCGCGATTGCCAACGACTAGAGCAGCGTCGTCGAATAGGTTCTGGTGCAAATCGGCTCATTGGATTGGTTAAAGTAGCTATGCAATCAAATCTGGTGGCCGGTGATGAGCAAGCGGAAAGGTCTGGAGGGGATGTTCGATAGACGGCATTTTGATCGGAAGATCATTGTTCTCTGTCTGTGCTGGTACCTTCGCTACAGGCTCAGCCTGCGCGATCTGGTCGAGATGATGTCCGAACGCGGCCTGTCGCTGCCGCAGCGCTCGGCGCTTCGCTGATCGCAGAGAAGATCCGATCCGCTATTTGCGCGTGCCATATCGAACACGCGGGCAGCGGGTATGGATGTGTGACGGCCAGCATTGGCACGGTTAGCCGTGAACCGCAAATGGTCGACGATCCGACTACGGTGATCAAAGCCGCTGACGAGGCCTTGTACAACGCGAAGGCTACCGGCCGGAACAAGGTGTCGACCGCTGAGGCTTGAGTTTTGAGGCGTGATGCGCCTGATCACGACTACGGTTTAATCAGCCGCGGTTCCAGCGCGTCGGGGCTCCGGAACCGCCCGATGCGCTCGGGCTCGCATCGCAAACCAGCGGTTGGCTTGATTAACGGGTGTACATCGCGTTCCAGTCGGCGGCCGATACGCCGGGGCGCCCCGAAGCCGACGTGCCGTTGGTGCTGCGGCCATAACTGGTCGGCGAGCCGGTCGCCGCGCTCTTTTGAGCGGCAACGCGTGCTTCCGCAGCCTGGATGTCTTCGGGATAACGCGCGTTATCGCCATCACCCACGTGATACCCGACGTTCGCAAGTTGGGTCAGTTCCGCGCGGACCTGCGCACGGGTGACAGGCGCGTTCGACTGAGCGAACGATGCGACAGGTGCGGAAAGGACGGCAATAGCAATAACGGCTTGAATCAGGGACTTCATGATGACTTACCTCTCGTTTAGGTCTTGGTCCGGTGCGAGCAGTCTTGTTCGCAACAGGTGACGCAAGTTTAGGTAAGCACACCTTCAAGATTAAGATCCCGCCTGGCAAGGCACTGTTATGAAACCGGTGGGAAAGTCCCGTTGACTTGAAGCGACATGCCATGGCCGACATCAGCGAGCACCGCTTCATCGCGCTCGATCATGGCGGGCAGGTAAGTACGCAGGAAGTCGATCCAGGTTCGCGTCTTTGCATCGACGAAGCGGCGCGACGCGTAAAGCGCATAGATATTCGTCTTCTGCAGGATGTGCTGCTCCAGGACGCGGACCAGCGAGCCATTGCGCAAGCCGTCGACCGCCGCGTACAGCGGCAGCATGCCGATGCCAAGGCCTTCACGGATCGCCACCGCGAGCGACTCTGCAATATTCACCTGCACCGGGCCGCTGATGTTCATTGTCTGAACGCCGTCGGGGCCGTCGAGTGTCCACTCGTTGGCCGGAAACGCGGGCGTATGCAGCGTCAGGCACTGATGCCGCGCGAGATGGGCAGGATGCTCGGGCATCCCCTGCAAACGCACATACTCAGGCGAAGCGCACAGGATGCTGAAGGTGGCACCGAGCGGCTGCGAGACCATCTCGGAGTCGGGCAGCGCCGCCGCCGAGATGATCGCCACGTCGCTGGTTCCCTCGAACAAATCAGGCATGCGTTGCGACAGCGTCAGGTCGACCGAGACGTCCGGATACTGCCGCCGGTACCGCGCAATCGCCGGCAGCACGTAATGCTGTCCGATGCTCGCGAAGCTGAACATGCGCAACGTCCCTGACGGATGTTCGTGCGCGCAGCTCGCCTCTTCTTCAGCACCGTCGATGTCTGCCAGGATCTGCAGGCATCGCTTCAGATAACGCTCGCCCGCTGTCGTTAAGGAGAGCTTGCGGGTGGAGCGCGTCATGAGGCGAGTGCGCAGATGTTCTTCAAGTTCGGAGACGGCGCGTGACATCGCGCCGGTGCTTAAATTCATGCTGATCGCTGCTGCCGTGAAGCTGCCCGATTCGACCACGCGCGCAAAGACGCGCATGTTTTGTAGCGTATCCATTAGAACCTTGGGTCTGTAAAGAAGGCCGAATTGTCTGCCTGCGGCACGGAGGCATTGTTGCGAAATCCAGAGAAGCGGGTTGTGGTGCGGCGGCTTAATCAGGCGACGCCGGCTCCATACAATCGGCGCCTTGGCATGGCGGCTCGCGTGATTGCACGAAGAACGCCCGAGCTGCACGCGCCTAACGCTGGCCTGAGGAAAGTCGCATTCATGAACGACGAAGAGGTGCCCGAGAGCGCGTTGGATCGTGTGAAAGATGCCGCCCGCGACTGGCTGGCAACGGCTGCGCCCACCTGGCTGCATCTGCTGAAAACATTGATGGCTGTCGCGAGCGCGATGGGCCTCGCCATGCTGCTTCAGTTGCCGCAGCCGCGTGTTGCGATGACCACCGCGGTCGTGCTCATGCAACCGTTGGCGGGCATGGTGCTCGCAAAAAGCGTCTACCGGTTGTTCGGCACGCTGCTGGGCGCGGTCGCTGCGCTGGTGCTCGGAGGGATGTTCGTGCAGCAGCCAGAGGCCTACATGACCGGGCTGACCGGATGGGTTGCAGTCTGTACGGCGCTGGCTGTGAGGTATCGTCACTTTCGGTGGTACGGCTTCGTGCTGGCAGGGTACACAGCGGCGCTGATCGGCATACCGGCCGTGAACGATCCGAACGGCTTGTTGCTCGCCTCGTTGAACCGCGCAGCCGAAGTCACGCTCGGCATACTCGGTTCGGGCGCGGTCAGCGCGCTCGTGATGCCTCTGCGCGCTAGCACCGTATTTGCAGCGGGTTTGCGTCGCCGGGATGAGGATTTTAAAGCTTTCGCGGCAAACGTGCTCGAGCGCAGGATCGGGCGAGGCGCGTTCGAACAGCGTTTTGGCGCGTGGGTCGATGAAACCGTTGCCCTCGATGCCCAGCTCCGGTACGCCGCGTACGAGACGCCGGCCATGCGCGCGCAAAGCCGTCGTCTGGCGCGGCTCAACAGCGAATTCCTCGACGCATGCGCGCGCCTGCATGCGTTGCATCAGTTGCTCAGGCGTGCATTGGCGATTGATAGCGCGGCGCTGGTCGACCTCATCTCGGCGCATCTTGATGCACTCGCGATTCTCTTACGAACGCATGACAGTCTTAACCACAAAGCGGAGTTCGCTGCGTCCTTGACACGCTTCCAGCACGGTACGCGGGAGACCATTCGCACCGGACCCGCACGGATGGAATCAGACGCCCCCACGCTGCTGCCCGATTTCGATACCGCCATCGAACTGTTGTTTCGTTTCGTCGATGACCTCGCGCGGTACGCCCGCACGCTTGCCGCGTGGAAACACAACGAACCGCTCGCGTTGCCTGACCGCGTGACCTATCCGCACGTGGCGCGCACGCACCTCAGCGTGGTGATCGCCTCGTTCTTGCGTACGGCAACCACGGTCGCGCTGATCGGCGGCTTCTGGATCTTGACAGCATGGCCCAGCGGCGGGATGGCCGTGATCGCGGCCACGCTCGCCTGCGGTTTGTGCGCGACCTCTGCACGGCCTTCCCGGCTCGCGCTGCAAATGGCCGCCGGTGCGGCTGTTGCGGTGGTCGTCGGCTGTGGGCTGCTACGTTACGTGTATCCCGCTATCGACGGTTTCGTGCTGTTGTGCGCGGTGCTCGCGCCGTTCATCGCGCTGGGCACTTATGTGGCCGTGCATCGGGGCGGTGGCGGGTTTGGCACTGGTTTTCTCGTGTTCTTTTGTTTGTTGACCGGGCCGGACAATCCTGTGGTTTATGCTCCCGAAACGCTCATGAACAATGGCGTGGCAGTGGTCCTTGCGTTACTGGCCGCGTCGCTTTGTTTCGCGCTGGTCTGTCCGCCGAACGCTGCGTGGCTCGTTGAAAGGACACAGCGCGAGCTGCGGGCGCAGGTGGCGCGTGCATGCGAGGGCAGGCTTGCCGGATTGAATCATCGCTTTCACGCAAGCACGCACGACTTGATGTTCCAGTTGCGCGGCTTGCTTGCCGACAGGTCGCGAGAACATCGGCGCGCGTTGCGATGGATGCTGGCGACACTCGAAGTGGGGCAGGCGGTTATCGACCTGCGTGAAGCGGCATCAAGCATCTCGATCGGTGAACAAGGGGACTGGCACGCGCCTATGCAGTCCTTCCGGCAGGCCGTTTCGCTGCTCTTCACCGCGCCAACCGACCGACACCGGATCCGGGCGCTCGGGGCTGTGGTGTCGGCGCTCGAAGCGGCGCAACAAAGCCTTGGATCATGCGTTGCGCATGGCCACGGGCGCGAGGTGCGGCGCATGGTGGCGTCGCTGCATTCGATTCGCACGGCGTTGCTCGCTCGCGACGCACCGTTCCACCGGCGCTGATCAGGGTGGTCCGCGCACCGTGGCAAAAACCGCGCATCGATTGCCCGCGGATAAGGAAGGGTGCCTTACACTACGGCCCCTTAATCAACCCATCACACAGTCATATATTTCCCTCGGCGGCGAATTGATCGCTGCGTGCAAGTAATAAAACGAGGAAAGTGAAATGAAATTGTTGAAGAGTGTGCTGGTGGCTGGTTCGTGGTTTGTCCTGTCGACGGTATATGCACAATCGGGTCCGGCGAGTGCGGCGGGTGCGCTCAACTCGCAAGCGGAGCAACAGGATCAGCGAACCATTGCAACCGATACAGCAAGCGCGGCAGTTCGCGAAGTACCTCGGATACCTCAGGTAAGGCGCAAGCCGGACGAATGCGTCGGACCCGCCAGCTACTGCAGTCTCTTCTTCGGCGGAAGCTGATCTTCGCGGCGGCCTGGCGGGTGCCCGCCTCGCCGCTCATCTGACCAGAACGAGCGCAGCCCGCGTTTCGACGGTCCCAAGGAACATTCAAATGGTCGAAGACCGCATTCGTTGCAGAGCACTGCTTAGTAAAATCATGTCGAGTGCCGACGCCGCGCAGTTGATTCATGACGGTATGGTGGTCGGCATGAGCGGTTTCACACGCGCCGGGGACGCCAAGGCCGTGCCCGCGGCACTTGCTGAGCGCGCGCAACGCGACGGCCAGCCGTTGCGCATTACGCTGGTTACGGGCGCTTCGCTCGGACACGAAACAGACCAGATCCTGACCGAGACCGGGGTGCTTGCACGAAGATTACCCTTTCAGGTGGACGGTACACTGCGCCGCGCGATCAACGACGGCCGAGTGATGTACGTCGACCAGCATCTGTCCGAGACAGTGGAACTGCTTCGCACGAATCGCCTCGGGTCGATGGACATCGCGATCATCGAGGCTGCCGCAATCACGGAAACCGGCGGCATAGTTCCGACCACGTCCATTGGCAATTCAGCGACGTTCGCCGCTTGCGCGCAGAAGGTGATCGTCGAAATCAATCTGGCGCAGCCCGCTGCGCTTGAAGGCTTGCACGACATCTGGCTGCCGGCTGACAGGCCGCTGCGCGGTCCTCTGCCCATCGTGCGTCCTGACGACCGCGTGGGCACGCAGTCGATCGATGTGCCGCCCGGGAAGATCGCCGCGATCGTTGTGACCCACTCCCCGGATAGTCCCTCCACGGCCGAGAAGCCTGATGAGGACACTGCGCGCATAGCGGGTCATTTGATCGAGTTCTTCCAGCACGAAGTGTCGCGCGGGCGCCTGCCTCGAATGCTGCCGCCACTGCAGGCCGGTATTGGCACGATTGCCAACGCAGTGCTGTCCGGGTTCGCCAGCTCCCCCTTCGAAGCGCTGACGATCTATTCCGAAGTCTTGCAGAACTCGACCTTCGAACTGATGGATATGGGTAAGGTGACCTTCGCCTCCGGCGCATCAATCACGTTGTCTCAAGACCGTCAACGGCAGGTCTTCGAGAACCTCTCGCGCTACCGGGACAAGCTGGTGTTGCGCCCTCAGGAGGTGAGCAATCATCCGGAGGTCATCCGGCGGCTCGGGCTGATCGCGATCAACACGGCGCTTGAAGTCGATATCTACGGCAACGTGAATTCCACCCATGTGGGCGGCACGCACATGATGAACGGGATCGGCGGCTCGGGAGACTTCGCGCGCAATGCGGCCTATGCCATTTTCGCGACCAAGTCCGTGGCCAAGAACGGCGCGATCTCCAGCATCGTGCCGATGGTGCCGCATTGCGATCACAACGAGCATGACGTCGATGTGATCGTGACGGAAATGGGGCTGGCCGATCTGACGGGCCTCGCGCCGCGCGAACGGGCAATGCAGATTATCGAGCATTGCGCGCACCCGTCGTATCGTGACCTGCTGCGCGACTATTACCGCGACGCGCTGAGGTTCGGCGGCCACACGCCGCATAACCTCGCGACGGCGTTCGGTCTGCACACGCGGGCCGCCGCGACCGGAACGATGAGACCTTGAACGGCCAGTGACACCCGTGCGCGCGGATTGAATTAACAGGTAATGTTGATTTGCGTTGTTTCGTACATTTGACAGCCGCGCGGCGGTCCTTGACGTTGAGTAAATAATCAATGAGCAACTCTTCGCCGGGCGTGACGTCAGCGATCGTCCGGATAAACACCCGCCTCCCCCCGGCGAGGCGCGTGGCCAACGCCTCATGATCAAATCGATTCACCGTGACGGCGTCGAGCGGCGCAGTGCCGTCAAGTGGACGAACCTGGTGCTGCTTGACGATCAACTGTTTCAAGCATCGCCGACCCTGCCCCGCATGTTCAAGCGCCGAGCCATGGCTTCGCGGTGTTTGGCATTGGGTTGCGCAAAGCTCCGGTAATACGCCGAGCGCCCTTACGAAATTTGTTAGCACGCACGCCGTCAACCGCCGCATCAGCCGCTTGCATCCTGCCAAACAGCGAACTGATATCGCTGATCTTTCCGTCTTCGCGCAAATCAACCATGCGCTCCACAAAGCTTTCAGGTTCGCGCACATTGCCGGGCCACGCGCAGGAACACATCGGTTGCATCGCGCGCGGGGTGAAACCATAGATGTTCTTGCGCAGCAGCGCAGCGTATTTGGCTACGAAAAAGTGGCAAGAACCGGAATATCGTCCTGGCGTTGCCGTAGTGGAGGAATGGCGATATCGATCACCTTGCACCGGTAATAGAGGTCTTCCCGAAATGTCTTTGCACTAAAGATCCAGGACCAGCTCCCGGCTCGACGCCCGCGATACACAACAAGTCAGATACTCTCGTTTCTCGTCGTCTCCGAGAATGCAGTCGTTGTGTTCGACCTCGCCGGACAAATACCGCACCTTGCACGTGCCGCACAATCCGGCCCGG
>DASYLW010000501.1:0-15503 GCA_036009385.1 Caballeronia sp.
GTGGTGTACTTGCCGAACCGCGCCAGGATTTCCTCCTGGATCACTTCCGGCGCGACGTCGAGGCGCAAGTACCAGGCAGTCGAAGAGAGCCGCGTCTGGAACGCGCCATACTCCGCCAGCAAGTGATCGAATGCTTCAGCGTCCTGATCGCGGCAGACAATGACCAGATTTCCCTTCATTCACCCCTCCTGATTCTTGATAACGGCAGATATCGAACTCGAAGATCGATAATACCTGCTGTCGTGCCGCCGCCGCACCCCGCCTTTCAGCCAACGTCACGCCAAATTGCCGTTTTAACCTCGTGTCAGGCCGTTTCAGGATGCCGTGGCATGGGTGGTCGTGTATCGGCCGGGCGCACTTCGCTGCGGTCACGCCCTCCCGATTTCGCCGCATACAACGCCAGGTCCGCGCGCTTGAGCAGGTTTTCAGCGGTGTCGCCGTCGCTCAGTTCCGTGATGCCAATGCTGACACTCAGCATGGTGTCGTCGGGGAGATAAGCGCAATGCTCCTGGTTGAAGCGCTTGCGCAGGCGTTCGAGAACCGTGTGGGCATCGGTGAGGGCGGTATGCGGGAGCAGCAGCCCAAATTCCTCGCCGCCCAATCGCCCGACACCGTCGCTCGCGCGCAGTTGCTCCTCGCACATCCGCACGAAATGTTCGAGCGCGCGGTCGCCGGTCGCGTGGCCGAAGCGGTCGTTCACCTGCTTGAAGTGGTCAAGATCGGCGATTGCAACTGACAGCGGCACGCCTCCCGAGCGGGCCACATCGACTTCGCGGCGCAGAATATCCAGGAAATAACGTCGTGACAGCGCGCCGGTCAACGCGTCGTGGCGGGCTTCGGCGGACAGCAGCGCATTGGCCGACTGCAGCTGGTTGGCCAGATGGCGGGTGGCCCGGTGCAAGCGCCGTTCGCGCAGGTATGACACGGCGATCACAATCGCGAGCAGGCTTACGCCGAGCGCCGTCAGAAACACCAGCAACCTGTCGCGACGCTGATTGCTCACAATTTCCGCCCAGTTCGGCAGCGGATGGACAATATGTGCGGCAAGCCCCGAGTTCAGACCGGTGCGTTCGTCGTAGAGAGAGGGTGTGCTGCTGTCGCCGGCGGAGAAAAACGAGCGGGCGAGCGAAGGCGGCAGCCAAGGCGCGTCTGCCCGCACGCGTTCTCCAATGTTGGTCAGCTGCAGCGTACGGAAATCGACCCGCCGATACGCATCCAGCCGCTGCGCCCGTGACATCCGCAGCACGGGCGAATCTGGCAGCACACGGTTTTCGAGCTGACTTTCGTGAGCCATGACGATCACGCCGTTGCTGTCCGTGACGAACGTGCCTGCGCGCGATACCCAGTGGCGCAAGCGGTCGACACTGACTTTCGCGATCACCGCGCCCACCAGGAAGCCGTCGCGATACACCGGCGTGGCGATGAAAATGCCGGGATCGCCGCTTATTCTGCCGACCCCGTAAGTCTCGTTGAACGCGCCCAGCAGCGCTTTCTGGATATAACCGCGCATGCGCATGTCGGTGCCAACGAAGCTGTTCGAGTCAAGCCCGTTGCTCGACGCCACGCAAAACCCATCGCTATTCACGACCCACACGTAGTCGAGGCCCGTGAAGCCACGGGCGTTGCGCAGGAAGTTGTCGAGTTTGGCGAGCGCGGGGGTAGCGAGCCACTTTGCTCGCCGTTCGGGTTCGGTCTGCCGGATTTCTTCGGCGGAACTGCGGGATTGGACGAGCGCCAGCTGGATCATGTCCATTTCGGCGATAGTGGCCGGAATCGCCCGGGACATGGCGAGGTCGCTGGCAATGATCTGCGCGGTATTGTCGACGATAGACGCAGCCATTTGCTGCTCCACGCGTACCGACGTGGTCAGTTCTTGCTGTACCATTCGCTCCGACACCATCCCGGCGGCAACCCAGCACACGCATGCGAGCAACGCGAAGGCGAGCGTCGCGATGGCGCGGTGAAAGGTTGTCTTGTTCATCGATCCTCTGGTCTGTCAGACCGTTGCGCGGGCCTGTGGCACAACCCGCGCAACGAGCATGTTATGAGTGTTTTACCGACATGTGAGCATCTTACCGGGCGCAGCCGCGCGTATATCGGTAGTTCGCTCAAGTGTCATTGCTTGCGGCCGGAATCGGAGTCAGCCGCACCTCATGCTTTTGTTCGTTCGCCCGGCGAGCGTCCCGCGATCCGTTTTTGCCAGGTTCGCTCCGGTTCACTTATTCGGCCCACGTCTTTACGCCTCCAGGCCTCGATTGGACGACGCTTTCCCCCGGCCATCAAGTTGTTATCGGCGCGAGCGTGCGATTCTGAATGGCGTGTCCACCGTCGCCCAAGGGTTAGCCGTTTAGCTCATGGGCGGTGTCAGGGGCGGCGGCTTCAGAAAACAGGCAACAGACCCGTCAACTGAGGTTGTGCGTGAAACAAAGGTTGGTGTAGTGTCGTGCGTTTCTGAAATGGTCAAGTTGTGTGTCGACCGGGGCGAGTGTGCCGCGGCACCGGAACCCTGCGCCGGGTTCTGCCCGAAACGCGCAGAACTCCGCTGGATTGAAGGGGCGGTGGGACGGCGCCACACCCGCGCCTGGTGGATCGGGGACGGGCGGAGTATCCGCCCGGGCAACAAGAATACGGGCAAGAATACAGGCAAGGACACAGCCGCCGGACGTTGCCTTGCGCGACGAAAAAGCCGCTGCAACGAGCCTCAACGGGAAAGGGCGTGGAATGGATTTTGGCTTTAACCTGACTCGAACGGCGAACGCTTCGGCGTTGCGCCTGTTGCCTAATCGATGGGATTTCGTCGCGTTCCCGCTGATTATCTGCGTGCTCGCGCTCACCGTGGTCGGCTTTCACGAGACGCTGGCGCCCATCTCGACACTGCAAACCCAGGCTATCTCGCTCGACCCGGCGAACCTGCCCGAATACGCGCTGCGAACTACCTTGCGCATGCTGGCGGCCATGGTGGCGTCGCTGGTCTTCACGCTGATCTACGGCACGCTCGCGGCGAAGAGCCGGCGCGCGTCCATCGTGCTCGTGCCAATCCTGGACATTCTGCAGTCGGTGCCGGTGCTTGGTTACATCTCGTTCACGGTCACGTTTTTTCTCGCGTTGTTCCCGGGCCGCGTGTTCGGCGCCGAGCTGGCGGCAATCTTCGCGATTTTTACGAGCCAGGCGTGGAACATGACGTTCAGCTTCTATCAGTCGCTACGCACCGTGCCGCGCGATCTCGACGAAGTCTCGCGCGGTTTTCACCTGACCAACTGGCAGCGCTTCTGGAAGCTCGAGGTGCCGTTTTCCATGCCCGGCCTCATCTGGAACATGATGATGTCGATGTCGGGCGGCTGGTTCTTCGTGGTCGCCTCCGAAGCTATCGTGGTTGGTAACCGCACCATCGTGCTGCCGGGTATCGGCGCATATCTGGCAACCGCCATTGGCGAACGCAATCTCGGCGCGATCGGCTGGGTGATCCTGGCAATGACGGTTGTGATCCTGGCTTACGATCAGCTCATGTTCCGTCCGCTGGTTGCCTGGGCCGACAAATTCCGCATGGAAAACACGAGTTCGGGCAACGTGCCGGAGTCGTGGCTGCTCGATCTGATTCGCCGCACGCGCCTGATTCACCAGTTGCTGGTGCCGGCGGGCTGGATCATCGGCAAGATGGCGCGGGTGCCGCTGAAGCTGCCCTCGCTGCAAGGCCGCCTGCCGAAATTCCCGATGGGCGCGTTGGCCGGGTCAGCACCCGGGCCGCGCGGCAAGCCTCGCAATCCATCCCGTGCCGGCGATATTGCGTGGGCGATCATCGTTCTCGCGCTGACGGTGTTCCTGGTGTGGAAAGTGACGCTATTCGTGAGCAAGGGCGTCACATGGGGGGAAGTCGGGCACGTCTTCTGGATGGGCTTGATCACGTTGTTTCGCGTGATGGTGCTGATCGCGATTGCTTCGGTGATCTGGGTTCCGGTCGGTGTGTTGATCGGGTTGCGGCCTGCCCTGGCCAGCAAGATCCAGCCGCTCGCGCAGTTCCTGGCCGCGTTCCCGGCCAACCTGCTGTTCCCGGTGTTTGTCGTGGTGATCGTCAAGTTCGACCTGAACCCGGATATCTGGCTCTCGCCGCTGATCGTGCTCGGCACGCAGTGGTATATCCTTTTTAACGTCATTGCCGGGGCGACGTCGTATCCGAACGATTATCGTGAAGCGGCCACCAATTTTCAGATCAAAGGCTGGCAGTGGTGGCGCCAGGCCATCCTGCCGGGCATTTTCCCGTACTACGTGACGGGTGCGATCACGGCATCGGGCGGGGCGTGGAATGCGAGCATCGTGGCGGAAGCGGTGTCGTGGGGTCATACGAAGGTCGTGGCGCACGGGCTTGGCGCGTACATAGCGCAAAGCACGGCCGACGGCGACTATCCGAAAATCATTCTCGGTATTGCCGTGATGTCGCTGTTCGTCACACTCTTTAACCGGCTCTTGTGGCGGCCGTTGTTCGCTTACTCCGAAGCGCGCCTGAGACTGGACTGACACTGAAGCGTGTCATCGCCCTGACCGAACGCCTGCCCAACGAACCAGCGGCCGACCCATTGAATTTTTTGTAATCAGCAACGCGCGAGCGCCTATGTCAACGCAGACGAATACGACTACCCAAACGCCGCCGATCCCCCCGCGCCTCGGCGAGGAGATCCTGCACGTCGAGAACGTCAGTCGCGGCTTCAACAAGACGCAGGGCGAACTGCTCGTGCTCGAAGACGTGAACCTGACGCTCAACGCGGGCGAGATCGTCGGGCTGCTGGGCCGTTCGGGTTCCGGCAAGTCGACGCTGCTGCGGATCATCGCCGGACTGATCGAGCCAACCGGCGGCCAGGTCACCTATATGAACGAGCCTTTGCACGGCCCGGCGAAAGGCGTGGCCATGGTCTTCCAGACCTTCGCGCTGTTTCCGTGGCTAACGGTGCTGCAGAACGTGGAAGCGGGCCTGGAGGCGCAGGGCGTGCCGGCAAAGGTGCGGCGTGAGCGCGCGCTGGCAGCAATCGATCTGATCGGCCTGGACGGTTTCGAGAACGCGTATCCGCGTGAGTTGTCGGGCGGCATGCGCCAGCGTGTGGGTTTTGCACGCGCTTTGGTCGTCGACCCAACGTTGCTGCTCATGGACGAACCATTCTCCGCACTCGACGTGCTGACCGCCGAAAACTTGCGTACCGACCTGCTCGATCTCTGGACGCAGGGAAAGATGCCGATCAAGTCGGTGCTGATCGTCACGCATAACATCGAGGAAGCGGTGTTCATGTGCGACCGGATCCTGGTGTTGTCGTCGAATCCGGGACGCGTGATGGCTGAGATCCGCGTGCCGTTCAAACATCCGCGCAATCGGCTCGACCCTGCGTTCCGCCGCCTGGTCGACGATATCTACGCCAAGATGACCGCGCGTCAATTCGGCGAAGAGAAGAAGAAGGGCCTGGAACTGAGCAGCTGGCTGCCGCAGGTTTCTACCAACCTGATGGCCGGTCTGATCGAAACGCTTGCCGCCGATCCGTACCACGGCCGCGCCGACATGCCGGAGATCGCGCGTTCGCTGCATCTGGAGGTCGACGATCTGTTTCCGGTGGCCGAAGTGCTGCAGCATCTGGGTTTCGCCGATGTGCGCGAGGGCGACATCTTCCTGACCCCGCCGGCGCGCGTGTTCGCCGAATTCGGGACGCAGGAACGCAAGATGATGTTCGCGGAACATCTGCTGCGGCACGTGCCGCTCGCCGCGCGGATCAAGAAGGTGCTCAACGAGCGGCCGGGGCACCGTGCGCCGCGGGTACGCTTCGAGCAGGAACTGGAAGATTTTCTCTCCGACAAAGCCGCCGAGGAGACATTGGACGCGGTGATCAACTGGGGCCGTTACGGCGAGATTTTCTCGTACAACGACCAGACCGAGATTTTCAGCCTGGAAGACGTCGAGTCCTGATGTCCGGAGAGAAAAGAGAACTTGAAGCGCGCTGACCTGCGCAAAAAAACGCGGCTGATCCGGAAACGGACGCCGCGTTTTTTTGCGGTCAACAACTACCTGGACTACTGCAGATTGCCCCAGCGCGCGACAGCCGGCTCCGCCGATGCCCACTTCCAGCCGCTGCTATCGTCATTGCCCTTGCAGGCCTGAGCGAGGAACCAGTCCTCATGCGCATCGGGCTTGTCGCCGTCCGCGACCGAGAACGCAAACTCGCGGCAGGTCGCCAGCGCGCTGGTGAACTCGCGCAACACCCGCACGTCGCCATGGCCATTCTCCACCGGCAGCGTGTGTTTCACCCGCCACGGTTTCGTATCGCCGACAGGAAGATTGCCCGCAGTCGTTGCAATGGCGATCTGCTGGTCGCTGTGCAGGCGCTTCATCAGACGCTGGATGGCTTCGTCGGTCGCGGCCTGGACCGCGATACCCACGCCGAAACCAATGGCCGGATTGCTGGTGACCACGCCCGTGGAAACCCCCGCTGCCGCGCCGGCTGCCGCACCGATCGATCCGCAGCCGCTGAGGAAGACGCAGCTCGCCGCAACGCCGGCCGCGAGCATCAAACTGAGGCCGGGCTTCATTGCAACGCACCCCAGCGCGGCGTAGCCGGTTCCGCCGACGCCCATTTCCAGACCTGGCCATCACGGCAGATAGACGCTACATAGAAACCGCTTTCCGGCGGATGATCCTTGGTGGCGTCGGTATCGACGGAGAATACGATTTCCTTGCAGTCGAGCGTCCCGGTGCTGATGGTCCGGCTCACCGTCACGCGGCCTTTTTCGTCCGGCTCGATGGGCACGCTATGTACTGCGAACCACGGCGCCACAGCGCCAACGGCAAGCGGACCGGCTGCCCCGGCGATCCTGTCTTGCGTATAGGTGTGCATCACGCGCTCGCTGTACTGCACGCCCGCCTTGGCGGCAGCAACGGCGCCAAGGCCAATGCCGGTTGCCACCGCGGCGTTCCGCGTCACGCTGCCCGCGATCGCGGCGCCGGCAATACCGGCGCCTGCCACTGCGCCCTCTCCGTAGAGCGAATTACAACCTGAAAGCGCGGAGCATGCGAGCGCCCCGATTAGAAACGTTGCCAGTGCGACGACGTTGGGGGGACGCCGGTGAATCATTTTCTGCATGGTGCTGTACCTTCCTCGCCTTTCTTTATTCTTTCGATAACGGCCACCGGCTTGCTTGTGCGGGCACTGAAGGAACGCCAAGCAATCGGAGCGCCCGGGCATTTTGAAGTACGCAGCGAAATGAAGGGCAAAGAAATTTGCAAGAAATTGCAAATGCGGGGAACGTGGTGCGGCAAATGAAACTTGCGCGTGACAATCTCATGCCCGGATGAGGAGCGAACGAGTCTCGATGGAGTCGATGAGTCGCATCAGGACCCATCGGCTTCGTCGAATTTATTGAGTCAGGGCGAGCTAGCTGTCCGCGCCTGTCGGCGTTGATGAGTCGCTGTCGCCGCTTTCGTTCTCATAGGTGCCGAGGCGGTTGTACAGCGTCTTGAGGCTCACGCCGAGCGCCTTGGCGGCGCGACGCTTGTCTCCCCCGCAATGCTTGAGCGTGCCGAGGATGATTTGTTTCTGGGCATCGGCGAGCGGCGTGCCGACCCACACGTTCATTGCATCGCCTTGCGTGACTGGCTTTTTAACCCGCGATGCAAGATGCGGATGCGCGATCTCCACGGTCTTCTCTGCCAGGATGAACGCGCGATACACGGTGTTCTTCAACTCGCGTACATTGCCCGGCCATGAGTACGTGCGCAGCATGTCGAGCGCGCGCTTGCTGAAGGACTTGTTCGTCCCTTCTTGCGCGTTCATCTCGGCCAGGAAGTGCTGAGCGAGAAATTCACGATCGGTGTCGCGTTCACGCAGAGGCGGCGCGCGCAGGGGAAACACAGCGAGCCGATACATCAGGTCCTCGCGCAAGCCGTTCTCTTTCACCGCCACGATAGGATCGCGATTGGTCGCCGCGATCACGCGGACGTCGGAGTGAATCAGGTCATTGCCGCCCACGCGAAAGAACGTGCCGGTCTCCAGTGCACGCAGCAACTTGACTTGTCGAACGGGCGACATCTCGGTCACTTCATCGAGGAACAGCGTGCCGCCGTTTGCATGCTCGAAGTATCCGAGGCGTCCCTGCACTGCGCCCGTGAAGCTGCCTTTTTCGTGGCCGAACAGTTCGGGTTCGATGAGGTTGTCGGGGATCGCGCCGCAATTCACGGCGACGAACGGGGCTTCGCGGCGAGCGCTCTGATCGTGGATCGTGCGGGCAATCAGTTCCTTGCCCGTCCCCGATTCGCCGATGATCAACGCGGTGGCGTCGGTTGCGGCCACACGTTCGATCTGCGAATAGAGCTCCATCATCACGGGCGATGAACCGTATAAAAGTCCGTACGACTTCAGCCCGGCAATTTCACCTGCATTGCGTTTTTTTTGCGATGGCGTGTCGCCGGAGGCGACTGCCGGCGAGTCCAGATCGATTGACGCCATGAGTCTCTTGTCCTGCAAATGTTATTCGGGCAACAGCACAGCCGCTGGGGGAAGACGAGGCGGTGCCGCAGGCCGGGGCGGCCACCGCCAGTCGGTTAGCAGAGCCGTTGTGACTGCCGCTCGGCTGGACGAAGCATCGTTCGAGGGGCACCAGTCCCGCCATTTCGGAGCCTGTACTTGCATGCGGCTTTATCTCATAAACCGTATTTAACCATCCGTGACGGCTTAGCGCCAATGTGCTTTGCACGGGTTTTGCCGTTTCGTTGTTGCTTTGTTGTGGTTTCGTTGTCCTTTGTCCCGCAATTAAAATCATGAATCTCCATACGAACCGCAAACGCTTCGGAATCGGGGGTCGTGAGGCGGAAAGCTTCACCGATATCGCTCGAAAGTTACTAATGCCGACGTAATTGTTACGCGTTGAAGAGGTCGTCAGCCGCCATGCTTGCGCGCAATCTACGATCGTTGCCTTAGCGGCATGTGCGTTGTTCGGGATGGCACGAAACCTGCGCATTCGGTGGCATCCGCAAAACAAAAGGCCGGTTTCCGGCATGAAGCCATGGAAGATTCCCTTCATTTCGACATCCCTGTGCAATCGCGCGCGCGCCCTGTCCGGCGGGCTCGCGCGTCGCAGCGAGCGGCCGAGCGTCCGGAACTACTGGCGGCCGAACCGATCAACCTTTATCACTGGGCCGCTGTCGGGTTGGTGACTGCGCTGATGTGCGTGGTCATGGCTTGCGCTGCCGGCACACCAACGCTCACGCGGGCAGCGAGCGTCACGAGTGTCGTGTTTGCCGCACTCAGTGGTGTTCTTGTGCTTGGCGCCATGCTTCGCGCACGGCGACTACGACGTTCGAAACATCAGGCGTCACTCAATACGCGCGCGTCGTGATGCGCGCGCAGAAGTTGCCACGCCCGGCGGCACATCTATCAGATGTATCGGTCGTATCAGATATTAATGGCAAGGGGTTGCATAACATGAGTCAAACCACAGTCCAGATGTCCTTGGGCAAGCAAAAGATTATCGAAGACATCAAGGTCTTGCTGAACGATTCCGAAGAACTCGTGCGGCTCAGCGCATCGCTGCCGGCAGAAGGCGTGGATGCGCTGCGTACGCGTTTGCGTGATCACGTCGATGCAGCGCGCAACGCGCTTGAATCAGCGCAAACCAATGCGCAAGAGCGATATCGCGCGAGTCTGGACGGCACGGTGCAATACACGCGCGACAACCCATGGCAGGCGCTGGGCATTGCGGCGGGCATCGGCTTTCTGGCGGGCATCCTGGTTTCGCGTTAAGCAGTCAGTCCAGCAGTCACCGATATCCGCAATAACCGAGACAAACGGAGGAATCACAATGGCACGACCGAAACTCGGCCTGTTCAGTGCGTTGTTCGCGATAGGCAGCGTCCTCGCATGGCGATGGGCGCAAGCGCAGCGCGACGCTTCGAAACGCGGTGCGCGTGAACTTCATCGTTGGGAAGGCGAGGGCGGCAAGGTCGTCACGCCGGCAAGCGCTTCAACCGCCACGGCGGCGGTCAGGCCATCGAACGGCACGGGCAACGGTGCGATCGGCGGCACGCCCGAAGCGTGGCATTTTCCACATAGTTGATACCGGGACGGATTATCGCACCGGGACGATTAACGATTGATTGCGCAAGCTCACATGTGACCGGAGCATCATGTCCACGCGGCCAAACGGACTATTCGAAACGCACGCCCAGGCGTGCGTTTCATCTTGATAAAGCCTTATAATCAACTGACCCACAGCAATAAGTTCGCTATATGGCAATAATTGCGCGACGCAGTCAGACGCCATTCGCGAAACCGGAAAGACTTTCATCTTTCGGCGTACTTGAGTTTCTCTCGGTGCCCATTCGGCCTGGCGGCGACCTGCTCTCATGCACCGTCCCAGAGACCCCCGCGACGCTTTCTGCGCCGTGTGACCCTCAACACTTCGGATAAATTCGAGACGCATGCCACATGTATTGATTGTCGATGACGATCCAAGTACCCGCGAGGCACTAGCCGCGATCATCGGCGAAGACGGACTGACAACAGCGACCGCGGGCGATTTGCGCGAAGCGCGGATTCAGCTTGTGCGCCAGACGCCGGACGTCGTATTCACCGACCTCAAGTTGCCCGATGGTTCGGGCGTCGATCTGTTCGAGGATCTTGATCCCCGATCCGGCGTGGAAATCATTGTCATCACCGGCCACGCGACGGTGGAGTCGGCGGTCAGCGCGCTCAAGATGGGCGCGACCGATTACCTCGTCAAACCAATCAACATGCAGCGCGTCAAGGCGATCCTGAGCCGCCTGCCGCGTCCTGGCGACCTCAAGGCCGAGATCGGCACATTGCGTGGTGAACTCCGCCGCATGGGCCGCTTTGGCCTGATGCTCGGCAATTCGCCCGCGATGCAAACCGTCTACGACCAGGTCGGCCGCGTGGCGCCGACGGCGGCTTCGGTGTTGCTGATTGGCGAATCGGGTACTGGCAAGGAAGTCGCCGCGCAGACGCTTCACGAGTTGAGCTTGCGCCGCAAACATTCGTTTATTGCCGTGAACTGCGGAGCGATCTCGCCGAACCTGATCGAGTCCGAGATGTTCGGGCATGAGCGCGGCTCGTTCACTGGGGCCGACCGTCAGCACAAGGGTTACTTCGAACGCGCGAACGGCGGAACGCTGTTCCTCGATGAAATCACCGAGATGCCGATCGAATTGCAGGTGAAACTCCTGCGCGTGCTCGAGACCGGCATGTTCATGCGGGTTGGGACAACGAAAGAACTCGAGACCGACGTACGCCTGATTGCTGCGACCAATCGTGATCCGGAACAGGCTGTGCTCGAAGGCAAGTTGCGGCTTGATTTGTATCACCGGCTCAACGTCTTCCCGATCAACCTGCCGCCCTTGCGGGACCGCGGTACGGACGTGGAGTTGCTCGGCCAGGCGTTCCTCGACGAACTTAATTCACGGTACAACACCAAGAAGACGTTTCCGGCTGCGGTGCGCGACATGCTCGCGTCGTATCCGTGGCCGGGCAATGTGCGCGAGTTGAAAAACTACGTGCAGCGCGCGTACATCATGTCGGGCGCAGAGTCGGATAGCACCGCGACCGTGCCGCTGCAGATCTCGCTGGCGAAGCCATCGGCGGGAACCGCTGTCACGATTCCATTCGGCACCTCGCTTGCCGAAGCGGATCGCCAGTTGATCCTCGCCACGCTCGAGCAATGCGGTGGCGTGAAGACGCGCGCAGCGGAGATCCTCGGCATCAGCCTGAAGACGCTTTACAACCGGCTGGTTGAATATGGCGATGACGCCGCGAACAAAGCGGCGATCAGCGAGGCCAGCGAAGTAGGTGATGCCGACGCCGGCCGCCGCTAGGTTTTAGGGTTGATCGCCGTTGTAGCGGCTGGTAGCGCTGGTCACGGCCCGATGACGGCCTGGTAACGCGCGCTGACAGAGTCAAACGCCCGTCTCATTGGGACTTCGAAAGATGTCCGCTTTGGACGGGCGATTTTCGTTGGTGCGCGCGAACGCAGCGCCGATAATGTGACAAAGCCCCATGGGTCGGATGCGAAGGCAGTAAGCTCGGGGCATGGCCCTTGCTGCGACTGAATGGCTTGGCTCGTGGGCGGTTTGTTCTCCTGGCCGCTTGCGCTCGAGCTCGAGAGTCCTTGGCCGGATTGGCCGCTGCGCGCGATCCGAACGAGTGTCATCATCAAAAGATCCAGGGAGCCCGCCATGACCGATCTCGCCTCGCTTCAACGCCAATCCCGAAACCTGTTGCACGTATGGCAAGTGTTGCGTGTTTCACGAGCGCCCCATTTGGTGCCGGCGGATTTGATACCGCTCAAAACTCAGACACCGCAGCCGCCTGACCCGCCTTTTAATCCCGACGCACCGCCGCCTCCGTCGCCACAGGAACCCCCGGACACAATTCCCGACCCGACGCGCGAGCCACCGTCCCCGCCGAGCCAACCGATCGGGGACCCGCCTCCGGGACCGAACGAAACGCCGCATGTCTCGGGCACGTTGCATTGAGATCAATGGTTAATCGAGACGAACAGCGTTTTTGAACATATTTCATCGTCGCTGTAGGCATTACAACCCATCAGGCAAGAATGACCGGATTTAGCGCGCCGGGTCCGGTCGTTATTGCTGAATTGTTGGTAATCCGCCGCCGAACACTTCGCCGACGGCCTTCTTTCTGGAGGCACCCCATGAGGCACCCTGCACTCCGCCGTTCAGCACGCCATTCATCGAAGCGTGAGGCGCGGCCTGACCCGGCCAAAATGATTCCGGCCGAGGCCGCTGCTGTTCCTGCCGATCCAGCCAGTCCCGGCAGCTTGCAGTCGTCGCATGATCCTGCCTCGCAGAATCGCCCGGCACCGGGCGCTCCGCCAGATGGCGACCATAACCAGGGTGGAATTCGAAAAGAAGGGCTCGATTACCAGCGGGATCTCGGGTCGGAGCAAGACGCCTGAACCGGCTCGAGAGCACCAGAAAAGCAGCGGGAAAGCCGCCAGGATCGCGCGACGCGCCACCATGAAAATCTTCTGCGCGGCGCACGATCGCCGCGTGTTTCCGTTCGTCTGTCACATTTATACACAATTTTTATTTTTCAAATTGTAAAAAAGGCACGTGTCTTGCATTGCTGTGTCGATCAATTCGAATGAGCAACGACAACTGATGAGGTGAAGCAGTAATGAGCAGATTGATCGTGGTATCGAATCGTGTCGCGCCGATCCAGGAAGGCAAACCAGCCGCAGGCGGTTTGGCGATCGGCGTTCTGGACGCGCTGAAGGAGACAGGCGGTGTGTGGTTCGGCTGGAGCGGCGAGATTGTGGGTGAGGCCTCGGCGCCGGTCATCGAGAAGCGTGGCAACGTGACGTATGCGACCGTCGGACTGACCCGGCGTGATTACGACCAATACTATCGCGGCTTCTCGAACGCCACGCTATGGCCGACATTTCACTACCGCAACGACCTGTCGCGATTTGACCGTGAGGAATATGCCGGTTACGCACGGGTGAACGAGGCGATGGCTAAACAGCTCAAGCCGCTGCTTGAACCCGACGACATCATCTGGGTGCATGATTACCATTTGCTGCCGTTCGCGCAGGAATGCCGGGCGGCGGGCATCACGAATCCCATCGGTTTTTTCCTGCATATTCCGTTTCCCGTGCCCGAGATCCTGCGGACGGTGCCGCCGCACGAGGAGCTGATCAAGGCGATGTGCAGTTATGACATCGTCGGTTTCCAGACCGAGTCAGACAAGCAGTCGTTTGTCGATTACATCGAGCGCGGGAAGTTGGGGCATCTCAGTGAAGACGGGATGCTGCAGGCGCATGGACGCATGTTGAAAGTCGGGGCTTATCCGATCGGCATTTATCCGGACGCCATTGCAAAGGTCGCCGAGCAATTTTCGAATCGCAAGCCGGTGAAAAGCCTGCGCGACAGTCTGCGCGGGCGCAAGTTGATCATGAGCGTGGATCGGCTCGATTATTCGAAAGGGCTTGCCGAGCGTTTCCAGGCATTCGAACGTTTGCTGCTGCACGCGCCGGGATGGCACGGGCGGGTATCGATGGTGCAAATTGCACCGCCAACGCGTTCGGACGTCCAGACGTACCAGCGCATCCGCCAAAACCTCGAAGGGGAAGCAGGGCGCATCAACGGCCGTTTTGCGCAGCTCGACTGGACGCCGATCCAGTATCTCAACCGCAAGTACGACCGCAGTTTGCTGATGGCGCTGTTCCGGTTGTCGCAGGTTGGATACGTCACGCCGTTGCGCGACGGGATGAACCTCGTGGCGAAGGAGTATGTGGCGTCGCAGGATCCGGCCGATCCGGGTGCGCTCGTGCTGTCGCAGTTTGCCGGCGCGGCGGACCAGTTGCCGGGCGCCCTGGTCGTCAATCCGTTCGACCTGTCGCAGATGTCGGAAGCGTTGGAGCGGGCGTTGTCGATGCCTCTCGCTGAGCGGCAGGCGCGTCATACGGACATGATGGCGCCGTTGCACGAGAACAATCTATCGGTGTGGCGCGACTCGTTTTTGACCGATCTGCGCAGTGTGGCGACGGCTGCCTCGGTCACGAAGAAAGCTGTGCGGCAGGTGACCGAGGCGAAACGCCCGGCGCGCGTGGCGAGCTAAATCCGGCTCAAACCGTCAGATGAATCCAGCCCCGCGCCGATAAGCCGCCGCGGGGCTTTTTCTTTTTGGAGTCAACGGAATCAACGTCAGCGGAACGGGACTTGCGTCGTAACAGTGAGACCCTCAGGAGGCAATCATGAATGGAAGCACATTGGACCCGGATGAAGAAGGTGGCGTAGAAGTTGGCAAGGGGCATGGGACCGGCGCGTTGGGCCCAAGCGATTCATCCGATAGCGGCTCGGACGTGCAGGGCGAAAAGCGTTATCCAGGCGATATAGAGGACGAACTCGACGCGCACGCCGTCGGTCAGTCCGAGGCCGAACTGAACAGCGACACGGACCGGTTTGGAACAGGCGAGATGGCATCCGCGGATGGCGACAACAATCTGCAGGTCGACTCGGACATTCTGCCGGACGGCGTGGAAGACGAGACGCGGGGGATAGACGACGAAACCGCCGACCCGGCCAGCGACAAAGAGCCCGGGGACGAAGACCTTTAGCCGTACGCCCAAGCGCTGCAAAACGGCGCGCCCGTCAGGGCGCGCCGTTTTGAGCCCGAAGAGAATAATAAGAAATACTAAGCAAGCAGACGTAAAATCCAGCGCCAATGCGCTCACCACGGCCAAACCTCAAATCCGCGCTACCATCGCAAAAAGCAAAACTTGCGGGAGCGCCCAGCCTTGAACACAGCAGCAAAAGACCAAAGACTGAAGTCCTTCTGGTCGTGGATCCAGGACCCCATCGTCCAATGGTCGCAGGACCATGGGCTGATGTTTTCGGCTGCGATTGCGTTTTTTGCGGCTTTTTCGCTGGCGCCGACACTCGTGATCATCATCGCGGTGGCGAGCGTCTTCTTCGGCGCGGATGCGGTCCAGGGGCGCCTGTT
>DASYLW010000502.1:0-3944 GCA_036009385.1 Caballeronia sp.
CGGCAACTCGCTAGACCCCATCAAAAACGCATCGACCGACCGCGCACACTGCCGACCTTCACGAATCGCCCAAACAACCAGCGATTGCCCGCGCCGCATATCGCCGGCGGTGAACACCTTCGGCACCGACGTAAAGTAAGCCTTCTCTCCTTCGGTCGAAGCCTTCACATTGCCACGCGCGTCTTTATCGACACCAAACGCCTCGAGCACAGGCGAAGTCGGCTGAGTAAAGCCCATCGCGAGCAGCACCAGATCGGCTTTCATTTCGAACTCCGATCCCGCCACTTCCTGCATCTTCCCGTCCTTCCATTCGACGCGCACCGCGATCAGCTTTTCAACCTTGCCGTTCTTGCCTTCGAAGCGCTTGGTAGCCACCGACCAATCACGCTCGCAACCTTCCTCATGCGACGAAGACGTCCGCAGCTTGATCGGCCAATATGGCCACACCAGCGGCTTGTTCTCGACCTCAGGCGGCTGCGACAGCAACTCAAACTGAGTCACGCTTTTCGCACCATGCCGATTCGATGTCCCCACACAATCCGAACCCGTATCGCCGCCGCCAATCACCACAACGTGCTTGCCCTTCGCAATCAACTGATCGACGACTGTATCGCCGGCATTGACTCTGTTCTGCAGCGGCAAGAATTCCATCGCGTAATGGATGCCTTGCATTTCACGCCCAGGCACCGGCAAATCACGCGGCGTTTCCGAGCCGCCTGCAATCACGACAGCGTCGAACTGCTCACGCAACTCATCGGGCGAAATAGTTTCACGCGATGAATTCGCAATATGCCCCGGCAGCGGATCCTTTCCGATAAACACGTTGGTCCGGAACGCCACGCCTTCGGCTTCCATCTGCCGCACGCGGCGATCGATCAGCCACTTTTCCAGCTTGAAATCGGGAATGCCATACCGCAGCAGTCCGCCAATGCGATCGTTCTTCTCGAACACCGTCACATCATGTCCTGCGCGCGCAAGTTGCTGCGCAGCGGCCAACCCGGCCGGACCCGATCCGACCACGGCGACCTTCTTACCGGTCTTGTGCTTCGACGGCAACGGGGCGACCCAGCCTTCGGCCCAGGCTTTATCGATGATCGCGTGTTCGATCGACTTGATGCCGACTGGATCGTCGTTGATACCGAGCGTGCAAGCCGTCTCACACGGAGCCGGACAAATGCGACCAGTGAACTCCGGGAAGTTGTTCGTGGAATGCAGCACTTCAATGGCCGACTTCCAGTTCTGCTGGAACACCAGGTCGTTGAAGTCCGGAATGATGTTGTTCACCGGACAGCCGTTGTTGCAGAACGGGATGCCACAATCCATGCAGCGCGCGCCCTGGATCTTCGCGTTCTCGTCCGACAGTGCGTGAACGAATTCCTTGTAATGCTTGACGCGAGCGAGCGGCGCTTCGTACGTCTCATGCTGGCGCTCGAACTCGAGAAAACCGGTTGCCTTGCCCATGTGGTTCTCTTTCTCTGTATTGGGGGGTTAATCCACCCTTCGACGCTCAACGCCGAAGGGCCGTACTAAATCAGATCAGCAAACGCTCAAGCCGCGATCGCGTCCTTCGCTTTCTTCGCGCCCATCTCGCCAAGCGCACGCTTGTACTCAGTCGGGAATACCTTCACGAACTGACGACGCGACGCATCCCAGTTCTCCAGCAGCGCTTTAGCACGCGTCGAGCCGGTCGACTGGAAGTGCTGCTCGATCAGATCCTTGAGCAACGCTTCATCCGTCTTGCCGGTGTGCCACAAAGCGCGGTCCACCGTGCGTTCCTGTTCTGCCTGCTGCAAGACAGGATCGAGTGCGACCATCGCCTTGTTGCACTTGCCGCCGAAGGTGCCGTCTGCATCGAAGACAAACGCCACGCCGCCCGACATGCCGGCCGCAAAGTTGCGCCCGGTTTCGCCGAGAACAACCACCGTGCCGCCAGTCATGTATTCGCAACCGTGATCGCCGGTGCCTTCCACGACCGCTGTCGCGCCCGAGTTACGCACGGCGAAACGCTCGCCCGCGACGCCCCGGAAATAAGCCTCGCCTTCAATCGCGCCGTACAACACCGTGTTGCCGCAGATGATGTTTTCCTCCGACTTGCCCCGGAAGTCGTTAGTCGGGCGAATGATGATGCGGCCGCCCGACAGACCCTTGCCAACGTAGTCGTTGCCATCGCCGACAAGATCCAGTGTGATGCCCTTCGCCAGGAACGCGCCAAAACTTTGCCCGGCCGTGCCTTTCAACTGGATATGGATCGAGTCGTCGGGCAGGCCGTCGTGGCCGTACTTGCGTGCGATCAAACCGGACAGCATCGCGCCGACCGTGCGGTTCACGTTGCGCACCGGCTGAATGAACGAAACGTGCTCGCCCTTCTCGATAGCCGCTTTCGACTTCTCGATCAGCACGTGATCCAGCGCTTTCTCAAGCGCGTGATCCTGCGTCTCAACGTGCTTCGTCGCGATGCTGCCGTCGTTCGGCACTTGATAGAACACCTTCGAGAAATCCAGGCCCTTCGCCTTCCAGTGCTCGACGCCCTTCTTCGTATCGAGCAATTCGGCGTGACCGATCAAATCGTCAAACTTGCGGATGCCCAGTTGCGCCATTATTTCGCGTACTTCTTCCGCGATAAAGAAGAAGAAGTTCACCACGTGTTCCGGCTGTCCCGTGAACTTGGCGCGCAGCACCGGATCTTGCGTCGCGACGCCGACCGGGCACGTGTTCAGGTGACACTTGCGCATCATGATGCAACCCTGCACGACGAGCGGCGCGGTCGCGAAACCGAATTCATCGGCGCCGAGCAGCGCACCGATCACCACGTCGCGGCCGGTCTTCATCTGACCGTCGGCTTGCACGCGGATACGGCCACGCAGGCGGTTGAGCACCAGCGTTTGCTGCGTTTCGGCCAGACCCAGTTCCCACGGCGTACCGGCGTGCTTAAGCGACGACAACGGCGAAGCGCCCGTGCCGCCATCGTGACCGGCGATCACCACGTGATCCGCCTTCGCCTTGGCAACGCCAGCGGCAACCGTACCAACGCCCACTTCCGACACGAGCTTCACTGAAACGCTCGACGACGAGTTCACGTTCTTCAGGTCGTGAATAAGCTGCGCCAGATCTTCGATCGAATAAATGTCGTGGTGCGGCGGCGGCGAAATCAGGCCCACTCCCGGCACCGAATAACGCAGCTTGCCGATGTAATCGCTGACCTTGTGACCCGGCAGTTGTCCGCCTTCGCCCGGCTTCGCGCCCTGCGCCATCTTGATCTGGATCTGATCAGCCGACGACAGGTATTCCGCCGTCACGCCAAAGCGTCCCGACGCAACCTGCTTGATCCGCGAGCGCAGCGAATCGCCGTCTTTCAACGGGATGTCGGTGACGACTTCATCGCCGATCACCGAGCGCATCGTGTCGCCGTTCTTGATCGGAATGCCGCGCAGTTCGTTGCGATACCGGTTCGCGTCTTCGCCGCCTTCACCCGTGTTCGACTTCCCGCCGATACGGTTCATGGCCACAGCCAGCGTGGCGTGCGCTTCGGTGCTGATCGAACCCAGCGACATCGCGCCGGTCGCAAAACGCTTGACGATTTCCTTCGCCGGTTCCACTTCGTCCAAAGGAATCGCTTTCGCCGGATCGACCTTGAACTCGAACAAACCACGGAACGTCATGTGACGCTTCGTCTGGTCGTTGATCAGATGCGCGTATTCCTTGTACGTCTGATACGAATTGCTGCGCGTGGAATGCTGCAACTTGGCGATGGCATCCGGCGTCCACATGTGCTCTTCACCGCGCACCCGATACGCATATTCACCACCGGCGTCGAGCATGGTCGCGAGCACGGGGTTCTCGCCAAACGCCTCACGATGCAGGCGAATTGCTTCCTCGGCCACTTCGAAAATGCCGATCCCGCCGACCTTCGATGCCGTGCCCTTGAAGTACTTCTCCACGAGTTC
>DASYLW010000503.1:0-6357 GCA_036009385.1 Caballeronia sp.
GGCAGAGGCGGAGACGCTGTTTGGTCCCGGAGTGAGTCGTCCATCGCGTGTCACGCCGTTCAAGGTCGTGGCGGCGCAAATGGTTTTGTCCCTGTGTGCGACGTTGGCATGGTGGCTGTTCTACAGTCCACCGGGTGCCGCTGCGCTGTCGGCGTTCCTCGGGGGAGCGATTTGCTGGGTGCCGAGCGGATTGTTCGCCGCACGTCTGAAAGCGAAGAGCGGCGCTGAAACCGTTGCGAGCTGGGTGATCGGCGAAGCAATCAAGATGGGGGCGACTATCGCCATGTTCGCGGCGATCGCTTACGGTTTCAAAGGTGTGCTGTGGGTGCCGTTGCTGGTGACGTACCTCATCGCGTTGAAGACGTACTGGATCGCGATGGCTTGGAAATAAGGCGCACGAAAGGCGCACGCAAACGGGACCCTGGCAGACTTGACGTGCCAGGTAAGTGACGTACCAACGGTATCAGAGCAAATTAATACGTGCGGAGTATCTCTCCTGCACGCGGGCCTGCGCCCTGCGAACCGTCAACTATGTGGCGGATCGAGGATCACGCGGGCGGCGGAAGATTTTCGACAATTTGGGTGGCTTTAACGTTATGGCAGCTAGCGAAGGAACGCGCGCGATGGATCCGTCGGAGTACATCGCGCACCACTTGCAGAATCTCTCCACTTCGCAACAGACGTCGATTTTCGACATCCATGTCTGGAATCTCGACACGTTGTTCTGGTCGATTCTCTGCGGCGTCGTCACGATCATCATTCTTGGTCTGGCCGCGCGTAAGGCGACATCCGGCGTGCCGGGCCGCTTCCAGTGCGCAGTCGAAATGCTGGTCGAGATGGTGGAAGACCAGTCGAAGTCGATGGTTCACGGCAGCCGCCGTTTCATCGCCCCGCTTGCCCTCACGGTGTTCGTGTGGGTGGCGCTCATGAATTCGCTCGACTTCATCCCGGTTGATCTGCCCACGCGCGTGATCGGCTGGCTGGGTCTGTCGGAGACGTTCCCGCATATGCGCATCGTCCCGACAGCTGACCTGAACGGCACGCTGGGCATCGCTATCGGCGTGTTCGTGCTGATGATTTACTACAACTTCAAGATCAAGGGCGCTGGCGGCTTCGTGCACGAACTGCTGTCCGCTCCGTTCGGCGCGCATCCGCTGCTGTGGATTCCGAATCTTGCACTCAACATTATCGAGTTCGTCGCCAAGACGGTTTCCCTCGGCATGCGGCTGTTCGGCAACATGTACGCAGGCGAACTGTTGTTCCTGCTGATCGCGCTGCTCGGCAGCATGTGGCACTTCGGCGCGGACGCCTCTGTGCTCGGCTTCCTGGGCCACGTGGTTGCAGGGACGGTTTGGGCGATCTTCCACATTCTGATCGTGCTGCTGCAGGCGTTTATTTTCATGATGCTGACGCTGGTTTATCTCGGCCAGGCGCATGACACGCACTAAGCACTGAGTAACGCAATCAGGCAGCAGGGAAGGCTCACAGTAGTTCGGTAAAACGCTGCAGAACACCGCAGCGGCGAACCAAAAGTCAGTCAGCAGAATCGTATCGAGTTTCAATTTTTTATAAATCTAAGTTCCAAAGTCTTTTCACATAGGAGTAGTCATGAACGCTTTCATCGCCAACATCCAGGGTCTGACCGCCATCGGTATCGGCATCATCATCGGCCTGGGTGCAATCGGCGCCTGTATCGGTATCGGCCTGATGGGCGGCAAGTACATTGAAGCGTGTGCTCGCCAGCCGGAACTGATGAACCCGCTGCAAACCAAGATGTTCCTCTTGGCTGGTCTGATCGACGCGGCGTTCCTGATTGGCGTTGGTGTGGCAATGCTGTTTGCGTTCGCGAACCCGCTGCTGTCGAAGCTCGTCGCAGGCTGAGGTTCCTCGGAAGTGTGCGCCCGAGCTTTCAAGCTACGGGCGCAGGACGGAACGTGCAACGGCGCTTAATCGATACAACCCTCGATCAAGCGCCTTGCCGTTTCACTCTCCGGATTAGCAACGTTTAAGGAAACACCGTGAATCTCAACGCAACCCTGTTTGCGCAAATGGTCGTGTTTCTGATCCTCGCGTGGTTCACGATGAAGTTCGTGTGGCCGCCGTTGATCAACGCCCTGGATGAGCGCTCGAAGAAGATCGCCGACGGCTTGTCAGCCGCCGAAAAGGGCAAGGCCGAACTCGAAGCCGCACATAAGCGCGTCGACCAGGAACTCGCGCAGGCCCGCAACGACGGCCAGCAGCGCATTGCGGATGCTGAAAAGCGCGCAGTCGCCGTTGCCGACGAAATCAAGGCTAACGCCCAGACTGAAGCCGCGCGCATCATTGCGCAAGCGAAGGCTGACGCAGAACAGCAAGTCGTCAAAGCGCGCGAAGCATTGCGCGGCGAAGTCGCGGCATTGGCCGTGAAGGGCGCCGAGCAGATCCTGAAGCGCGAAGTCGATCAATCGGCTCACGCCGATATGCTGAATCAACTCAAAGCCGAGCTCTGATCATGGCCGAACTTGCAACCATCGCACGACCGTACGCAGAAGCGGTATTCCGCGTGGCCGAAGCGGGTGAGCTCGCCGCCTGGTCTGACTTCGTCGAGGAGCTGGCTCAGGTTGCGCGTTTGCCTGAAGTGCTGTCCATCGCGACGAGCCCGAAAGTGAGCCGCGATCAGGTCAGCGAGCTGTTGTTGTCGGCGGTGAAATCGCCGCTCGCCAAACAGCCGGAGGCCAGGAACCTGGTGCGGATGCTGGTGGACAACCACCGGTTGACGCTGATGCCGGAAATTGCCGTGCAGTTCGACGAGCTGAAGAATTCCCGCGAAGGTGCGGCCGATGCGCTGATTGTCAGCGCATTTCCGCTGGAAGGCGCACAGTTGACCGACCTTGTCGCGAATCTCGAACGCAAGTTTCATTGCAAGCTGAAACCTGCCGTTGAAGTCGATAAGTCGCTGATTGGCGGCGTTCGCGTGACGGTAGGCGACGAAGTACTCGATACCTCGGTCCGCGCGCGCCTCGCCAGCATGCAGACGGCTCTGTCCGCCTGACGCGCTTTTGCGCCGGCGCACGTAAAGAATTGACCGAATTGACTATCAGGAGTGACTAATGCAACTCAATCCCTCTGAGATCAGCGAGCTGATCAAGAGCCGGATCCAGGGTCTGGAAGCGAGCGCAGATGTTCGCAACCAAGGCACTGTGATTTCCGTGACCGACGGTATCGTGCGTATTCACGGTTTGTCGGACGTGATGCAGGGCGAAATGCTCGAGTTCCCGGGCAACACCTTCGGCCTCGCGCTGAACCTCGAGCGCGATTCGGTTGGCGCCGTGATTTTGGGCGAATACGAACACATTTCGGAAGGTGACATCGTCAAGACGACGGGCCGCATTCTCGAAGTGCCGGTGGGTCCGGAACTGCTCGGCCGTGTGGTCGATGCTCTGGGCGTGCCTATTGACGGCAAGGGTCCGGTCAACGCAAAGATGACCGACGCTGTCGAAAAGATTGCACCGGGCGTGATCTGGCGTAAGTCAGTGTCCGAGCCGGTTCAAACGGGTCTGAAGTCCATCGACGCAATGGTGCCGGTTGGCCGTGGCCAGCGCGAGCTGATCATTGGCGACCGCCAGTGCGGCAAGACGGCTGTGGCCATTGACGCGATCATCAACCAGAAGGGCAAGAACCTCTTCTGTATCTACGTTGCGATCGGCCAGAAAGCTTCGTCGATCATGAACGTGGTGCGCAAGCTGGAAGAAAGCGGCGCGATGGAATACACGGTCGTGGTCGCGGCTTCGGCTTCGGAATCCGCTGCGATGCAATACCTCGCACCGTACGCCGGCTGCACGATGGGCGAATACTTCCGCGATCGCGGTCAAGACGCGCTGATCGTCTATGACGATTTGACCAAGCAAGCATGGGCGTATCGTCAGATTTCGCTGCTGCTGCGCCGTCCGCCGGGCCGTGAAGCGTATCCGGGCGACGTGTTCTATCTGCACTCGCGTTTGCTGGAGCGTGCTGCTCGCGTGTCGGAAGACTACGTTGAAAAGTTCACGAACGGCGAAGTGAAAGGCAAGAGCGGTTCGCTGACGGCACTGCCGGTCATTGAAACGCAAGCCGGCGACGTGACCGCATTCGTTCCGACGAACGTGATCTCGATTACCGACGGCCAGATCTTCCTGGAAACCGACTTGTTCAACGCCGGTATTCGTCCTGCTATTAACGCAGGCGTGTCCGTGTCGCGAGTTGGTGGTGCAGCGCAGACCAAGGTCATCAAGAAGCTGTCCGGCGGTATCCGTACCGACTTGGCGCAGTATCGTGAATTGGCCGCGTTCTCGCAGTTCGCATCGGACCTGGACGAAGCGACGCGTAAGCAACTGGAACGCGGCCGCCGCGTGACGGAATTGCTGAAGCAGCCGCAGTATCAGCCGCTGCAGGTTTGGGAGCTGGCGATCGCGCTGTTTGCCGCGAACAACGGTTACCTCGACGATCTCGAAGTGGCTCAGGTGCTGCCGTTTGAAAAGGGTCTTCGCGATTTCTTGAAGACGAAGCACACGGACATGATCAATCGCATCGAACAGAACAAAGACTTGTCGAAGGACGACGAAGGCGCATTGCATGCCGCGCTGAAGGACTTCAAGAAGTCGGGCGCTTACTGATCCTCGTATTGGTCGAACTTTGAAGCGGCGCGGGCCGCTTTCAGAACCAAAAAAGTTTCCCGCGGCACTTCGATAGCTTTGCATGGGCCCCGAGTAACGCTCACGCGCTAACTCGGACCGACCGCGAAGCATGGGACCCGAGTAACGCTTACGCGCTAACCCGGGTCGACAAAGGAGTAAGCAATGGCTGGAATGAAGGAAATCCGCGGCAAGATCAAGAGCGTGCAAAACACGCGCAAGATCACCAAGGCGATGGAAATGGTGGCTGCGTCGAAAATGCGCCGCGCGCAGGAGCGCATGCGCTCCGCTCGCCCGTATGCCGACAAGATCCGCGACGTCGCAGCTCACATGAGCGCTGCCACGCCTGAATATCGCCATCCGTTCATGGTTGAGAACAGGGGCGCGAAAGCGGCCGGCATCATCCTCGTCACGACCGATAAAGGTCTGTGCGGCGGCATGAACACGAACATCCTTCGCGCGGCGCTCCTGAAGTTCAAGGAGCTCGAGCAGAAAGGGCAGACGGTCGAGGCATCGGCTATCGGCAGCAAGGGTCTGGGCTTCCTGAACCGGTTGAAGGCCAAGACCGTGTCGCAAGTCACGCATCTGGGCGACACGCCGCATCTGGAAAAGCTGATCGGCGCGATCAAGGTTCAGCTCGACCTGTATTCGGAAGGCAAGATCAGCGCGGTGTATCTGGCGTTCACGCGCTTCATCAACACGATGAAGCAGGAAGCCGTGATCGAACAATTGCTGCCTTTGTCGGCAAGCGATTTCGCGCGCAAGGACGGCCTGAACAAAGATAGCGAACTGGTCACGCCGAAAACCTCGTGGGATTACATCTACGAGCCGGATGCGCAGACGGTCGTCGACGAACTGCTCGTGCGTTATGTCGAAGCGCTCGTGTATCAGGCAGTGGCGGAAAACATGGCATCGGAGCAATCGGCTCGCATGGTCGCCATGAAGGCTGCTTCGGATAACGCGAAGACCGTGATCGGTGAATTGCAGCTCGTGTACAACAAGAGCCGGCAAGCAGCGATTACGAAGGAATTGTCAGAAATCGTCGGTGGCGCTGCAGCGGTCGGTTGATCGCGGGTGTCGAATCGAACTGCGCCTGTCGCGCGAGTGAAGAATTCAAGTATCTAAAGGAAATGCGATGAGTACTACTGCTTTGGTAGAAGGCAAGATCGTACAGTGCATCGGCGCGGTTATCGACGTGGAATTCCCGCGTTCCGACATGCCGAGGATTTACGACGCGCTCGTTTTGGAAGGCTCGGACCTGACGCTGGAAGTCCAGCAACAGCTGGGCGACGGCGTTGTCCGTACCATCTGTCTGGGTGCATCGGACGGATTGCGTCGCGGCACGGTGGTGAAGAACACCGGTTTGCCGATCAGCGTGCCAGTCGGCAAGCCGACGCTCGGGCGGATCATGGACGTGCTGGGTCGTCCTATCGACGAAGCCGGCCCGATCAACTCGGACGTCACGCGCGGGATTCACCAGAAGGCGCCGAAGTTCGAAGATCTGTCGCCGTCGACTGAACTGCTCGAAACCGGCATCAAGGTTATCGACCTGATCTGCCCGTTTGCCAAGGGCGGTAAGGTTGGTCTCTTCGGTGGCGCCGGTGTGGGCAAGACCGTGAACATGATGGAACTGATCAACAACATCGCGAAGGAACACGGTGGTTATTCCGTGTTCGCCGGTGTTGGCGAGCGTACCCGCGAAGGGAAC
>DASYLW010000504.1:0-10658 GCA_036009385.1 Caballeronia sp.
GAGTGCGATGCGCAAAGCCGGGTTTTCGTCGAGCAGACAAGCGAGCACGCCGACAACCGTCGTTGTCTTGCCCGTTCCCGGACCACCGCTCACGATCGTGAGCCGCCCTGACAACGCGACGAGCGCAGCCACGCGTTGCCAGTCGATGTTGTCATCGTCGTTCTCTGACGGCGCGAAATAGCGCCCTACACGCGCTTTCAATTCAGCCGGATCGGGCGCATCAGCAGACACCTGGGCACGCTCGACCAGCGCACGCGCGAGCCGTCGTTCGTAGTCGAAATAGCGGGCAAGATAAATACGCCGGCTCGAATCTATAACGAGAGGAAGCAGGTCTTCGGCGGCTTCATGGCCATCGCAGACCACGCCGCTTGCAAGCAACGCGGCATGTACCGTAGACGTAGTTTCGCCATACCGTTGCGCGAGTGCATCGAGCGCGATACATACGTGCCCTTGGGTCGTCGCGCGGCTTACTGCAAACGCCGCGCGCTGAGCCCAGCGTACGTTGTCGGCGTTTCCCTGAAGACGCTTCGATAACCCGCCTATCCGGCGCGCGAATCCGTCGGCGAGCGCAATGTTGTCGTCAGAGACAAGAGTCAGCTCGGGCGCGTTCATGCGGCAACTCCTTGCATCAGTCGGTCGATCGCCTCGATCAGTTCCAGCGATGGCTTGCCGACATGCACGCCCGCTGGCCTGTCACCATCGCGCCAATCGGGTCGTACGCCGCGCACGAACAAATACAAATAACCGCCGATGTGCCGCTCAAACGCGTAGTCACTCAGCCGCAACCGCAAATAGCGATGCAGCGCGACCGTGTAAAAGAGCGCCTGCAAATGATAGGCATGCGAGGCCATTGCAGCGCGGAGACCTTTCTCGTCGTAATCGGCAGGCGTCAGCCCAAGATGATTCGACTTCCAGTCGACGATCCAGAAACGCCTTTCATGTTCGACAATCAAGTCGATGAATCCTTTGACGAAACCACGCAAGGTTCCCGCTTCCAGTGCGACGTCGGGGAAGCCATGCGCAACGAGCACGCGCCGCAACGCCGTAAAATCCAGTGATTCCGCCGGGAACAGGAACTCGAGTTCATTCATGCGCCGCCCGGCCGGAATGGTATCGAGGCGCATGCCGGGCAGGAGTTCGGTTGCAACTGTATCGGCGAGCAGACGCGCCATCATCGCGGGCAGGTTGGCAGCCAGCGCGTCGGAGGTGGAAACTGGAATGGGATGTTCATGTAACGCGCGATCGATCGCTTCGGGCCACTTTCCGGAGTCGGTGAAATCAGCAAGTTCATACATACGATGCAGGCACTCACCCGCCGACGGGCCGCGTGGGAACAAGAGGATATCGTCCGCGGCGAGCTGGACCGGAGGCAACGGCGTTTCGATTGCCGTCACCGGTGTCAGCGCCGCGATTGCATCGATACGCTCGTCGTGGTCAGGACGTTCATCTGCGGGCTGGGCCTGATTCGATTCCTCTCGCGCGCCAGCGGAGATCATGGAGCTGAAGCTGGCAGTCCGCCAACTGTCACGCAGTACGCGACGGCTGGTTCGCGATTGCGGCGCGAAACCCGCGTCGCGCTTCACCACGAGCGGTTCACGGACGTCGATCACCGGCAAGGGCTCGACGGAGATGGAGCCCGTCCCAAGCGCTTGCCAACTTCCAGTTACATCGTCTTCTTCGGGTGGCTCGGCGAGCCAATCGCCGAACACATGGCCAGCGCCCGCAACCAGCCAGTTCAGCACGCTGCGCCGCGATTCCTTCGCTGATTTTCCGATCAGATACACCCCTCCAACCACGTAGCACCGGTACACAGCGCGCGTGAGCGCCACATACACGAGCCGGGCGCGTTCGGCCGCCTGCTCGCGCGTGGCGAGCGCGGACGCGCGCTCACCCTCTTCGTCCGTATAGCCATAATGCAGTACGGCCGTGCCGTCGTCGTGATACTCGCGGGCATCGGGCAGTCCTGTGGACGGCGGGTCGCGCAACGCACCATCGTTGAGGAACGGACAGAACACGACCGCGTATTCCAGGCCCTTCGATTTGTGCACCGTGACGATCTGCACAAGATTGCGATCGGACTCAAGACGCAACTGCGCATCTTCCCCGCCGCCCTGCTCCGCGCGCTGCGCGGCCAGCCAGCGCAGCGTGGGCGCAATGCCAGGGTGCACTGCGCCACGCGCCTGGATCAACTCGGCGAGATGATTGACGTTGGTCAGGCGGCGCTCGCCGTCCGGCCCGGCAACCAGCCGTTGCGCGAGCAGCAGCTCGCGCGCGAGCGTGCGCCACATCACCGCAAAACCGCGCTCGTGCCACAGCATCCGGTAGCGCGAAAAACGTTCGACCCAGCTCATGGCATCGATTGCGGCGGAGCCTTCAACGGCTTCGCTATGCTCCATGTTCCACAACGCGGCGGCATCAAGCCCGAGCCAGTCCGTTGCGAGCGCCGCGCGCAAGCGACGCAAGTCGCCGGGGGTATCGATGGCAGCCAGCAATCGCTCGATCTGTTCAGCATCGAACGTACCGAACACCGACGCCTGCGCCAGTTCCACACTGCCCACGCCCCAGCTTGCGAGGACCCGCTTCACGAGGCTGCCCTGCCGATGCGTCTGCACAAGCACAGCAATCTGGCCGGGAGACAGGGGCTTGTCGCCTATTGTTACCTCGCCGTTTTGAGCGCCTCGCAGCAAACGCACGATCTCTGCCGCACAGGCCTCCGCCGCCTGGCGGTTGGCGTTCGTTTTCGACAGCGCCGAATCGCCCTGAGGCAACATCCACACGCAGAAGTCGGCGGTATCGGAATACGCGGCCGACGCTGTGTTGTCGTTGAACGGCCTGCGCTCGCGCGTGCCTGCGCGCACCGGCTGGTAAGTCAATCCGTCGAGGATGAACGCCGCCGGGTTCGCACCGAAAATGCGGTTGCAGGCATCGATGATCGGCTCAGTCGAGCGCTGGTTGACCGCGAGCGTATATCTCGCCGACGCCCGCTTGCGCGCCGTCAAATACGTATGCAGGTCGGCGGCGCGAAAGCTGTAGATGGCCTGCTTCGGATCGCCGACCAGAAACAACGGCCCCTGCGGCGCGAAGATGCTGTTGAAGATGGCGAACTGCAGCGGGTCCGTGTCCTGGAACTCATCGATCAATGCTGCCGGATAACGTGCCCGAAGTGCATCGGCAAGCCACGGATTGGCATCCAGCGCCTGATACAGATTCGACAGCAGGTCGTCGAACGACACCACGCGCCTCGTCCGCTTGCGCACCGCCAGTTCCAGCGGCGCGTAGTCGAGCCACTCGCGCACGATGCCAAGCCATGCCGCGCGCTGCGCCGCTTCCGCGGCGGCAGCGGCTGCGGCAAGCGTCTCGGCGTGATCGAAGAACGGATGCGACGGTGGCTCGTTCTTCACCTTCGTGCCTTTCTTCAACGCGCTCGCCGTGAGCTTCAGCGCTTCTTTCGGCGGTGCGGCGTGACAATCGTTGTCGGCGAAATAGTCGGACCACGCAGCAATTGCCGCGTCGATCAGCGTGCGCTTGTGCGTGGTCTTGCTGAGCTTCGCTTCGGCGTCGATCAGCAACTGCATGATGGCGTCGCGTTCGGCATGCCACACCGCGCACGCCGTATCGAACAACGCTTGCGCGTCCTCGCGATGGGCGAACTCCGACTCACCCCAGCGCAACGTGGCAAGCGGTTTTTTCAGCCGGCGCGAAAGCTGCGCGTCGAGCGATGCCGGTCCTGCGCCCTTGCTAACAAGCCACGCGGCGAACGATGTATCCCGCGCTGCCGCCGGCTCGACCCGTTCACGCCAAAAGTCCGCAGCCATCTCGAAGCGCAATGCACTGTCATCAGCTTCCAGCTCGAATGCAAACGGCATGCTTGCAGCGAACGGCGCCTCTTGCAATGCACGCTGGCAGAACGCGTGGATCGTGTGGATGGCGGCCTGATCGAAGGTATGCAGGGCAATCCTGATGCGCTTGAGCGCTTCATCAGGATCAATGCGTTCGAGCGTAGTCTCGAACAGGCGCTCCAAAAATGCGTCACCCGCGGTATCACCGGTTTCCATGGCGTGCGCGATCTGGACCAGCCGCGAGCGAATGCGTTCATGCAATTCAGCGGTCGCTGCTTTCGTAAACGTGACCACCAGAATTGCGTCCGCGGCGAGCTTCTTTTCCAGCAGAAGCCGAACATACAGCGCGCAGATGTTCCACGTCTTGCCCGTTCCCGCTGACGCTTCGATCTGGTTCACGCCGTCGAGCGAACATTCGAAGACGTCGAGTTCGTCGGCCGTGTCGGCCGTGTCGGCCGTGTCGGTCATGTCGGTCATGTCGGTCTTGTCGGTCATGTCGGTCGTTAGCGTGGTTGATTCGATGTGCGTCATGCGTCGCTCCGCATGTGCTGGATCAACGGCTCGAAAACGATCCTCGCCAACGTGGCAAAGGTCTCATCGAGTCTGAGTTCAGCGCCGCGAAACGCGATGCGCAACGCGGGATCGTCGGATTCGCCTCGCGTCCGGTCCGATATCCACACGCCCTGTGCCTTGGACTCACTCTCCTTGACCCACGTCCAGGCGCTCTTCGGAAAGAACCGCAGCGGCAAGCGCCGCCCGGCGCGATACAGCGCAGCGAGTGATGCCAGGTGCGCGCGAGGATCGTCGACGGGCGTCAGTTCGAACCCGCTCGATTGCGCGCCGCGCCCGTGCCACACCGTGCGGCGTGGACCATCAGGCAACGCGGCGCAATAGGCCAGATGCGCAAGCCATGCAGAGAGGTAGTCGCGGGCGCGCGGCGCGTCGTATCGGTAAATGACCTGACCTTCATCGGTAAGCAAATTCAACGTGCCGTGAAACTGCAGCGGCCGCAATGCGTCAGCTTGCAACGTAGCGTCGTGACGGCCGAACAACTCGGCATCCGGCCAATGTGGCTTGATGTCAAGCGTGAACGGCAATCGCGCCGTGCCTTCTTCCGTCGCGACCCGCACCCGATTGGCAAGCGAATGCAATGCGCCAATTTCCCGCGATTGCCACACACCGCCCGTCGCGCCGCCCGGCATTTCGGGACTCGCACGCGCGACCCGCCTCGCACGATCGAGCCCGCGCGCTTCGTTGTCAGCGTTGAGCGCAAGCAGCGCGGGCAGCACCCGATCGGCCAGCGCGGCACGGCCCGGATATTCGAGCTCGAACGGTTCGGTGTCGCCGAGTTCGGTCTCAGCGTCGAAGAGCGAGATGCCGAGCCGATCACGCAAGATAGCGCGTGCCGGATGACGCCAGAAACGCTCGAAGTCATCGAATGCGACCGGTTCCAGCTCTTCTGCCGGCAACGGTTCACTAAAGAACTTCATTGACGGTTCGATCTTGCCAAGCGCGAGCGCCTGCGCCAGTTCCGCGCGCTCGGGCTCGTAGGTGAACAACGGCGCGCTGAAGTACTCGGGAGCGAACGGCTGCAACGGATGCTCGAACACGAAGCGGCTGCGCGCGCTAGCAAGCTCGTTCGGCGATGCACCCTCGCCCGCCACCGTTTCCTCCACATAGTCGAGCAATTCGTCGATCAGCGCGGCAGGCGGCAGCGCGGCGTTGTCGCGAATGCTGCGGCCCGTGTAGGCGATCATCAAACGGTCCCGCGCCGACAACAGCAAGTCGAGGAACAAATTGCGTTCGTCGTCACGGCGCTGCCGGTCACCGAGCTTGCCGAAACTCGCCATCAGGTCGAATTCGTCGGCGCGCGCGAGGCTCGGCAACATGCCGTCGTCCATGCCGAGCAGGCAAATCACGCGATACGGCAAGCCGCGCAAGCTCGTCAGCGACGAAAACGTCACGCCGCCCCACGGGACGCCGCCACGCGCAGCGTCGTCGAGTGCGTCGGTGAGTGCCGATCGCAAAACGTCGGCGGCAATTTCAGCGTCGACAGCGCCTTCGCTCATGCGAAGCATCAGTGCATCGAGTGTTGAACGGACGTCGGCAATTGAGTCCGCGAATGGCAGGCCGGAATCGAAGAACTGCGTGAGCGCATCGAGCAGCAAGTGCGTCCAGGCCCGCGGCGTACGCGGTGTGGCTATACGTTCGCCGAACGCTTCAATGTCGTCGATAAACCGTGTCAGCCGGCCGAGCAATTCCGCATCCGACCCCTGGGCGCCGCCAACCGGCAACCATTCGTCGACAGGCGCTCCGCCGTCGGGCAGCGCATAGCCGAGGAACAGCCGCGTGAGGGCATCGGAGAATGTGTGACGGGCCGCCGGCACGTCCGCGGCAGTGACGGCCGACGGCGTGAGCCCGCGCCGGGCGCCGGCCGCTGCAAGCCACGTCTGCGCAGTTTCCAGCGCGACGGCGTCTATGCCATAACGCGCCGCGACCGCGTCGACTCGCAACCATTCGATCAGATCGGGCGCGCCCACGCTGCGTTCGGGCAACGCCAGCCAGTCGAGCAATACGCGCGCGACGGGGTTTGCCTGCGAAGGCGGCAGACCCGTAATCCGGTACGGAATCCGCCTGCGCTCGCCGGCCACACCAGCGGGTGCGGTGCCAAACACCCCATCGATCAGCGGACCCGCCGCCGCGAGATCCGGAAACGCCACGAGCACATCCGAGGGCCGCAGCCCATCGATCTCGTCGAACCAGCCCAGCAAACGGTCGTGCAACACTTCAAGCTGCCGCGACAAGCTATGGCACACATGAATTTCGATACCTGGTTCGAGCGCTTCGTCAGGCGCTTCAACCTCGTTCAAATTGAGGATCGCGTTCTGCACGTGGGCAAGCCATGTGGGCGCGGGATTCTCCTCGAAATGACTGGCTTCCCGTGACGCCGCGCTCTCCGTCAGCTCGCGCAGCATATGCAGTTGCGCCTGCGTCTGGCGGCCCCATTCGGCGAGCAGCGGATGGCCCACCTCCTGAAAATCCAGCTTCCCCGCCAGTTCAAGCTGCTCCACCCGCGCCTCGCTCACGATGTCGAACCAGAACTCGCGGCACGGATCGATGGCATAGATACGGACGTCGATCCATCGCGACAACTCGCGCAGCAACGCGATATGCAACGGCGGCATGGTCGGCAGCGCGAACACGCTCACGCGCTCCGGCCACTCGGCCTTCATCACGGCGTCGAGATCGAGTTTCGGCGATTCGGTCAAAAACCGGTACGCGGGCGGCGTGGGATCTTGAGCGCCGGCATTCTGTGCGAGGTCGGCGAGCAGCGCGCGCCATAGCGAGGCCTGCCAGCGCTCGTCCTCGCGCTGGATTTCTGTGGCGTTCGGCAGGCGCGGACCGTTTGCGTCGATCGCCCCGCCAGCCGACGCCAGGATCGACCCGCCAACCTGCCAATGCAGCAGCCATTCCGGCCGGTACGTCAGATAGTGATCGAACACCGTTGCGATACGGCGCGCGAGTTCGTAACGCATGGAGTCGTCGGCGGCGTCGAGGTAGGCACGCAGCCGTGACGAGCTCTCCGGCGCCGCCTCCGTCATAGCACCGAGCAACCGGAAGCAGCGCCACACCAGCCGGTCGGGCGCAAACGGTGAATGCTCGGGCACGGGCAAAATGCCCCCGATCCTGGCCCACAACCACTGCGCGAGATAACACAGGTCCACGTTTGCACAGATGCCAAAGCGCGCGGCCATGTCCAGCTCGAGCCGGCGGCGCAGCGCCGCACTCGGCACGATGATCGTCTGGCGCGCGAACGGATCGCCGCCATTCAGCGCGAACGCGGCGACGTCGTCGAGCAGCGCCTGCGACAGCGTTTCATGGCGATTCGAGTAGAAAAGTTCGAGCATGGATCCTGCTAGTTGGGCTTGAAAGGCAACGGCGCGTTCGGCCAAGGCAACGGACGAGTCGCCTAGTGAAACAACAGGATAGCAAAGGCCGTTCTTAACCGGCATTCGTCCGAACGGCCTAGGTTTGGATGCCGTCGAGTTGGGTTAGACTCGAAGCCACATTAAGTCAGGTCCGGGTGCGCCAATATGGCATGCCAAGACCATGGCGGGACTTGAAACACCCGAGACACCCGAGACACCCTGAAGACACTCGGGCAGCAAATTAGGAAGTCGATGCGTTACTCGCTAGAAATCAGAAAATTTATTTATAGCCAGTACTTCTTCGGTGGCTTGCGGATCGCGCTCGGCGTGTCGCTGCCCGCCATCCTCATGTTGACCGTGTTTCATAATCGTGAACTCGGCTTCACCATTGCGACCGGTGCACTGGGCGCGAGCGTTGTCGACATGCCAGGGCCCTTGAAGTACAAGCACAACGAGATGCTGGCGTGTACGGTCATCGGCTTTTTGTCGGCGCTTGCTACCGGAATCGCAAGCGCGAACGTGCTGACCCTATGGCTAACCGTCGTGCCGCTCACCTTCGTGCTGTCGTTGGTGGTGGTCTACGGCAACCGCTGGCCGCAAATCAGCTTCGCCACGCTGTTCATGATGATCGTGACGCTGGAGGAGCATTTCACGCCCATGCAGGCGCTTGTCAATGCTTCATGGATCCTGCTTGGCGGCCTTTGGTACACCTACTGGGCGACCTTTGTCAGCCGTTTGCTCGTCTATCGCATCGAGCGCCAGGCGCTGGCCGAGAGCGTGTTCAGATGCGCCGAATATCTGCTCGCGCGCTCAGCTTTTTACGATCTGGACGCCAATCTCGACGAGTGTTACCGAAAGCTGATCGAAAATCAGATCGCGGCGGTCGAGCGCCAGGATGCGGCGCGCGACATCGTGCTGCGCAACCTGCCGAAACTGAGAAGCGGCAAGCTCGATGCCCGCCGCGTCATGCTTTTCAACCTCTTCATCAACGTGGTCGACCTTCACGAGATGTTCGTGGGGGCACACACCGATTACCCGCTCGTGCGCAACACCTTCGGCGGGCAGGACATCCTGATCTTCTATCGCGACCTGATGAGAAAGACGGCGCTCGATCTCGAGGACATCGGCCTGGCCGTGCTGCAAAACCGGCCGGCACGCGCACGAATCAACGTGAAGGCCGAGTTGCGCGCGATCGAATACGAGCTCGATCAGATGCGCCGGCACGATGTCCCGCAGAAAAATCCGGAAGCGTATTCGGCCGTGTCCGCCGCCTTCAGGAGACTTTGGAGTGCGACACGGCTGATCGACAAAATGCGTCGCCAGACGCGACATGATCCGGGCATTACGGAAACGGTGATTCGCGTCGATCCAACCTTGTCGCGTTTTGTGTCGAGCCGGCGCGTGCCGTTCATGCAGATTTTCTCGAACCTGACCATGGCCTCGCCGAGCTTCAGGCACGCGCTGCGCGTAACCATTGCAGTGGGCATCGGGTTCTGGCTCGGACGGCTGCTCCCGCTCACCAATGCGTACTGGATCGTGATGACGACTGTCATCATTCTCAAGCCCGGATATTCGCTCACCAAACAGCGTAACGTGCAGCGGATCATCGGCACCGCTATCGGCTGCACGGCGTGCGTCGGGCTGATCCTGGTGGTGAAGGACCCGCACGTATTGCTGGTCGCCATGTTCGCCTGCATGGTCATGAGCTACAGCTTGCTGCTGTTCAATTACACGGCGAGCGTGGTGTTCACGTCGGCTTATGTCTTGCTGATGCTGCACCTGCTTGCGCCGGGTGGCATGCGGCTGATCGGCGAGCGCGCCATTGACACCGCCGTCGGATGCGCCATCGCCATTGCCGCCAGCCATCTGTTTCCATACTGGGAATACCGGCTGATGGGCAAGCAGGTGCGCGACATGATCGGCGCAATGCGCAATTATCTTGAGGCCAGCTGGTGGTGGACCGGTAAGCCCTCTGCTCAGGCTGAAGTGAAGAGCACGGCTGACGCCAATCTGTTCGCCGATGCCAACGCCGGAACAGCGCAAGCAGCAACGACCGCGCTTGCGAGGGTGGAAGCGGGCGAAACGGAACTCGCGGCAGCGGGGAATATTTCCCCCGGCTTGGCAAGTGAAGACGGCGATGGGCTTTCACCCGTTGTCAGCAACCAGGCAACCGCTTCGGCGGAGACGGCGGTATTGAACGGAAGCAACGCAGCGGGGATCGCGAACGACGAAATTGCCGCCAACTTCCACAGGCAAGCGGTCGCTGCGTCAGCCACGACTACATCTGGCGAAGCGCAACCGCCTGCGCCCGTGAAGCCAGTGGACGGTCCGGCCCAGACGCTCGCGGGCGCGACAGCGAAAAATTCAGATCAACCGGCCGTCGCCGAACCGGGCAGCAGTCGTCCGGCGGCGGCATCGAAGAAAAAAACCGCAACCGGCGAAAGCGCGGCCGCGACCGCCATTTCAGGCGCCTCCGCGGCGGCAGCCATTGCAGCGGAAGCGCTCGACAGCGACTTCCGCTATCGCCTAGCGCGCAAGAACGTGCATATAGCGTTTGCAAATCTCGGCCAGGCGTTTCAGCGCATGATGCTCGAACCGAAAGCGCACCAAAAGTTCGTGCCTGAGCTCAACGACCTGCTGATCCGCAGTCACGTGCTCGCGTCGCAGATCACCGCGGCGGGGCCGTTGCTGCAATCGGTTGGAAAATCCGCCGCGGGGCACGCGGCGCAGCCCGTGCAGCGCGCGCTGACCGTCATCCGCGACAATCTAACGCAGGCGCAGGACGGTGTGCCCGCTCCGGAAGATCAAGCCGAGCAGTCGAAGCTGCTCACGCGCGAACTGGATTCAATGGTGGTTGGCGCTGAGCGCGCCGAAGATATCCCGGTCGATG